>DATFLY010000059.1:0-52590 GCA_035267185.1 Lysobacterales bacterium | reverse complement strand
GGGCGCCTTGTCGATATCTTCAAATGCCGTCACGTCACCGCCACGAAGCTCCGCGCATACTTTCGTCAGCGCCGCCGTCAGCGTCGTCTTGCCGTGGTCAACGTGTCCAATCGTGCCCACGTTGACGTGAGGTTTATTTCTCTCAAACTTTTCCTTGGCCATGCCAGTCTCCGAAATGTGCCATTCAATACGTTTTACGAAGCCAATAAATTCATCCCGGCTCCGGGGATATGGTGCCCACAACTGGACTTGAACCAGTGACCTCTCCCTTACCAAGGGAGTGCTCTACCGCCTGAGCTATGCGGGCATCAAGCTTTGGAGCGGGTGATGGGAATCGAACCCACATCATCAGCTTGGAAGGCTGAGGTTCTAGCCGTTGAACTACACCCGCGAATTTTTTTCTTTTTCCGCCAAAAACATCCGATTTTCTCGGATTTACTTGCCCAAATTCATGGTGGAGGGGGTAGGATTATTCCGGGCATCCTGCCCTCCACCCCTTCGGGGCCGTCTCAGCAAAAAGCTTCGACGTTCAAATTCGCTCCCGGCGAATTTGTCAAACCCACGATACGACTCCGTCGTATTACGTAGGTTCTCATCCTACTTCCAACTCTTTCTCACCAAAAACATCCGATTTTCTCGGATTTACTTGCCCAAATTCATGGTGGAGGGGGTAGGATTCGAACCTACGTAGGCATAGCCAGCAGATTTACAGTCTGCCCTCGTTGACCGCTTGAGTACCCCTCCGGTACAAATTATTTATAAATATCAGGGCGTTACAAACGCGATCGTTCCTTTTCGGACAGATCTAATATCAAAAATGATTAGCGCAAGCCGCCGCAAGCAAGCCGCATATTCTCGCCCACGCAAAAGGGTGTGTCAAGGAAAGGAACGCCTAGTCTTCGTCGTCGTAATTTTCGTCGTCATCGTAGTCGTCCGGATCATCCTCGACTTCGATATCTTCCTCGTCTGAGTACTTGTCAATATCGGAATCATCACCGAGAATTTCCGACTCGTCGATATCCAGACCTTCATCCCAGATATCCAACAAATCGTCGCGTAGCCGCTTTTTCTCGCGCAATGACTCGATGTCACGCCAGCTCCGATTCTTCTGTTTGCTGTCTTGTGTCCCCATCACTGAAACCCTCCGGCCCCAACTACCCTCAAAGATGGCGGTTTTATACCTCTGAAACCCAATCTTTGCAAAGAAATTTTGCAGAAGTTTGACGTACTACCCTGCAAATGGTCAGAATTCGAATCTGAATGGCCTCAAACATTGAACCGGAAGTGAATCACATCCGCTTCCCGGACCACGTAGCTCTTACCTTCCAGCCGCCACTTACCGGCTTCCTTCGCGCCCGCTTCACCATTGCAATTGATGAAGTCGTCGAAAGATACAATTTCGGCGCGAATAAACCCCCTTTCGAAATCAGTATGAATTCTGCCGGCAGCCTGAGGTGCAGTTGAGCCTTTTTTAACCGTCCATGCACGGACTTCTTTCGGACCCGCTGTAAAAAATGTCAATAGATCAAGTAATCGATATCCGGCATGAATCACCTGGTCCAGCCCCGACTCCTCAAGACCCATTTCTGCCAGGAACTCTTCGCGATCGGCATCGTCCAGCTGGCTGATCTCTGCCTCAATCGCCGCGCAGACGGGTACCACCTCTGCTGCTTCATCGGCCGCCCTTTCCCGAACCCTTTCCAGCATCGGGTTTTGATCGTCATCCGTTTCAGCGACGTTTGCGATATACAGGACCGGCTTGAGCGTGATCAGGTTAAGGTCCCTGATCAACTTCAACTCTTCTCCGTCCAGGTTCGCGGCCTTTGCGCCCTGACCTTCATCAAGACATGACTTGAGTTTCAACAGGGCAGCCTTGCGACTGGCCGCATCTTTCTCGTTGGCCTTGAGACGACGTTCAACCCGCTCAAGTGCACGTTCCACCGACTCCATGTCGGCAAGCGCCAGCTCGGTGTTGATCGTTTCAATATCAGAAATGGGATCGATGGTGCCAGAGACGTGCACCACGTCATCGTCTTCGAAACACCTGACCACGTGCGCAATTGCATCCGTCTCACGAATATTAGCCAGGAACTGGTTGCCAAGACCCTCGCCATCTGCTGCACCTGCCACCAGGCCGGCGATATCAACAAACTGCATGGAAGTTGGCACCGTTTTTTTAGGCTGGACAATATCGACAAGCTGTTTCAGTCGCGGATCCGGCACAGCCACCACACCGACATTGGGGTCAATGGTGCAAAACGGATAGTTCTCCGCAGCGATTTCTGCCCGCGTCAGTGAGTTAAATAGAGTCGACTTGCCAACGTTTGGCAAACCGACAATGCCGCACTTGAATCCCATAATATTTCAGCCGTCTGTATGCAGTTGTTTCACTGCTTCGTTTACATTTCCGTCAAGAAATTCCGGAAGGCAATCAAGCGCACGTCCGATTGATTGTCTGATGCCCAGCTCCTGCTCTCGCGAGGGGCGAGACAAGACCCACGGCGTCACCGCATCCTTGACGCCAGGATGCCCAATGCCGATTCGAAGCCTGTGAAAAGCGGCTGTACCCAGGCACCGGATGGTGTCGCGTATGCCATTGTGCCCGCCATGCCCGCCATCGAATTTCAGGCGGGTTGTGCCGGTAGGCAGGTCGAGCTCATCGTACGCAACCAGGATATTTTCCGGCGAAATTTTGTAATACGCAGAAACCGCCTGCACCGCCCGACCACTGTGGTTCATAAATGTGGTGGGTCGCGCAAGCCAGCATTCACGTCCGTGCAGACTGACTTTTGCCGTTTCGGCATGAAGTCTGGTCTGCAGCTTCAGCTGCGCATCAGTCCCGGAAACCAGTTCGTCCAAAAACCAAAACCCGGCATTGTGCCGGGTTTCAGCGTAACTTGGTCCCGGGTTACCCAGGCCAACGATCAACAAGGGATCGCGCCTCGGCTCCTGGTCACTTGTTGTCATCGGTACTCAGCTATAAAGCGCCTCAGGTTCAGGAAGCATCTTCTTTGGAAGAGGCCTCTTCTTTATCACCGCCTTCTTCGCCTTCTTCACCTTCTTCACCTTCTTCACCTTCAGGTGCCTCTTCACCGTCTTCAACTTCGCCGAGTTCATCCACGCCAGCCTCGGCTTCAGCAGCTGCAGCTACGCCGGTACCCTGGTCTTCAGAAATGTGGACTGTGCTGGCAACCGCAGTGTCGTTTTCTTCCGACACGTCAAGGGCAGGAATGGCCACACCCTCAGGCAGAATGATCGACGACAGCATGACGATATCGCCATCTTCCATTTCTGAAAGATCCACGGTCAGGAACTCAGGCAGGTTCTTGGGCAGTGCGGAAATTTCCACGTCGGTGACCTGGTGCTGGATGATGACACCCGTTGCCCTGCCGGCTGGTGATTCTTCCTCACCGGTGAAGTGAATCGGCACAGACATACGAATGAGCTCATCAGCAGAAACACGCATGAAGTCAATGTGCATGATGATCGGCTTGTACGGATGCCGGTGCATGTCACGCAGAACGACCTGCTGTTCCTTCTTGCCAAGCTTGATTTCCAGAACACTGGCGTAGAACGCTTCGTTCTCAGACTGGTGCAATACCAGATCGTGGTCCAGCGTGATTGCTGCGGGGTCTTTATCACCCCCATATACGATGGCCGGAATCTTTCCTTCACGACGCAGGCGGCGGCTCGCACCTTTCCCCACATCTTCACGGATTTCCGCCAGGATAGTTACTGTATCTGACATGGTCTTCCTCATTGTTTGAATTGATAAACCCACACCCGCGACCAGGTGTGGCGCAATAATGCAGCCGGGCATTGTACCTTAAAAGGTGTCGCGGCTAAAGCCGCATCGAAAGAAGAACCTTAGTCGACGTACATTGAGGACACGGACTCACCTTCTGACATGCGGCGGATGGTCTCTGCCATCATCTGCGCCACTGACAACTGGCGTATCTTTCCGCACTCTCGAGCAGCTTCGCCAAGCGGGATGGTGTCGGTCACAACCAGCTCGTCCAGCCTGGAACCGGAAATATTGTCAACGGCAGGTCCGGAAAGAACTGCATGAACACAATAGGCAACCACGCGTTTGGCACCCTTGTCCTTAAGCGCCGATGCTGCAGAGCAAAGGGTCCCCGCTGTATCGACCATATCGTCGACCAGCACGCAGCTGCGGCCTTCAACATCACCAATGATGTTCATGACTGTTGCAACATTGGCGCGAGGACGTCGCTTATCAATAATCGCAAGGTCGGAATTGAGGCGCTTGGCAATGGCACGCGCCCGCAGCACACCCCCTACATCAGGTGAGACCACTGTGACGCCATCACTACCGTGTTTTTGCCAGATATCCGCCAGGGTTAATGGCGAGGCATAAACATTGTCGACCGGAATATCAAAAAATCCCTGAATCTGGTCAGCGTGAAGGTCTATGGTGACAACCCGGTCGGTTCCGACTGAGCTGATCATCTTGGCAGCAACCTTCGCGGTGATCGGCACTCGTGCGGAACGCGGCCGACGATCCTGCCGCGCGTAGCCGAAGTAAGGAATGACCGCTGTAATCCGGGTGGCCGATGCACGCTTCATGGCATCGATCATGACCAGCAACTCCATGAAATTATCAGCAGTGGGTGCACAGGTCGGTTGAATCACATACACGTCTCGACCGCGCACGTTTTCCATGATCTCAACCATGACTTCGCCATCGCTGAAGCGTCCAACCACCGCTTTGCCCATTGGCAGGTTGAGGTCAGATGCGATGTTGCTGGCAAGAGGCAGGTTGGCGTTACCCGAAAACACCATTAACGATGGGCTGGCATCTCTCATTTGATTTTGGACCTGCTGACTCTTGGTGGTTGGCTGGGACGGCAGGATTCGAACCTGCGAATGCGGGGATCAAAACCCCGTGCCTTAACCAACTTGGCGACGTCC
This sequence comes from Lysobacterales bacterium, assembly GCA_035267185.1. Classification (GTDB taxonomy): domain Bacteria; phylum Pseudomonadota; class Gammaproteobacteria; order Xanthomonadales; family SZUA-36; genus JAUIBE01. The sequence goes on along the minus strand of DATFLY010000059.1, from coordinate 47,658 downwards.
CACCAGAAACAATTCCCTCAAAGGCGGGTCAGTTTTCAGACTGTCCCTGCACCAGACCTGAAGTTATCTGCTGCAGAGGCGACTGGTCCAGCCCGCCAACGGCGCGCACATTATATCGGCATTTTAATGTGGCTGCCGCACTGCTTGCAGCAACGCGCGAAGACATCTCCACAAACACCGCACTACCCGTCCCGCTCATCCTGGGCTGGCCGTATTCAGACAGCTCATCAAACAGCCCGGCAAGTGCCGGATGCAGCCTTTTTGAAACGGGTTCGCAGTCATTGCGTCCATCGCCTGCCAATGCCTGTTCGGCCGAAATCAGGTTGGAATTTCGTTTTAACTGCGGGTCTGAAAATACTTTCGCGGTTGAAACAGCAAACCCTGGCATCACCAGGAGATAGTCTCGTTCGCCCAGTGAGACCGGGACCATTTTTTCGCCAACACCAGTGGCCAGTGCGGTATGGCCATGAACAAATACCGGCACATCTGCACCCAGCTCAAGACCCAGCTCTGCCAGGAATTTCGCGGAATGATTGCATCCCCACAACTGGTTCAGTGCGACCAGAACGGTGGCCGCATCGGAACTGCCACCACCCAGCCCTGCGCCCAACGGAATTTCCTTGTGAACTTCTATTCCTGCGCCGAACCGGGAATCGGAGACACGCTTTAATAACCGCGCAGCCCTGATGACCAGATCCTCATCTTCAGGCACATCGTATTCAGCGTTGATTCTTTTGATTTCTCCGTCATCTGTTTTTTCCAGGTAAACCCTGTCTCCCCAATCGAGGATCTGAAACAAAGTCTGGAGCTCGTGGTAGCCATCCGGACGACGACCAGTGATATGGAGAAACAGGTTCAGCTTGGCCGGCGCGGGCCACCAGTTTCCGTGTGTTTTTGAATTGCTGTCAGGATTCATGCACCGCGCGTTCGGGAAATTTCCATTGCCTGACAACGAATTTTACTTTTCGCTCACCGTTGGTGGCTTCGATCCTGGTCGGCATTTCGATTCCTGAGAAGTCCCTGTAGCGCTGATAAATCACTGTCCAGTCATACTGCTCCAGTCGACCCAGCTTGCCGGATTCGTCCAGTGCAAAAACCGCCTTCCCATCCGGCGCTGCAATTCCTCGGATCCACCACTCAAGTGCATCGACCGGTATTTCCCATCCAACGTGATTGCGAACCAGGGTTGTCACTTCGGCAGCTTCCCATGATTCGCCACTGGCAAAATTCAGCACCGACTGACCAGGTCGTATGTCGAGCTGCCAGGCACCCCGGCCGAATGCACCACGAAAATCGAGCTCACTGAGTTCTGACTGCCTGCGCCACTCGAGATTGCCGCTGCCGCCATCCTGTCCGTCTGAAATCGCCAGCTTGCCGCCCATCGACCATTGCTCGACGTCAGTCAGGATACTGACACGAGCCTCATATAAATCTTTGCTTTCAGCCGACGGTGATCCGTCGGGAACCTGGGATACTGATGCACACGAGCTCAGGCCTATGGTCAAAAACCCGATCAGCAGGTGTTTTCTTATCAAAGTTCAACTTCCAGGCGCTGCATGGTCTCGATCAGAACTGGGTGCTCGCTGTCGATTCGCAAGCCTGCCTGCCAGATCTCGATTGCCTCATCCTGGTTACCCATCACCCACAGAACTTCGCCAAGATGTGCGGCGATTTCAGGATTATTGTCCAGCATCCAGGCCTGCCTGAGGAATATGGCTGCCTCATCCAACTTGCCAAGGCGATATGCAACCCAGCCCATGCTGTCGACGATCGAAGGGTCGGTAGAGTCCAGTTCGTAAGCCCTGCGGATCAGACCCTCGGCTTCTTCATATCGGTCGGTACGATCTGCAAGTGTGTAACCAAGTGCATTCAGCGCAGCAATATTATCGGGCTCATCGGAAAGGATGGTTCGAAGGTTGTTCTCAGCCACTGAAATATAGTCGAGCTCGGCAGCCAACAAGGACTGTGAATACAACAAGGGAATTGAGTACGGAAACTCCTCAAGGGCAGAACCCAGCGTCTTAAAAGCCTCCTGGCGCTGATCATCAGCCTGCAGAATCCGCGCCTCTGTCAGCCACGCCTGCTCAGTCACCGTATCCTCGCCGAGCGCCCGCAGTTCAGCGAGTGATTGCCGCGCTTCCTCAATCCTTCCTTCAGCCGCGATCAATTCTGCCCGCCTGATCCCGGAGATGGGAAGATAATCTCCTTCCCTGATGGTGCCGTACATTTCAATGGCCTCATCGGTTTCACCAATCGCCTCTGCAGCCTGACCCTGGTAGTAAGCTTTTTCGTTCGGATCACTGACTTCCAGCGTGGCAAACTCCTTGTAGACCTCTTTCGCTTTTTCGGGCTCCTTTGCGGTAATTTCGAACAACACTCTGCTGAGCACAACGTCCGGTGTCTGCTCCATGGACACCATGACCGCACGGGCATCGTCCGCCCTGGCATCTCTTGCCAGCAAATCGGCATATGCAAGACCAAGGTCACGATTCTCGGGATCAATTTCCCAGGCGCGGCCAAAAAGCTCAATGGCGGTGTCCAGGTCGTCAAGGCTCAGCGCAAGCCTGCCCCTGAACGTCAGCAGCTCGACGCGTTCGGGCATCAGGACCAGCGCCTGGTCGGCCAGGTCAGCCGCCTCCTGAAACTGTGCCATGCGGGCGAGCAACTGGCTTTGCACAAAAACGGCATCCTCGTTGCCTTCACCCTGGTTGTTTTCAATCAGGGTTTTGAGAATTTCGTTGGCCTTGGCAGGGTCTCCAGCCTGGGCCAGTAATGAAGTAACCAGGGCCCACGCATCCTGCCTGTCTTTGTTGCGTGTGAGAATTTCCTGCAACTGCAGCTCTGCGCCAACGTAATCACTGGTTGCCAGCATTGTGGCTGAGGCAGCCTCACGGGCTGCCATATCGTCCGGCGCCAGCAATGCCCATCGATCTGCGGCCATGGCAGCCTGGAACCACGACTGCGCTGCCAGCGCGATGCGAGTGGCCCGTTGCGCAATCGCGGGATCGTCCGAGTTCATGGCGGCTTCAAGATAAGAATTCACCGCCCCGCTCAGATCACCTTCACTGCCAAGCAATTCAGCAGCAAAAACGTTGTACATGACCTCGGCATCAGTGGGGGCTGACTCGGGTGGTGATGTCTCTTCTTCAGATTGCCCCTGCCCCAATGGCTCCTCCTCAGATATGATTGGGTCGCCGGCGGGGTCACTTCCATATCCAGATTTGCTACTTGAGGTAGCACAGGCCTGCAGCAGGCACATCATGACCAGGCTCAGGAACAAGTTGTTGAGGTTTCTTGGTTTGGATTTCATGACGCAAAGGATACGCTGTAGGAGGAAATGAACCAAACGATTTGCGTTGATCTGCCCTGCAACAAGGGCGGTGTTTTGATCACGGGACCGGGATGCAGGCTTGAAGTTGTGTGCCAGCGTCCTCAAAATCGTTATGCCTTCCGGCCATGACTAAAGTATGCCTCTACTAACCCTGGGAATCAGCCACCACACGGCACCAATTGAAATTCGGGAACGCGTCACGCTTTCCGAAAGTGACTTCGTGGCCAAACTGAATTCCCTGAAGTCACTCAATACGGTCGACGAAGCCCTGTTGCTTGCTACCTGTAACCGCACCGAACTGTATTGCAGTGGCCAGAATCTTGTAACAACCGATCTGCTTGACTGGGTTCATGACGCGTGGGGACTCCGTGATACCCGCATTGACAAATACTTCTATTCGCACCGGGACAAGGATGCAATTCGACACCTGATTCGAGTCGCCGGGGGCATGGAATCCCTGGTTCTTGGTGAATCCCAGATTCTGGGCCAGCTCAAGAAGAGCTGGCAGCAGGCCAGGCTTGCTGATTCGGTGGGTAACATTCTTGACCGGATGTGTCAGCATGCGGTCACCACCGCGAAATCCATTCGCCATCAGACTGCAATTGGTGATAAACCGATTTCTGTTGCCTACACTGCCATCGTGCTTGCCCGTCAGTTGTTCAGCGATCTCGATTCAAAACAGGTCCTTCTGATTGGCGCAGGTGAGATGATTGAGCTGTGCGCCAGGCATCTTAGCCAGCAGGGCGTGACCCGTCTGGCCATCGCCAATCGGGATGTCAGCAAAGCTGAACGCCTTGCAAAAGAACTCAATGCCACACCAGTCGCACTGTCAGACCTCGACAGCGTTCTTCACAATGCGGACATCCTGATTTCATCCACCGGCAGCGAAACGCCAGTGGTCAGGTTCGATGCAGTCAAGCAGGCACTGCGCAAACGTCGCTATCGGCCAATGTTTATGGTCGACATTGCAGTACCCCGTGACGTCGAACCTGCGATTGACAAGCTGGATAATGTATACCTCTACACCATCGATGATCTTCAACAGGTTGTTGATGAGAATCTTGAACACCGCAACCGGGAAGCGCAGAAAGCCGAGCCGGAAATAGAAGCCGCGGTAGAAGAATTCGTTCGCTGGATGAACGGCAACCGGGCCTCAAGCTCATTGCAACTGTTGAGACAAAGTGCTCACATTCATGGGCAGGAGCTGGTCGATAAAGCGATGCGACGCCTGGAAGCAGGTCACGATCAAAAGGCTGTGCTTGAACAACTCACTACCACGCTGGCCAACAGAATTTTGCATGCGCCGAGCACAAACCTTCGAAAGGCAGCGGAACAGGATGACATTGAAATGATGTCGATGATCAACCGCATTTACACGCCAACAGACGCAGAGGTCGCACCTGCCAGGACGCCGGAATCGGACAGCGAATCCAGCAGCGAGATTGTTGAGGAAGACGCTGAAAGGAAAGCCCGTTGAAGGACTCCGTTCTCCAGCGCCTGGAAACCGTGGCGGCTCGTCATGAGGAAGTCGGGATTCTGTTGTCACAACCTGACGTATTTTCTGACCAGAATCGCTTTCGTGACCTGTCGGTTGAATATTCGCAACTGGAACCCGTGGTCGAAACCTACAGGAACTGGAAAAAAGCCGGCAAGACCCTCGACCAGGCGAAATCAATGACCCGTGACAGCGATCCGGAAATGCGCGAGATGGCTGAACTGGAGATGGAAGAGGCCAATTCCTCGCTGACAGAGCTGGAAGCTGAGCTGCAACGTTTGCTGTTGCCGCGAGACCCAAATGACGAAAAGAACATTTTCCTGGAGATCCGCGCTGGAACAGGTGGTGATGAAGCGGCGCTGTTTGCCGGCGACCTCTTCAGAATGTACCAGAAGTATGCAGAAGGCCAGCGCTGGAACATGGAAGTTCTGAGTCACAGCGAAGGCGACCACGGTGGGTACAAGGAGATTATCGCCCTGATTGAAGGCAAGGGAGCCTATTCACAATTCAAATTTGAGTCAGGTACCCACCGGGTTCAGAGGGTGCCTGAAACCGAATCCCAGGGTCGTATCCATACCAGCGCGTGCACAGTGGCCATACTTCCGGAAACTGAAGATATAGACAGCATCGATATCAATCCCAGCGATCTGAGAATTGATACTTTTCGGGCATCCGGGGCTGGTGGCCAGCACGTCAACAAAACCGATTCCGCCATCCGGATCACTCACCACCCCACCGGCATTGTCGTTGAATGCCAGGACGAGCGTTCGCAGCACAAGAACAAAGCCAGGGCCATGTCGCTGCTGCAGGCTCGCTTGCTCGAACAGGAGCAAAGCCGACAGCAGTCTGAACAGGCAGAATCAAGGCGACTACAGGTTGGAAGTGGAGATCGCTCGCAGCGTATCAGGACCTACAATTTTCCGCAGGGACGCATCACCGATCACCGCATTAACCTCACCCTCTATAAGCTGGATGAGTTCCTGGCAGGAGCGCTAGAGCTGGTTGTGCAGCCACTGCAGCAGGAACAACAGGCGGCATTACTCGCTGAGCTTGGATCCTGATTTCAGAAGCAATACGCTCGACAGCAGATTCAGCGGCAAGATCAGTGCGACAACATCCGCGTTGTACTGCCAGGGTGGATACCAGGGCGCGGCAAGCGCCACCAGGCCGCAAACCACCACCAACCAGGCAAGCGGCTTTTGCAAAGCCCGAAACATGACCAGCAGCCACAATGGATTCAGCAATAGCAGGTTGAGATTAAGCGCTGACACCCAGTGATCCGTACCCAGCCAGAGAAAGGCAAGAACCAGGCCAAGGAACCCGCCGGTCAGCAACCAGGATGTAGCCAGTTGCCTCGCTGTAACCCGCGGGATGAAGCTCAGTGCGACGCCAATCAGGAGAATCGCAACAGCTCCTGCCAGGTAGCGATACCAGACAACATCAGGCAAAGCGGGCGGCGATTCCATTGATGAGACATGCAGCATGACCTCCTGGGTGACCACTGGCTGCCCTGTATATGGATCAATAGCCTCGGTCAGAGCATCAGCCAGTACGCCGGGAATGAACATTTCATCCCACCGACTGACGGGTTGATCAACAGGACTCCCCAGACCCGCCTGCAGTCCCAGGTAGTAAATCGGGTCCATTTGAGTCAGCCGGCGCGTGTGGTCCCGATAATTCAGGGACGCCGGTGACTGATCAAACTCCTCTTTCAGGGCACCGTTCAGAACCAGGTCGATTGCATCGCGCACCCGGGTTGAGCAGTTGTGAAGATAGTAGTCATATAGATACTCGCGATTTTCATCACTGATCTCTGTGATCAGGAAGTCGCTCAAAAGACCAATGCGGGCGGCATCAATATTGATACGTTGCGCCCTTACAGATCGATCTGCATCAACGTATTCCGACAGCTCAACTTTCGCAGGACGAGCTGCGGCAAAGTAGTTCAATCGCCCGAATATGAAGTTTTTAAGGAACCCCTGCTGGGTAAAATCGAAAAAACCGAAATTGAAGGTGTGGTTGAGACCGCCTGAGTGGTCAACAATCCAGATTGCATTGTGACCAAATCGCTGCCAGTAGACTTCCCCGGGCCCATAAGTCAGAAGCCAGACTTCCGGCTGACTCTCCTCGTTTTCCGGGAGCTGAGCCGGGGCTGCAACCGGCATCATCATGAAAAGGCAAACCAGCAGCGCAACCCAAAGCACCCGAAAACCAGGGCGCAGAGGCACTGCCTCAGGCAAGGTCGTTCATTTCCAGTGTGACAATGCGACGTGAATCCGCCTGGATGACCCTGAACTCGAACCGATCAGCAACCACCACAACATCGTCAAATTCAGGAACGCGCCCAAACTCAGCCATCAGAAAACCGCCTATGGTGTCGTGGTCTTCGCTGTCAAGACTTACCTGGAAAGTATCGTTCAGGTCACCAAGGGGCGTGAGAGCATCAATCTGGTACCTCCTGCCTCCCAGTGGGATGATCGAAGCCTCGATCTCGGCATCGTATTCATCGTCTATTTCACCGACGATTTCTTCCAGGACATCCTCGATGGTGATCAGGCCGGACACGCCGCCGTATTCATCCACCACGATTGCCATGTGATTTCTGCCACCGCGGAAATCACGAAGCAGCATATTGAGGCGTTTGCTTTCAGGAATGATCATCGCCGGGCGAATGATTTCAGCCAGGTTGAAACTCCATTGGCCCTGGGACAAGTGAGGAAGCAGGTCCTTGGCCAGCAGAATGCCCTCGACGGAATCCTTGTCTTCACCCACAACCGGAAACCGGGAGTGACCGGACTCGACCAGTTGGGGCAGAAAATCATCAATGGCCGCATCGATGCTGACCACCACCATCTGGACACGCGGAATCATGGCATCGCGGACCTGGGTCTCGGATACTTCAAGCGCGCCTTCCATCATGGCAAGCGCATCAGCATCGATAATTCCGTTTGTGACCGCGCCTTCCAGCACAGCTTTTAGTTCGTCCCGGTCAGCTGGCTCAACCTGGACAGTAAAGGCCTTGCCTATTTTTTCGACAAAAGATTGTCGCCCGGGACCGTTACTCGATTGGTCGTCGCTCATTTCAGACAGCGTGACAGCGCAAAGCAGCGCCAGTTCCAATATTGGGCCGACCACGCAAACAAATCAACTCAGGCTTGATATGGATTGGGAAAACCGAGTTCGGCAAGGTACCGGACTTCCAGCGACTCCATGACCGTCGCCTGATCGTCATCCTGGTGGTCGAAGCCAAGTAAATGCAGTACACCATGAACCGCGAGATGCGCCCAGTGACTCCTGATTGGCTTGTTCTGGTTGGTCGCTTCCGAGGCGACCACGCCTGCGCAAATCACGATATCACCCAGCGGTGGCGTTTCCAGTTCATCAATGACCTGGGGTGGCAAATCTGCCGGAAAGGCCAGAACATTAGTGGGGTAGGCCTTGCCACGATATTGCAAATTCAGCGCCTTGCTTTCTGCTTCATCAACGACGCGAATGGTCAGGCCAACACTTCCACTGTCAGCCAGAACCGGCTGTATCCATTGAGAAAACGCCGAGTGACCGGGTACCTCTCCAAATCCAGAAACATCCTGCACGACCAGTTCGATCATGCCCCGGACTCAATCATCTGGGGAGCCTGGCTCGTCATTCTTCAGATTTTCATCTCGGTCATAAGCTTCAACGATTCGCTGAACCATGGGGTGTCGAACCACATCGCCGGCTGCAAACCACGCAAAACTGACGCCTTTGACATCGGTCAGGATCTTCAGGGCATTCTTAAGACCGGAAGAGGCTTTGCGCGGAAGATCGATCTGCGTGACATCGCCGGTCACAACCGCAGTTGATCCGAATCCAATTCGGGTCAGGAACATCTTCATTTGTTCGCGAGTGGTGTTTTGTGCTTCATCCAGGATCACGAAAGCATCATTGAGTGTTCTGCCACGCATAAATGCCAGCGGTGCAACTTCAATCACGTTGCGATCAATCAATGTCGCCACCCGCTCAAAACCCAGCATCTCGTAGAGGGCGTCATACAATGGCCGAAGGTATGGATCAACTTTCTGAGCCATGTCCCCGGGCAAAAACCCCAGCCTCTCTCCTGCCTCAACAGCAGGGCGCACCAATACGATGCGCTGCACACGGTCTTCCTGGAGCGCAGCCACTGCACATGCCACCGCAAGATAGGTTTTACCTGTTCCCGCTGGCCCCACACCAAAATTAATGGCATTGCGTGTGATGTTGCGCATGTACTGCTTTTGATTCGGGCCACGACCGCGAATGATCCCGCGCTTGGTTTTTACAGTGACGTCATTCTGGTCATCATTAGCACTGTGAATTTCATCGATGCCCGATTCCTGCAGGTGAAGATTCAGCAATTCAGGGGTCAGGACTTCATGTTCGGTGAGCTTGTAGAGGTTTTGCAGGAGACGACGGGCGGCTTTTGCGGGCTTTTCCTCACCCTGGATATTAAAAAGGTTGCCGCGACAGAAAATCTCAACCGTAAGTCGCGCCTCTATTTGCTTCAGGTGATCGTCAAACTGTCCGCAAAGATTGGCCAGTCTCTCGTTGTCGACAGGCTCGAGTTCGAGCGTTAATCGTTTACTCACAAGACGCTACTCATGAGGCGCGCTGCACCAGTTCCGCAAGGCGGCCCCGAAGTGAATTGCTCAGTGCTTCGGTAACATCAACATCAACAAACTGACCAATCAGCCTGGGATGCCCATCAAAATTCACAACGCGGTTATTTTCCGTACGGCCGGCAAGCTGGTGTTTGTCCTTCTTGCTCGTGCCTTCAACCAGAACCCGCTGGCGCGTGCCCACCATGGCCTGGCTGTAGGCAGCAGCCTGCTGGTTGATCTGGGCTTGAAGACGCTGCAGGCGCTCCTTCTTCACCTTCAACGGTGTGTCGTCGGGCAGGCTTGCAGCCGGGGTGCCAGGCCTTGACGAATAAATAAAACTGAAGCTCTGGTCAAAATTCAGTTCACGAATCAGCGACATCGTCTGCTCAAAATCATGCTCGGTTTCGCCCGGAAAACCGACGATAAAATCAGAAGACAGGGCGATACCAGGCCGCTGTTCACGCAAGCGTCGGATTTTTTGCTTGTACTCCAGCACGGTGTGACCGCGTTTCATCATTGAAAGGATGCGGTCAGAGCCACTCTGAACCGGAAGGTGAACATAGTTGGCCAGCTTGTCCACTTCACCAAATGCGTCGATCAGGCTGCTTGAGAACTCAACAGGATGAGAAGTCGTGAAACGGATTCTCTCAATGCCTTCAATGGCTGCGACATAGTGAATCAACAGCGCGAGGTCTGCTGTAGAGCCATCATGCATGGGGCCACGGTAGGCATTCACGTTTTGGCCCAGCAGGTTGATCTCACCCACCCCGCGTTCGGCCAGGCCTGCGCATTCGACAATGACATCATCCAGGGGACGGCTGACCTCTTCGCCACGGGTGTAGGGCACCACGCAGAAACTGCAGTACTTGCTGCATCCTTCCATGATTGAAACGAAGGCAGAGGGGCCGGTCTTGCCGGCAGCCGGCAACTTGTCAAACTTCTCGATCTCGGGAAACGAGATATCGACCGCCGCCTTGCCCTTGTCACGTACGGAATCCAGCAGGGTTGGAAGGCGGTGCAGCGTTTGCGGGCCGAACACCATATCGACAATGGGCGCACGCTTGATCAAAGCTTCACCTTCCTGGCTGGCAACGCAACCACCCACACCGATCACCACCTGCGGATTATTCTCTTTCAGCTTCCGCCAGCGTCCCAGCTGGGAGAAGACCTTTTCCTGTGCCTTGTCGCGGATGGAGCAGGTGTTGATCAGGATGACATCAGCCTCTGACTCATTGTCAGTCAACTCCAGGCCATGGGATGCCAACAGCACGTCAGACATCTTGTCCGAATCGTACTCGTTCATCTGGCACCCGTGTGTTTTGATAAATAGCTTGCCGCTCATATCCTGTCTCTCATGACGACCGCGTAGAATACACCGAAGAGCAAATAACCGCTATTGAACAGCGTATAATTCCGCCACTGCGACAACAATCGCAATGGAGAAACAATGAGTCAAACCATGCGCGCGCTGGTCAAGCGCGATCCGACACCCGGCATCTGGATGGAAGAAGTGCCGGTGCCATCACCCGGAACCAATGAAGTCCTGATACGGCTGGAAAAAACCGCCATCTGCGGGACCGATGTACACATTCACCACTGGAATGAATGGGCGCAAAAAACCATCGAGCCTGGGCTTGTCATCGGTCATGAATTCGTAGGCATTATCGAATCGCTCGGCGACGGCGTCACAGGCTACTCAATAGGTGATCGGGTTTCCGCTGAAGGGCACGTGGTATGTGGACACTGCCGAAATTGTCGTGCCGGCCGTCCTCACCTGTGCCCGAATACCATCGGAATCGGCGTGCATCGAAATGGGGGATTTGCCGAATATGTCGTCGTGCCCTCGTCAAACCTTTGGCCCATTCCCGACCAGATAGCGCCCGAGCTGGCGGCTTTCTTTGACCCGTTTGGAAACGCGGCGCATTGCGCCCTGCAATACGACCTGGTGGGTGAAGACGTGCTGATCACCGGGGCCGGTCCGATTGGAATCATTGCAGCCGGTGTCTGCAAACACGTTGGTGCTCGCAAGGTGGTGATCACCGATATCAATGACTATCGCCTCGACCTTGCCAGGAAGATGGGCGCCACGCGCACCATCAATGTCACCCGCGAATCGCTGAATGACGTCGTGAAGGAAATGAACATGAAGGGCTTTGACATCGGTCTTGAGATGTCAGGAAACCCGGCCGCCTTTAACGACCTGCTACACAACATGTATCACGGCGGAAAAGTGGCACTGCTCGGGCTGTTGCCAGAGGGCACGGGCTGCGACTGGGACCAGGTGATTTTCAAGGGCCTCGAACTCAATGGTATTTACGGCCGCAGAATGTACGAGACCTGGTACAAAATGACGCAAATGGTGCTGGGCGGATTTCCGCTGGAACGTGCCTTAACCCACCACATCCCGATTGATGAATTTGAACACGGCTTTGACCTGATGAGCACCGGCCAGTGCGGAAAGGTTGTATGCGACTGGACCGGAGAGGTATAGGAAATGCCCGATTTTGAACGTTTTAGCGAAACCCTGGAAGAAATCCGTGAGGCCGGCCTGTACAAGGATGAGCGCATCATCACCACGCCCCAGGGTGTTGAAATCAAGGTTGCCGGCGGCAGCGAAGTTCTGAATTTTTGCGCCAACAATTATCTTGGCCTGGCAGATCATCCCGATGTGATTGCCGCTGCGCACAAAGCGCTGGATGACCACGGTTTCGGGCTGGCTTCTGTGAGATTTATCTGCGGCACACAGGACCTGCACAAGCAACTGGAAAAAACCATTTCCGGATTCTTCGGCACCGACGACACCATTCTCTACACATCGTGTTTCGACGCCAATGGCGGACTGTTCGAAACCATTCTTGGCCCGGAAGACGCCGTCATCTCCGATTCACTCAACCATGCATCGATCATCGACGGCATCCGGCTTTGCAAGGCACAAAGACATCGCTATCCCAACAGCGACATGGAAGCGCTGGAAAAAGCACTCCAGGAAACCCAGTCCTGCCGCACACGCCTGATTGCCACCGATGGCGTATTCAGCATGGACGGATTCATTGCCAAACTGGATGAGATCACTGCGCTCGCAGAGAAATACGACGCTTTATTGATGGTGGATGACAGCCATGCCACGGGTTGTTTCGGGCCGACCGGACGAGGATCAGCCGAACATCATGGTGTGATGGACAAGGTCGATATATACACTTCAACACTTGGAAAAGCTTTGGGCGGTGGTTCCGGCGGTTTCACCACCGGGAGGCAGGAAATCATTGACCTGCTGAGACAGCGTTCACGACCATACCTGTTTTCCAACACCCTGCCCCCGCCATTGGTCGCCGCCTCCATCAAGGTATTCGAAATGCTTTCGGCCACGACGGAGTTGCGTGACAAGCTGGCGGAGAACACTGGTTACTTCAGGAAAGCAATGACCGAAGCAGGCTTTGAGATCAAGCCGGGCGAGCACTCCATCGTCCCTGTCATGCTCCATGACGCGCCTCTTTCCCAGAATTTTGCAGCAAAACTGCTGGATGAAGGTATTTATGTGATTGGCTTCTTTTTCCCTGTCGTGCCAAAAGGTGAGGCACGGATTCGTGTGCAGCTATCGGCAGCTCATGATCGGGAGCACCTGGAACAGGCGGTTGCAGCGTTTACCAAAGTTGGGCGTGAGCTTGGTGTGGTGTGAGTTCTGGTCAATAAATCTGATTGACGCTGTACAGGGGACAGCACGCACCTGAATGATTCGTTAACTGGAATGATTTGTTCTGTTTCGGATTAACCATACAAACCACACCGAGGCAAAAAGTGCGTCGACAATGGCCAACCCGACAATTGCGACACTTGCGTGACCTGACATCCAGAGCACGATCGCCAACAAGAACACACTGGCTTTTCCGAATGCGCCAAACAACAACAACGGCCGACTAACGCCTTTCAGTGCCATCCAGGCATAAGCACAACCAAATAAAAATATGAACCCGGAACAAAGAGCCAGATAAAGAACCGGGGTGTCGCGTGGCAGCCCGAGAAATGCGCCAAACTCAGACGAGGGAAAAGCAAGAACATAAGCAGCGAGGAAGTTGAACACTGCTGCAATCCATAGTGAGGCTTTAAGAATTCTCATAGCCAGGGCATTCACGTCTGAATGAGGCAGCAGTGTCTACGATGCTCCTCTGCTCAAGAGAGTGAGACGCTGCTTCATCAGAATGACTTCCGCCAGCCAGCCAAACACGCTTCTTGTACGGAACAAAACCACTTTCACCTGTTTGAGTGCAGATATTGGTTTGCTTGCAACACGAGTCTCCCGGTTATTGGACGCCAAAGGACCATGAAAAACTGCGCCCAAAATGTATCCATTAAAGTGGTGCAAAACCAGCGCCGTGTACGGCGTCCGCCTTGAATGATTTGTTAGGCTGCACCCGCCTGTTAGCGGATGCGAGCGTTCAATTCTTCGACATCAAGACCAGCTTCTCGGTAGTACTCTCTACAGTACTCCAAAACTGAAAAACCATCCTCGTACGCCGCAAGTGAACCATCGACGGGTTTGTCTAGATATACGAGCGCTCCCTCGATGACAAAAAATATCAATGCGGGCTCAGGTGAATCCTCATTGATCACCAGAGTGTGCGCCTCCCCGGCCGGCTCGTAAATGAATGTTCCAGGGCCCGCGACCCAGTCGTGCTCCAGGTATCTCCAGTGCCCCTGGATGGTAAAACCGCGAACCGTTCCGACATGGTAGTGAACACCGATTTGGGCACCCGGGAGGCCCTTGAGCAGCACACTAAATCCACCAGTCGTGACGTTGAATTGGCAGGGCTGAAACCATACGCCTTCTGCATATGGCACCCATAAGCTTTCGTTCTCCGTGTCCAGGTTGGCCACATAATGGCCGCGATTTCTCTGATCAGGCTCGAGTCCATCTGTAGTGTTGCTGAAGGTCTGGATAGGCATCTTTGCTCCCTAGGTTAAGTGCTTGTTGTTTCGATTGTGATTTCCACGCTTCATCCTGTTAGCGGCCTAACGGCCAGCATAAGGGGCGCCGCGGTAGCGGCGTCCCAGCGAACGAGAGTGAGCAATCTTAATGCCGTTGTTATGTGGAATTAGCATACTTTATTTGAGTTTCTTGAAGACGCGTGGATCAATTGCCGCAGCGCAAAACATACCACCGGCAAGTGCTCCGGCGATTCCTGGACTCATCACGTCCTGACCAGTCAGGAACAGACCGGGTACAGGTGTACGTGCGTTGAGCGCATCCGATAACATTCTACGCGGCGTCGTTTCGACACCATAGAACCCGCCTTTCTCGTGGCCAGTGAAAAATGCCGTTGCGAGTGGCGTGCCCAATTCATGGTAGACGATAAACGGTGCCAGATCTGGAAACTTACTCTTGAAGAATTCCAGCAGCCTGGACTCGACACTCTGCTTAAAAGCCGCCCACTCGTCAGGATGTTGATCAGCCCCGCCATCTGCAAATTTTGCCACTGACGACCAGTCAGCCAACAGCATCACATCGGCGGTGTGTTTGTTCGTCGGACCCGGATCATGAGCTGGATTCTTAAGAGAAGAAAACGACACAAACGCCATCGAAAATGGCTCACCGTCTCCCCCCGTCCAGGCGGTATCATAGGTGTCCCAGCTATTAAAAAACCAGTGGTTCGCACGCGTTGCGCCATGTTGGGCAATGTCTCCCTCAAATCCTAAATACAGATCAAAGTGGCAGACTGATGGTTTGAACGTGGCTATCTCTTTAGCCCAGTCCTGTTTCTGTATGTCTCCTGGCAACAAACGCTTCACGGTTTCGCCTGCGCCGATCGCCGAAATAATGGTAGGCGCTTTGTATTCTTCATCTGAGCTGGTGCGCACACCTACGGCTTTGCCATCTTCAACCAGTATCTCGCTAACCGGCGTTCCAGCTCGAACACTGCCTCCAGCCGCTTCGATCACGGGAAGCAGTCCTTTTGCAATGGCACTGGCACCGCCAACAGGATAAGCGGCGCCTTCAAGATAATGCCCCATAATCATGCCATGAAAGGCGAAGCTCGCTTCTTTCGGTTTGCCGCCATAGGTACCCCACTGCGCCGACAACACCGCGGCCAGCTTCGGGTTACTGATGAGTTCACCGATCACCTCACCCGTTGTGCGACCGGCCCAACGCTGGATCTTGCTTTTATTCCACCAGCGATGGGCAGAACGAAATGGTTCAGGAATGGATCGCTCGGTACCCACTATATAGGCAGCTTCATTCGCCGACTGCAGTGCCTCAAAGTAGGCATCGATTTCAGCAACATTGTCGGGAAACTGGTCTTTGAGCTCCATCTTGTAGGCTTCCGCCGGGCGCCCAACGGATATGTCGTACCCCTCCGGGAAGTGCAGCGTGTCATAGACCGTTCCGATTGAGTGAAACTCGATGCTTCCACCACTGAGCCAGTCCAGGGTTCGGCCCGCAAACTGGTCGTGACCGAATAGTCCACAATAGTGGAGACCGACATCCCAGCTAAAACCCTCGCGAGTAAAAGTGTGAGTCAGCCCGCCAATCACCTGCGCTTGCTCAAGCAGCAGCACTTTGTGACCCATTCGGGAGAGAGCAGTGGCCGTTGTCATGCCACCCATGCCGGACCCAATAACAATGACATCGAATTCGCTTACTGATGGTTTGGTTGCCATTTAACGGTCCTCCTTTCTCGACATTTTATCTGTCAATAATAAATAATAAACGTAGCCAATCCGATGTCACGTCAACTGAACGCTCCTGCAGAATGCAGACGATTGCAATTTATTGACAGACTCAAATCGAGCACATGATGCCTTGCGACATAACGTCCGAATTAAGCAGGGCAGGAGGAATCGAGGTTGCGGATTTCGCGAAACGAAAAAAGCGGCCAAGTGAAGCCGTTGCCCGTGCCGTTTACGGCGTCCGCCTTGAATGATTTGTTGGGCCTCATCGCTTCTTGAAACCCGGCGGCATAGCCATGCGAAAATCTGAGGGTCCTCCCCAAGTGAATGCGTGCTCGTACCACGCCCCCCCATCGCACCCAAAAACCAAGACTCCGTTTGGTGCAGTTTGTTCAAGCATTTCCTTGTACCACTCAACGTATTCAGTATTGCTGACACTGGCTGTGGCTCTAGCATTGGCACTGGCTGGATCTCGCAGATATCGTGCATAGAATTTTTTTGCAAACTCTTCGACAGAATCTGTCACATAACACCATGGAATTCGTTGATTGTAGCCACCGACAATCGAGCCTTCCGGCCTTTCATTTTTCTTCAATCCGAGAATCCCTTCTTGCGGCCACAAGCCGTCACGACAAACCCCAATGCTATATCGCCAATAAAAGCCAGACGGGGCCATGTATGGATCAATATATAAACTCTCGAAGCCGACTTGATGGAGCCGGCCTACCATCATCAAAATTTTTCGTGCAATCTGGGCTCCAGTTACTCCGGCCGTCTCTAATCTGCTCTTCTCCTCGCGTTCGTGAATATACTTACGAATGTGTTTCCCCGGCGATCTGAAATTACTGGCCAGAGCACTACCCTCAATGCATTCTCCGGTCGCCACTTCTGAATATTTGTAGCGCACGATGTCTCCTTCGCGATTCAGATCGACCTTCCATCCTGGCGGAGCATCATGTTCATCAAACTGTTCTGAACCCTTGTTCATGAGGCCTGCCGTCCGGATTAAGCAGGGCAGGCGGAATCGAGATTGCGGGTTTCGCGAAGCGAAGAAAGCGACCGAGTGTAGCCGTAGCCCGTGCAGGCGAGAATGAGATTACGACTTTGGCGGAGCCAAAGCAGTGGCTGAATGAAGCCGTTGCGCGTGCCATTTATGGCGTCCGCCTTTAATGATTTGTCACAAGATTTCACCACACCAACAAAAGCGCTAATGTCGGAACTGAAAACATTACGAACATTCATCGGATGGTGAAATTGTTCAGGGTGGGCAATCACCGCCACGCTTCTTTCTTTTGTGACAGTGGTATTTACCGGTTTTGCGATTGTAGTGACAACCACATTTGTCAGTGCCTCCACTGTGTGTGGCATCAGAAGGCTTACCAGGGGCTTGTTGATGTGCAGAGACCGATAGCACCGATGCGGCAAAGACGGTTAGCAAAATGACCCTTAAAATGCGCATGACAACCTCCAAATAGAAGCTAGCCCACCCTTTTACTACCTATAACGATACTCTCAACCACTCCAAAACTAAAATTTGCCTACAAATGAAGGACATTGGCAGGCTGCTAAATTCGTGTAACAAGTGGTTAGCCTTGAGAGATGATGCCCTGCTTCTCTCAGCTCCCGGTAGTCGATTCCGCCTGAACCAGGGTCAAAACTGCTGAATCGTAATCAATCGGATGGTCATCAAACTTCGGGACTGACGTTTCTGGTGTAATTCTGAGCCCATCATTGGCGTTGCTTACTTCCAGTTGAAAGACGTTTCCGCGGAAACGTCCATGGCGGTTATTTGAAAGCGGTTTGTCGTTGGGCAGGATGAAAGTGAACTCGCCGTAGACATGAGTTTGAATACCATAGCCTTCTTCATGCACCAATCGGTGATGCCTTCGACATAACAAGACCAAGTTTTCCAGTGATGTTTCCCCTCCATCGGCTCAATGATAGATGTGGTGGGCATCGACAAATTTTGTGCTGTGGCAGCCGGGGAATTGGCAGCCGCCATCGCGTCTTTGTAATGCTCTGCGTATTGCCGGTGGAACCATGCGGGTTTTACGGCCAAGGGGCGAGAAAAAGTCGGAGGTCTTACAGCAGGTTTGTTGCAGGGGTTCTAAACTCCAATGATACTGTATGATTATACAGTTTTTTGAAATCTAAACCACTTATCTATCTGTTTTATATATCTTTATTTTTAAAAGAAAGCCGATTGTCAGTCGTGTAATTCCTCGCGAACCGTCTGCGCAAGCTCTTCTGCATACCGCTG
Source organism: Lysobacterales bacterium (assembly GCA_035267185.1). Classification (GTDB taxonomy): domain Bacteria; phylum Pseudomonadota; class Gammaproteobacteria; order Xanthomonadales; family SZUA-36; genus JAUIBE01. The sequence continues at coordinate 29,293 of DATFLY010000059.1, read as the reverse complement.
AACATCCCTGGCATCACGACCTTCAAGGGTCACACGAATCAATGGCTCGGTGCCCGATGGCCGGAGGATCACCCTGCCCTCGCCATTCATCTGATGCTCGATGTCACGAACGGCGTTTTTAATCCGAACAGAATTTTCCATGCGTGCCGGCCCATCTGAAGAGACCGGTACGTTGATCATGGTCTGGGGAAACTTGACCATTCCCTGTTTCAGTTCTGTCAGTGACTTACCGGTCCTGATCATTTCTTCAAGAACCTGCAGTGCGCTGACGATGCCGTCGCCCGTGCTTGTGCGATCCAGACAGAGGATGTGACCAGAAGCCTCTCCTCCCAGCTTCCATCCGTTCTCGACCAGGGCACGATGAATATGGCGATCGCCTACAGGCGTGCGGATAAAGGGTATGTTTTGCTGTGCAAAGGCCTGTTCCAGCCCGAAATTACTCATGACGGTGCCAACCACGCCGCCATCCAGGGTGCCTTCTTCCTGTCTCGATCGGGCAATGATGTAGAGCATTTCGTCGCCATCAACGATTTCACCATTGCTGTCGGCAAGAATCACCCGGTCACCATCCCCGTCCAGTGCAATGCCGATGTCGGCGCCTTTCTTGATGATCCGCTGGCACATCGCATTGGGGTAAGTTGAGCCACACTGGTCGTTGATGTTGAGGCCGTCCGGTTTGTTGCCCATCTTGTGGACCCTGGCGCCCAATTCCTTGAGGACAGCTGGCGCCACCTTGTAGGTTGAGCCGTTGGCGCAGTCGAGAACAATGCGAATTCCCGAAAGGTCAAACCCGAATGGCAACGTGCCCTTGCAAAATTCGACATAACGGCCTACCGCATCGTCAACGCGAGCCGCTTTTCCCATGTGCGCTGAATCCACCGTTTCGAAAGGCTTTTCCAGCTCCTTTTCGATGGCCTTTTCAACTGAGCCCGGAAATTTTTCACCGTCAGCAGAGAAGAACTTGATCCCGTTGTCGTAATAGGGGTTATGAGAAGCGGATATCACGATGCCCGCACAGGCGTAGAGAGTTCGCGTCAGGTAAGCAACCGCTGGCGTGGGCATTGGGCCAAGAAGAAGCACGTCGGCACCAGCAGCTGATAAACCAGCTTCAAGCGCTGATTCGAACATGTAACCTGATATTCGCGTGTCCTTGCCGATAACAACCGCGCGCTTGTCGCCTTTTGCCAGCACGACCCCTGCCGCACGCCCGAGTTTGAGCATGAAGTCCGGGGTTATGGGGTGTTCACCAACACGCCCGCGGACACCATCCGTTCCAAAGTACCTGATAGTCATATGAAGATTCTAATACGGATCGGCGGTCGAAGCTCTGGAAGCTGCCAACACTTTCAAAGCATCGGCCGTCTCGCGCACATCATGCACCCGGACGATTGCAGCCCCATTTTGCACCGCCAGCATGGCTGCGGCTGCAGATGCAATCACACGATCGCCTGTTTCCCGACCTGTTATTGCACCCAGCATGGATTTACGCGAGAGGCCCGCCATCACCGGAAATCCAAGTGTTTTCAGTTCGACAATGCCGTTTAACAGATCGAGGTTATGCTGCAATGATTTACCGAAACCAAAGCCGGGATCGATCACAATTTCGTGTCGGGATATTCCTGCATCGCGGCAGGCCTGTGTTCGTTCGTCAAGAAAATCCCGGACTTCAGCCACGACATCCTGGTAATTCGGGTTGTGCTGCATATCGCGCGGCTGTCCCTGCATATGCATCAGGCAGACAGGTACGCCCAGCGATGCCGCCGTATCAAGCGCACCCTGCTGGCGTAAAGCACAAACGTCGTTGATCATTGTCGCGCCAGCAGCAACCGCTGCTTTCATGACCTGAGGCTTGCTGGTGTCCACAGAGATGGGAACTGCGATTTCCGAAGCAAGTCGTTCGATTACCGGAATGACACGATCCAGCTCCGCCTGCTCGACCACTGCTTGCGCACCCGGTCGGGTGGATTCGCCTCCCACATCGAGGATATCGGCGCCATCAGCAACCATGTCCAGGGCGTGACGCACTGCCTGGTCAGGTTCCAGCCACAAGCCGCCATCAGAGAAGGAATCAGGTGTGAGATTGAGGATGCCCATGATGCACGGGCGATCGAGTCGCACGGCGAAACGCCCGCAGTTCAGTGCCGCGTGTGGTTCAGGCAGATTCAAAGTCAGACCAGCGCTTAAAGCGCCTTAACCTGCGATCAGTGTTGCTCTGCCGGTCCGCCAATGGTCGGACGCTTGCCGCCGGAATCCTCAGATTCCGATTCAGGGTCACCTGAAGAAGAATTGAGGCCATCATCGTCGCTGTCTGACCAGCCCTCTGGCGGATCTGGCTCTTCGCCATTCATTAACTGGTCAATCTGCCTGGTATCGATGGTTTCGTACTTGAGCAGCGCCTGGGACATCATGTGAAGGATGTTCGTGTTGTCCACCAGTATTGTCCTGGCGTTCTCGTGAGCTTCCTCGATGATACGACGAACCTCTTCGTCGATCTTTCGGGCTGTGTCATCCGAAACATGTTTATGCTGGGTCACAGAGCGCCCCAGGAATACTTCGTCCTCGTCTTCCGAGTAGGTCAAAGGACCCAGTGCCGAGGTCAGGCCCCACTTGGTTGCCATGTTGCGGGCGATGCCGGTGGCCCTTTCGATGTCATTGGAAGCGCCCGTGGTTACATTTTCCTCGCCAAAAATCAATTCTTCAGCGACTCGTCCGCCAAACAAACTTGCCAATTGTGATTCAAGCTTGCGACGCGACACGCTGTACTGATCCTGCTCCGGCAGGAACATGGTGACGCCAAGCGCACGACCGCGAGGAATAATGGTGACCTTGTAAACCGGGTCATGCTGTGGGACCAGGCGGCCAACGATCGCATGGCCAGCCTCATGATAGGCAGTGAGTTTCTTCTCATCCTCACTCATGACCATCGACTTGCGCTCGGCCCCCATCATGATCTTGTCTTTCGCCTTTTCTAAATGATCCATGGTGACCATGCCGGAGTTTTCACGTGCCGCGAACAAGGCCCCCTCGTTCACGAGGTTTGCAAGATCCGCGCCGGAAAAACCGGGCGTACCACGGGCAATCACCTTGGGCTGAACATCGTCGTCCAGTGGCACCTTGCGCATATGTACTTTCAGGATGGCTTCACGGCCGCGAATATCAGGCAATGGAACGACCACCTGGCGATCGAACCTGCCGGGCCTCAGCAATGCCGGATCAAGAACGTCAGGCCTGTTGGTGGCAGCGATAACGATCACGCCCTCGCCGCCCTCAAATCCGTCCATCTCAACCAGTAACTGGTTGAGCGTCTGTTCACGTTCGTCATGACCACCGCCAAGACCAGCGCCGCGATGGCGCCCGACGGCGTCAATTTCGTCAATAAAGATGATGCATGGTGCGTGTTTCTTTGCTTCCTCGAACATGTCGCGTACACGTGATGCACCCACACCCACGAACATTTCTACAAAATCGGAACCAGAGATAGAAAAGAAAGGAACCTTGGCTTCGCCGGCAATCGCTCTTGCGAGCAGGGTTTTACCTGTGCCGGGAGAGCCAACCATCAGAACACCACGTGGAATCTTGCCACCCAGCTTCTGGAATTTGCCTGGATTGCGGAGGAACTCAACCAGTTCACCAACTTCCTGTTTGGCTTCTTCGACGCCAGCAACATCCTGGAATGTTACCTTGACCTGGTCTTCACCCTGCAGTTTTGCCCGGCTTTTGCCAAATGACATGGCGCCGCGGCCACCGCCACCACCCTGCATCTGGCGCATGAAGTAAATCCATACACCAATCAGCAGCAGGATCGGCGCCACACCCAGGATCAGGTCGACAAGGATAGAACGACCTTCAGGGGGTTCTGCCGTGATGCGAACATCATTCTCTACAAGATCATCAATCAGCTTGTTGTCGGGCGGGCCGAATGACTCGAAAACTGTGCCGTCGGCCAGGCGCCCTGTGATCTTGTTGCCCGCCTCGCTGGACTCGATCTTGACCTCGGTGATCTGTCCACTGCGTACATCCTTAAGGAACTGCGAGTAGGCCAGCGGCTCCGGTACAGAATTGACCGCAGTGAAGTGGTTAAATATCGAAACCAGCACGATCGCGATGATCGCCCACGTCAGCAGATTTTTAGCCAAATCGTTCAAATACTTGTCCTCTATATCCTTAAACTACTCGACCAGACGCCCGCTGGCCAGTAAATAAACCTCCCGGCTCCTGGGCCGGGACGCTTTGGGTTTGCGCACCAGCACCTTTGAAAAGGCGGTTCTGCAGTGCTTCACAAACCCGTCGAATCCCTCTCCCTGAAACATCTTGATCAGCAAACGACCGCCAGGTTTCAGGTGATCTTTCGAAAACTCAAACGCCAGTTCGGCCAAATACATGGCCCTGGCCTGGTCTGTCACGGCCACACCACTCATATTGGGGGCCATGTCTGACATCACAAGATCAACTTTTGCCCCATCGAGTTTTGCTTCAAGCGCATCGAGCGCAGCAGCCTCTGTAAAGTCACCTTCTATGAACTCGACATCAGGCAGTGGTTCCATGAACAGGATATCCAGTGCGATGACCTGCCCTCCCGGTGCCACACGCGGTGCCACATACTCACTCCAGCCACCCGGCGCTGCACCCAGGTCAACCACTACCATGCCAGGTTGCAGCATGCGATATTTTTCGTCCAGCTCCTGCAGCTTGAATACTGCGCGTGAGCGAAACCCTTCCTGCTGTGCCTGCTTCACATAAGGATCGTCAAAATGCGCCTGCAGCCAGCGCTTGCTGCTTTTACTTCTGGCCATGGGTTCTCATTCGATTAATAACGGGGCATGTTAGAATCTGCGCCCTTAAAAAATCATCTAACCTCTGGTCACAGTGTGCCACAGACACGAACCAGAATTGAGAAACCCGATATGGCACTTAATAACCGGCAAATTCGATACCTGCGAGGACTGACCCACAAACTCAACCCGATTGTCATGGTGGGCGATAAGGGTCTGAGCGAAAACATCTTTAACGAGATTGAAACCGCGCTGGATCATCATGAACTGATCAAGGTCCGGATTCGCACCGACCGCGAGAACAGGCGGGAGTGGATGGCCCAGATCGCTGAAAAAAGCAAGGCAGAACAGGTTCATTCAATTGGCCAGGTGGTGTGCTTTTATCGTCGGAACCCAAAGAAACCTGTCATCGAACTTCCCGCCTGATAAATGCAGTTAACACGAGAAAACCCCGGAGACCGCACTTACGTCCGCGCGGTGGATGAAAAAGGCATCAGGATTGGAGAGGACACGCATACAACTCCATTGATTCTTTCGCCTGGCAGCATAGACACGGGCTGGACAGTTACCTCGTTTGAAAAATTGTCGAAAGAAACCCTTCAGCCATTGCTGGCGCTTGAGCCGGAAGTGGTCATTGTCGGAACCGGACGAAACCAGCAGTTTCCGGACCCGTCACTTCTAATGCCATTTCATAAGGCCGGTATCGGGATTGAAATCATGAACACGCCGGCAGCATGCCGCACCTTCAACATCCTGGTGATGGAGGAAAGGAAAGTGGTTGCCGGACTGATTCCGCTGACCGCCTGATCAGCACTAGTCCATCAGTGGGGCTTCATTGAAACCCTCGTTGCTGGAAATGGCGCGCAACTGAAGCAAAGCTGCAATCTGCACCTGGCGAACGCGCTCTCGCGTGACCCCCATCATCTGGCCGACTTCTTCAAGTGTTTTACGACCGTGTCCATTGAGCCCAAATCGATGTTGCAAAACCTCGCGTTGCTGGCTTGGCAACTGTTTCAGCCAGCCGCCAAGCAAACGTGACGAAGCCACTTCACAATATTCCCACTCGGGATCATGACCAGTGTCATCAACGATTGAATCAAGCAGTGGTCGACCGGAACCTTCGCGAACGGGTTCGTCAGCAGAAGAAGTGGGTTCGTTTAAGCCGAACAATCGAAGCACCGGCTCTGAATCTATATCGAGCGACCTTGCAACTTCATCCGGAGATGGCTGGCGTCCAAGTTGCTGTTCGAGTTCTCTTGAGCAGCGCAGGTATGTCGTCAATTCACGTATTACATGAATCGGTAACCTGACAGTTCGGCACTGATTCATCAGTGCCCTCTCGACTGCCTGCCGAATCCACCAGGTCGCATAAGTAGAAAATCTGCAGCCGCGATCAGGGTCAAATTTCTCGACAGCCCGAATCAGCCCAAGGTTTCCCTCTTCAACAAGATCCAGCAATGGCAACCCCCGCTTGATATACGCCCTGGCAACCTTAACCACCAGGCGCAGATTGGATTCGATCATTCGTTGTCTGCTGGCAAGGCATCCGTTGCGTATTTTCCGTCCAAGGTCAATTTCTTCCTGGGCGGAAAGCAGTTTTGCACGGCCGATTTCGCCGAGATAAATACGGGTAACGTCACCATGATGCCGTGTCGGTTTTCGACGCTGCACTTGAGTGGACGGTCTTGTCCTGGCTGGTTTTTGATTGATCGAACTTGAGCCATAGCGAATGGAATCGCATGGTGGAGAGTTTTTAGTGGCATCCCTGCGAGTATCAGGGCGTTTATTCATCCCCTCCTCACAATTTGAATTAATGTTAAGCCAAGTACCTATCTCACGGAAAAAAGTTGGTCAGATCGCCGTTCACTTGAAGTAAATCTCTGATTCCCGTTTGGAAACCGCCGAAGCGGACTACGGAAGTTATCATATTTTTTACGCAATTTCTTCAGGACAGCCGCAAAACGCGCTGACCCGGACAGACGGTACTGCTTACCTGGATGGAAGGTACTGCAGGGGGTTCACGGGTTTGCCCACAACCCGTAATTCAAAATGGAGCATGACTACTTCCTGCTCATTACGCCCCATCTCCGCGATCTTTTGTCCTGCTGCCACGCGTTGACCTTCCTGCACCAGTCGTTGCCGATTGTGTGCATAAGCTGTCAGCATTCGATCGCTGTGTTTGACAATAATCAACTCTCCGAAACCAATCAGACCGTTGCCGCTGTAAACCACGTCACCCGCAGCAGATGCCACAACATCCTGACCCTCGCGACCGGTGATATTGATTCCCTTGCGACTTGGATCCCCCGAGCTGAATGTGCTCGTCACCCTGCCATCCGTTGGCCACAGCCAATGGGTTGGATCCTGCAGCGTGCCTGAGGGAGCGGGAGCGGGCGCTTGCGGTGCCGTTGCGACTGAAGGCTGAGGTTGCGTCTGCGCAGGAGCAGATTGCGATGGTGTTGATTGCGGTTGTGTTGATGTGGTTGTAGCGCGCGATTGTGTACTGGCGGGATCGGGAACTGGCGTTGCTGGTTGGGGATCAGCAGAACGTGTGGTGGCAGTCGGCGCTCTGCCAGCGGCTCGAGTCGCGATTCGTGGACTGGAAGTCCGTCTGGTGACCGGTGGCGCGGTGAGATTCAACTCCTGGCCCGGGTAAATCGTATAAGGAGTGCCAATCCCATTCCAACCAGCCACGTCTTTCCAGTCCAGCCCATATTTAAAAGCAATTGAATACAGTGTCTCACCACGGTTCACCCTGTATCTACCGTTTACAAGCTCACTGGTACTTCTGGATGCAGTCGTACTCGTGCTGCGCTCTTCAACCGGAGCCGGTGGGGTGGAGCAGGATGAAACAAGCAGCGAAAATGAAACCAGGCACAACATGCGGGTGTGTAATTTCATGAGCTGTGTCCCCACCAGTACCATGCAACCAAACCCAACACGACAATTACCATGACCGCCCAGCCAATTCTATCTACCCAGACCCGAAGTCGCGCTGCGGCATCGTCGCCAAGCAGACGCAACAGTGCGGCCACCAGGAAAAACCGACCACCTCGCCCGACCAGGGAACCAGCCAGGAAAGGCACAACTGGCATCCCCACAACGCCAGCGCTGATTGTAAACACCTTGTATGGAATAGGCGTGAAGCCAGCCAGTAAAATGTACCAGAATCCCCAGGCTTCGAAAGCACTCATGGCCTGCTCAAATGATCCGGCATAAGCAGATTGAATCAACCATGGCTGCAGGGAATCAAACGCCAGGCGTCCGATCAGGTATCCGAATAAACCACCGGCGACAGAACTCAGTGTGCAGTTGAGCGCGAATACCCAGGATTTCCGGGGTTGCGCAACGCACATGGGTGCCAGCATTACATCCGGCGGAACCGGAAAAAAGCTGGACTCTGCAAAACTCAGGCCGGAAAGAATCTGGGGTGCCCTGGGATGTCCTGACCAGGAAATGACACGGTCATACAACCCTGACAACAAGGAATGACTTTTCTCGTCACTCATCGGGCACCGGCCCCACAATTTATTTTTATCAATTTCACGGTGCACATACTGCCAGGGGGTGCCGCATTCCACTGCGGCGGGATCGTCAACTCAGGCCACTGAGCATCGGTACAAAAATCACGCCCCCGAGATCCGTCTCCTCCAGTCCTTCTTCTGTCTTTTGAATGGACAGCAATCGCTGCTCGCCGTTCCGCTCCAGTGGCAACACCAGCACCCCACCTTCTGCCAGTTGCTCGGTAAGTTCAAGCGGAATTTCACTGGCAGCGGCTGTCACTATGATGCCATCAAACGGCGCCTGGCTGGCCCAGCCAATATGTCCGTCCGAGTAGCGAGTGATAATGTTGTTCATTCCCAGCGAGTGAAACCGCCTGCGAGCCTGCTTGAGTAGCTCCTCAATCCGTTCCACTGAAAAAACCCGGGCAACCAATAGCGACAATATGGCGGCCTGGTAGCCGGAACCAGTGCCGACTTCCAGTACTTTCTCAACTTTTCCGGCTTTGAGCAGTTCTTCAGTCATTCTTGCCACCACCCATGGCTGGGAAATGGTCTGGCTCAGGCCAATGGGAAGGGCAGAGTCTTCATAAGCCCTGCTTGAGAGTGCTTCATCCACAAATACGTGCCTGGGCACCGTGGAAACAGCGCGCAGTACGCGCTGATCTGTGATGCCTTTTTCGCGCAGTCTTCCAACCAGTCGATCGCGCGTACCCTGGGAAGTCATTCCGATTCCGCGCGGAATGGAACCCAGTTTTCTCTGATGGATCACGGTTTCTCACCGCCGGGGTGACTTTCCAGGTCGATCTCGGCAATCCAGTGAGCCACCTGTTCCAGCGCCTGGTAGCGGGTCAGGTCGACATGAATTGGCGTAATCGATACGTACCCCCTGTCAACGGCACTGAAGTCTGTACCCGGCCCGGCATCCAGCCCCGGGCCTGCCGGGCCAATCCAGTACATGGGTCTCCCCAGGGGATCATCCATTTTATAAGAGTCCTTCGCTTTGTGACGATATCCAAGGCGAGTCACTTCAAAGCCCTGAATCTCATCCCAGGGAATATCAGGAACGTTGATGTTGAGAATGGTGTCCGCAGGCAGGGGGTCGTGCTTGAGGCGTCCCACAATCCGTGCCACTGCCTCGGCAGCCGTTTCAAAATGAGTCGGCGAATCCCTGTAATCCAGTGAAACAGCAATGGCGGGCAAACCCAGGAAGCGGCCTTCCATGGCTGCTGCAACCGTGCCTGAGTAAATCACGTCATCACCCAGGTTGGCACCACTGTTTATTCCAGAAATTACCATGTCCGGTTCTTCATCTATCAACCCGGTAAGCGCAAGATGAATACAGTCTGTCGGTGTGCCGGAAACACGAAATGCTCGCTCTCCGACGCTCCTGACTCGTATGGGGTCACCAAGCGTCAGCGAGCTGCTGGCACCACTGTGATTTTTTGCGGGAGCAACAATCGTTACCTCACCCAGTTGCCTCATACGTTCCGAGAGCACTTGAATACCCCGGGCATTGATCCCATCGTCATTGCTTATCAAAAAGCGCATTCGTAATTCCGGTCAGGTGGAATGCTATTGTACGACCTCACGGTTGAGGCCGAAATGCCCGCGGCGGCATGCGACCACTGCTGGTAAATACTGGAGCCTGATTTCATGCTTGGCCTTTTCATTTTTCTGTTTTCGCTTCTGACAGCATTTTGCTGGTGGCGGCTGGTCAGGGCCCGCGAAAAAGCGCGCTTCGCCGCGCGGGTCGCCTGTAAACAGCATGGCCTGGTTTTGATGGATGACACCGTCGTTCTGGATTCCCTGGACACCCGCGAGTGGCGCGGAAAACGACACATCGGGCTTAGATATCGTTTCGATTTTGCCCACAACGGTATTCTGAACAAGGGTGGGCAGGTTTTGATCTCACCAACACGGCAGGCCCTTGTTGTTATCAAAACTTCCGAGGGTCAGTTAATCGAAACTATCTGATTCCAACACTAACCCGACAAAACTATCCGTCATCCCGGTAGGCAGAGCAGGCCTGTCCGGGACCCACGATCCTGCAAGCAGCGTCATTTGACTACCCTCAAATGCGGCCGTTTCATTTTTGGCTTATCGCCATCATCAGGCCCGCCTGGCGGATCATTTTCATCATCCTGGGCAAACATCATTCCCTGGCCATTTTCTTTCGAATAGATGGCCAGAACCGCATCCACCGGCACCTGCACTGAATGACGCTGGCCGGAAAATCGGGCATTGAAATTAACCAGTTCGTTACCGAGTTCGAGCTGGTGAACCGCTGCCTGATCGATATTGAGGATGACTTTTCCTTTCTGTACAGCCTGCTCCGGCACCTCGACCCCTGGATGATCTGCATCAACCAGGATGTGAGGCGTCATGGCGTTATCACTGATCCACTCATACAAGGCCCGCAATAAGTAGGGCCGATTCGGTGACATATCGCCGGACATGCTAAGTACTATTCAGAACCTGCCCTGTTCAGGCAGCGTCGAGGATCAGATCGCGCTCAGCCTGGGTCAGGCTGGCCTTGAAAGAAGGGCGCGAGAAAATGTTCTGGGCGTAGTTCTCAATGGTTGTTCCCGGCTTCCCAAGCTTGATGCCGTAGTGAGGCAAACGCCAAAGCAAAGGACCAAGCGTGCAATCAACCAGGGTAAGCTCTTCACTCAGCAAAAAAGTGTTCATTTTGAACAGGTCATTTGAGGCGATGATGCTTTCACGCATTTGCTTGCGCAAAGCTTCCGCCTTTTTGCCAACCGACTTTTCTATTTGTGAAGCAAGTGAATACCAGTCTCGCAGCACGCGGTGATGAGCAAGTCTCAGCTGTGCCCTCGAAACCGGATCCACCGGCATCAACGGCGGATGAGGATAACGCTCATCCAGGTAGTCATTGATCACCGTTGCGTCATAGAGCACCAGGTCACGGTCAACCAGGGTCGGCGCCTCGTTATAGGGATTTAACTCGGCGAGGTCGGCCGCAGCGGACTCATCCTCAGCGACGTTAACGATATCTACTTTGATGCCTTTCTCCGCCAGCACGAATCTAACGCGATGACTCTCGAGGCAGGCAGGCGCAGAATATAACGCCATGACGGATCTTCCTCGAACAGAAACAGCCACATTATTCTCCTGATTTTATTTATTCAAAGGTCTGGAAAGGTTGTGATCCGCTAACGCGAAATCAATGCACATCCCGCCAGTACTCGGCCTTCAGCAAGAAGGTCATAAACGCAAGGAATGCAAGGAAGATCATCACCCAGACTCCGATACTCTTACGCTGTTGCTTCGAGGGCTCGGCCAGATAATCCAGGAAGGTGACCAGGTCTCGGATATTGCTATCATACTCTTCCGGAGACATCGTGCCGGGTTCTACCAGCTCAAGTCTCTCTATGGCCTGGTGGCCATCAACTTCATGAAAAACCGGCTCCTGGATACCCTGCATCTGCCATAAAACGTGGGGCATCGAAGCATTTGCCAACAGCAGATTATTCCACCCGCCCGTTTCGTCCCGGTAAAAGCCACGCAGGAATGAATACAGCCAGTCATTGCCACGGGAGCGCGAAATGACAGAAAGATCGGGTGGCTTTTTGCCCAGCCACTGGGTTGCGTCATCCGGCTTCATTGCAATGGTCATGGTGTCGCCGATCTTGGCATCAGAAAACATCAGGTTTTGTTCAACCATTTCTTCTGTCAGCCCGAGATCCTGGGCCATCCGGTTATACCGCATGTATTCCGCGCTGTGACAGGACAAACAGTAATTTACAAAGAGCTTGGCGCCACGCTGTTTGGCCGCCATGTCACTTGGATTGACGCCGGAAGACTCCACGTACCCACCACCACCGGCTGCCATCACAGACGAGCTCGCCAGGATAAGAATCGGCAACAGCCAGCGAATCAGTCTTGCGTTTCCCCGGCGCATCAGTGTGTCACCCTGTCAGGCAGGGGTTTCATTTTCATCTTCGGCCCCAGGAAGAATATGATCCCGAAGAACGCAAAGTAGACAAAGGTCCAGATCCGCATCTCGATGGTCTGTGCGGGGGTGCCTTCAGCCATGCCGAGCATTCCAAGGCGAATAAAGGCAACAACAAATAACATAAGTAACAGGCGATAACCCCATCCCTTGTAGCGGATTGACCGTACCGGCGTACGATCAAGCCAGGGCAAAAAGAACAGAATTCCGACCGAGAGGCCCATCAGGATTACGCCCATGAGTTTATCCGGGACCGCTTTGAGAATCGCGTAGTAAGGCGTGAAATACCACACTGGCTTGATCAGTTCAGGCGTCACCAGGGGATCAGCCGGCACGAAGTTATCGTGCTCCAGGAAAAGTCCCCCGGCCTCTGGCCAGAAGAAAATCACGAAAGCGAAGATCAGGAAGAACATCGCCACGCCAAAGATATCCTTGATGGTGTAGTAAGGATGGAACGGGATGCCATCTTTCGGGTGACCATTCTCGCCCTTGTTCTCATAAATATCGATGCCATCCGGATTATTCGACTTCACCTCATGCAGGGCGACCAGGTGGAGCACCACCATGATCAGAAGCAGGATTGGTATCGCAATCACATGCAGGGCGAAGAACCGATTCAGCGTGGCATCAGAGATAAAGTAGTCGCCACGGATCCATTCGGTCAGGCCTTCGCCGATGCCTGGTATGGCACCAAACAGGTTGATGATGACCTGCGCACCCCAGTACGACATCTGTCCCCAGGGCAGCACATAGCCAAAGAAGGCCTCTGCCATAAGTAACAGGTAAATCGTCATCCCGATCACCCACAGTAATTCCCTGGGAGCCCGATGAGACCCGTAAAGGAAGCTGCGGAACATGTGCAGATAAACAATGATGAAGAAGAACGATGCGCCGGTTGAATGCATGTACCGAATCAGCCAGCCCCAGGGCACATCGCGCATGATGTATTCAACTGAAGCGAAAGCCTCCGTTGCCGATGGCTTGTAATGCATTGTCAGAAATATGCCCGTCACGATCTGCATGACAAGGACCAGCAATGACAGCGAGCCCATGTAGTACCAGAAATTCAGGTTTTTCGGCGCGTAGTATCCTGCAGCGGAATGATGCCAGAAGGCTGAAATGGGAAGACGCGCGTCAACCCAGTTGAAGACTGCTGTCGCTCTCCTGGAAAGAGCAGAGGCTGCTTTTGCCATCAGGCCACACTCCCTGAGTCAACACCAATGACCAGAGTCTCATCGTCAACAAAGCTGTATGGAGGTACGGTCAGATTGGTTGGAGCCGGAACACCCTTATACACGCGACCGGCGAAATCGAATTTTGATTTATGGCAGGGGCAATAGAAACCACCTACCCAGCCTTCCGCGCCCGGTGGTGGATTATCCTTGTTATTGACAGATGGGACGCAACCCAGGTGCGTACAGTGCATGTTCACCACCAGGTACTCATCCCTGATCGAACGATAATCATTCTGGGCATATTCGGGCTGTATTGAGTCCTGTGAATCAGGGTCATTGAGTTTGGGGACAACCTCGGACAAATCTGTTACTTCTTCGGGGGTTCGGCGCAGAATACCGATCGTCTGCCCACGCCATTGCACCTTCTTGATGCCACCAGGTTTGAGATCGGCGACGGAAACCTGCACCGGAGCTCCAACGGCCCGCGCCTTGGCGCTTGGAGTCCAGGATTCAATAAAGGGGACCGCTGCTACTGCAACACCGGCTGCCCCTACAGCAGTGGTTGAGGCCAGGAGGAAATTACGTCTTCCCTTGTTAACGCCCTCAGGGGGGAAATCACTCGACATTCATGTCTCCAACTGTAGGTGAGCCCTGCATCGTATCGAGCCTGCACCTGTAAAAACCGTTTATTGAGGTGACAAATCCACCCTGAGGCGAAAGTTTATTCATCGCCGGAAAATTTGTTCAGTCCCAAACCACCATTTTATCCGAAAGGCCTCATGCGAGACAATGTGTTTGCCATTAAAATGCAGTATTCGTTGCGAAACTTCGCAACTTTATGCATCTTCGATGCTCCAAACCTAGCAGCCAGTGCCGGACTCCTCACATTTATGAACGCAACCGCTATTTGGATTCGCTACCTCATGCAGGCCATCGTGGCCGGCCTGGCACTCGCGTTCCTGGTGGTTTATTTCTTTCCCTCGCTGGCACAACGCGGCGCCACGACCATCGTTACGCCCCCACAGCAGCAGGCACCAGCACCATCATCATATGCAGATGCCGTAAACAGGACTGCGCCAGCTGTTGTCAGCATCTACACCCGGACATTGGCACCACAGGACGTTTCGCCTGAAGTACAAGAGGCCCTGGGCAATCGGCAGTTATTTCGAATGCGGGCCGATATGGGTTCCGGCGTACTGGTCAGTGACGATGGCTACATTCTCACCAACCATCACGTGATCAGTGGCGTTTCGAATGTCAGGATTGCACTGTGGGACGGTCGCATCGCCAGCGCTCAGTTCGTTGGTTCGGACCCCGGAACAGATCTGGCTGTTCTCAAGATCAATCTGGATGATGAATTACCATTTGCCCCCATCGCGGAGAATCCGCAGGTGCAAGTGGGTGACGTGGTGCTCGCCATCGGCAATGCGCTCACATTCAGTCACACAGTAACCCTGGGAATAGTCAGCGCAACGGGTCGATACCTGGGGGGCTCACTCGCCTTCCAGGACTTCATCCAGACCGATGCTGCAATCAACGCTGGCAACAGCGGTGGGGCCCTGATCAATACCCATGGTGAGTTGATCGGCATCAATACCCGCAATCTTTCGGTCAACCTCGGCGCACAAAACATCGGGTTTGCAATCCCGGTCACAATCGCCCAACAGGTGATGGAACAGATCATCGAACATGGCTCTGTGCGCCGGGGATGGCTTGGCGCAACCGCACGACCAATGCCTCCCTCTTCAACGGGCGATGGCAGTGTCTCCAGGCGGGGTGTGGAGATTTATGAAGTCACGCGAGACGGCCCTGCCTGGAACGCCGGGATACGGGCTGGTGACATCGTCCTGAGCATGAACGGCGAGGAAACCAATGATTCCCAGGCTTTCCTGCTGGCAATTTCCCAGATGGAACCGGGAACCGAAGTCGAATTCGAAGTACGTCGCCAATACGACGCGTTCCAGACCCACACCACCATCATGCAGGAGCCGCCGCTGGTGCCTTAATGTATGAGCAAGACAGGCCATCCTGGCCTGCTTGCATCTCGTCTCAAAAAAGTGTGATTTTTAGAGCCTCGCGGGCTGCGCCCGTCGGCACGTCCCTGTGCCGCCACTATGAGCAAGACAGGCCATCCTGGCCTGCTTGCATCTCGTCTCAAAAAAGTGTGATTTTTAGAGCCTCGCGGGCTGCGCCCTAATTCAGGTTTTAGGAAGGGTGACGCCTTTTTGTTTCATGTATTTGCCCGCCCGGTCCGCGTAGGACTGCTCACAGACTTCATCTGACTCAAAGAACAGGAACTGGGCAACGCCCTCGTTGGCGTAAATCCTGGCGGGCAGTGGTGTTGTATTGGAAAATTCCAGCGTGACGTGACCTTCCCATTCCGGTTCCAGTGGTGTCACGTTAACGATGATGCCGCAGCGGGCATAGGTGGATTTACCCAGGCAGATGGTCAGCACGGAGCGTGGAATCCGAAAATACTCAATGGTTCGGGCCAGCGCAAATGAGTTGGGAGGAATAATGCACACGTCACTCTTGACGTCGACGAAACTGGCCTCGTCAAATCTCTTGGGATCCACCACAGCCGAATTGATATTGGTAAAAATCTTGAATTCGTCGGCACAGCGCACATCGTATCCATAGCTCGAAGTGCCATAGGAAATCCTGCGTTCTTCGCCAGCACCAGTGCGCACCTGGCCAGGTTCGAATGGGTCGATCATGGCGTGCTCCGTCGCCATTCGACGGATCCACGTATCAGATTTAATGCTCATCGGCGGCATTGTAACGCGCAAGCCATGTCCTGGGCATGCGATAATTACCGTTGGCACCTGAGATCGTGAAAACAGGTCCTCGAAACACCAATAATTTTTGACTACTGCCGACAATATGACCAACAACAAAAGAAGAATTCTCGTCACAAGTGCGCTGCCGTATGCCAATGGAAACATTCATATCGGGCACATGCTTGAATACGTCCAGACAGATATCTGGACCCGCTACCAGCGCGCCATGGGTCACGAGTGTTACTTCGCCTGGGCGGACGATGCCCATGGCACGCCCGTGATGTTATGGGCACGAAAAGAAGGCAAAACACCTGAAGAACTGATTGATCGCGCCAACCAGGAACACAAAGCGGACTTTCGTGATTTCGGAATCAGCTTTGACAATTACGCGACCACTCACAGCGACCACAATCGCGACCTGGTAGAAATGATTTACCAGCGACTTGACGAAGGCGGTTACGTGGCGCGGCGTAACATCGAGCAGCTGTATGACGAGCAGGAAGGCATGTTCCTGCCCGATCGCTTTATTCGCGGCACCTGCCCGAAATGCGGGACCGAAGACCAGTATGGAGACAGCTGCGAAAATTGCGGGACAACCTACTCACCGACTGACCTGATTGACCCGCGCTCAGCAGTCAGCGGGGCCAAACCTGTGTTGAAGGAGTCGGAACACTACTTCATCACCCTGTCCGCGTTCGAAGAGGAACTCAAGTCCTGGCTGGCATCAGGTGCTTTGCAGGAAGAAGTTGCCAATAAAATGAAGGAGTGGTTCGAGGACGGACTGCGCGACTGGGATATTTCCCGGGATGCACCCTATTTCGGTTTCGAGATTCCCGGAACCCATGAAAAATATTTTTATGTCTGGGTCGATGCCCCGGTGGGCTATGCGGCCAGCTTTCGCGAACTCTGCGAGCGTGAGGGCCTGGACTGGGATGAATGGTGGGGCCCTGAGTCTGAAACCGAGCTTTATCACTTCATCGGCAAGGACATTGTTTATTTCCATACCCTGTTCTGGCCAGCCATGCTGATGGGTGCGGGCCTGCGAATCCCGACCGCGGTCTATGCTCATGGATTTCTGACTGTGGATGGCGCCAAGATGTCGAAGTCACGCGGGACATTCATCAGTGCCAGGACCTACCTGGATCATCTGCATCCGGATTACCTGCGGTATTACTTCGCGGCCAAGCTTAGCTCCGGAATGGCGGACATCGACCTGAACCTCGATGATTTCGTGGCACGGGTCAATTCCGACATGGTTGGCAAACTGGTCAACATTGCCAGCCGCTGCGCCGGATTCATCAGCAAACAGTTTGATGGATTTTTGAGTGACGTTCTGGACGACCCTGACCAGTACAAGCATTTCATTGCTCAACGTGAGTCCATAGGTTCAGAAATCGAAGGTCGCAATTACCAGGCTGCAATCAGGCATGTCATGGCTTTGGCAGATGATGCCAATCGTTACATCGATGACAACAAGCCATGGATACTGATCAAGGACCCGGAAAACCGGGACAAGGTGCACCAGGTATGCACACAGGGAATCAATCTGTTCAGGGTGCTGATCACCCTGCTGGGCCCTGTCATTCCCTTCACAGCAGAAAAGGCGAGCAGCTTCTTAGGCGTTGCAGTGGACCAATGGGAGGATCTCGATCAGCCAATGCTTGGTGTGAACATCAATGCGTTTGAACCCCTGCTCACCCGCATTGACCCGGACAAGGTGGAAGCCATCGTGGAACGATCAAAAGAGTCACTCCAGCCAACAGCAGATTCAGAGACCGCTTTGGCACCTGAGCTTGAGGACGAAATCACCATTGATGACTTCCTCAGGGTGGACCTTCGCATTGCACGAATTGTGAAGGCTGAACAGGTGCCGGAAGCAAACAAGCTGTTGCAACTGACCCTGGATATCGGCGGTGAGACCCGCAATGTATTTGCCGGAATCAAGTCGGCCTACGATCCAGCGGAGCTGGCCGGAAGGCATGTTGTGATGGTTGCCAATCTCAAACCGCGCAAGATGCGTTTTGGGGTATCGGAAGGCATGGTGCTTTGTGCCGGCGATGATGATTCCGGGCTGTATCTGCTGTCACCCGATGAGGGCGCTGTGCCGGGTTCGAGAGTGACCTGAAACCGGTTGTTAAAAAACACCTGCAACGAGCAAAGCCGATTGGATGACCGAATACGCACTTATTCTCGTCAGCACCGTACTGGCCAATAATTTTGTCCTGGTCCGATTCCTGGGCCTGTGCCCATTTATGGGTGTATCCACCAAGCTAGAGGGAGCCATGGGCATGGCCGCAGCGACTGCCTTTGTGCTCACACTGGCTTCAGTTGCCAGTTACCTGCTGAGCGAATACCTGCTGCAACCACTGGGCCTTGAATACCTTTCGACATTGAGTTTCATCCTGGTGATTGCAGTTGCTGTGCAACTCACCGAAACGGTAATGCGTAAAACGGCCCCGCTTCTGTACAGGATACTGGGCATTTTCCTGCCCCTGATCACCAGTAATTGTGCAGTTCTGGGTGTTGCTCTTCTCAATGTGCAGGAGCAACACAACCTGTTGCAATCAGCGCTTTATGGCTTCGGTGCTGCATTGGGCTTCGGTCTCGTGCTGGTGATGTTTTCTGCGATTCGTGAACGTTTGGCATTTGCCGATGTACCGGTCCATTTCCAGGGTGCACCCATAGGCCTCATCACCGCGGGACTGATGGCTCTCGGATTCATGGGCTTTACCGGCCTGGCGAACCTGTGACGGGGCATTAAATCATGCTTGAAGCCATTATCCCCATTGCACTGCTGGGCCTGGCATTTGGGTTTGGGCTGGGCTGGGCTGCCCGCAAGTTCAGGGCAGAATCAGATCCCGTGGTGGATCAGATCGAAGCAATCCTGCCACAAACACAATGTGCTCAGTGTGGCTTTCCGGGTTGCCGTCCCTATGCTGAGGCCATCGCCAATGGTGAAGCCGATATCAATCAATGCCCACCGGGCGGTGAAGCCGGCATCAGGGCGCTTGCCGATCTCCTGGGCCAGGAGCCAAAGCCACTCAACCCGGAAAATGGTGTTGAGACGCCACCAACGGTCGTGGTGATTGACGAGCAAACCTGTATCGGTTGTACGCTTTGCATCCAGGCCTGCCCGGTTGATGCCATCGTCGGTGCGCCAAAGCTGATGCACACCGTGATCGAGTCCGAATGCACCGGTTGTGATCTCTGCCTGCCGCCCTGCCCGGTGGATTGTATTGATATCGTGACCAGGGACAGGCCACTGAGCAAATGGCAGGCACCCAGGCCTGGCATCCAGGCCGGTCCGTCAGAGCAACAGGCAGGCTGATGCCGACCCAGGTTTCTAAATTTGCACAGGCAAGCGCTGCAGGCGAGCGGCTTCACCATTTTCATGGTGGCCTGAAACTGCGTCACAACAAAAAAGTGTCCTGTGAAGCACCATTGTCAAGGGTGCCGATTTCATCCCGGCTATACCTGCCCTTGCTGCAACATGCCGGAGCTGATGCGGCTCGTCCGCTGGTGGACCCCGGACAAAGAGTACTCAAAGGGCAACGAGTGGCCGCTTTCCCGGAAACCGGATCGGGATTCCTGCATGCACCCACTTCGGGTGAAATACTTGCAGTCGAAGACAGGCCAATATCACATCCGTCCGGCGCAGAAGGGCCATGCCTTGTCATCAAGACTGATGGTGAGGACCAGTGGACCACGCTGCAACCGATTAAAGACTGGGAAAACTCTGACCCCGTCCTGCTCCACCGACAACTTGATACTCATGGCATCGTGGGTCTGGGCGGCGCTGTATTCCCGACAGCCATCAAGGTCAGCGGCGCTCACCATGAACAGGTCCATACCCTGATTCTTAACGGTGCCGAATGTGAACCCTACATCAGCTGCGATGAAATGCTAATGCGTGAGCAGCCCGAAAAAATAATCGCCGGCGCAGAAGTTCTGAGACGTGCCACTGGCACCAATCGGGTCATCATTGCCATCGAGGACCGGATGGGCGCTGTAGAGCGGGTTTTATCGCGCGCACTTCGAAAATCAGACAACAACCAGATTGATGTGGTTTGTGTTACAAAGATATATCCCGAGGGCGGCGAGAGGCAGTTGATCCAGGTGTTGACCGGCCTTGAGGTTCCCTCCGGGGGCTACCCGCGCGACCTGGGTCTACTGGTTCAGAATGTCGCGACTGCAGCAGCGGCTGCTGATGCAATTATCGACGGCAAACCACTGATCGAAAGAATCGTGACTGTTAGCGGTAATGGCGTTAAGAACCCCCGTAACCTGGTTGCGCTTTTGGGTACCCCCATTCATGAACTGATCGAACAATGCGGGGGATATGAGAAGGATGTGAGTCGCCTGGTTCTGGGCGGGCCGATGATGGGCTACGCGCTTCCGACTGATGCTGCACCGGTGATCAAGGCAGCGAACTGCATACTTGCCCTGACCAGCAAAGACATCAGGTCACCCCAGGAAGAAATGCCATGCATCCGATGCGGTGAGTGCGCCAGGGTTTGCCCGGCTGTGCTGCTGCCACAGCAACTTCACTGGCAAATCACCAATGAACAATGGGATGCAGCCGCTGAATATGGCCTGGGCGACTGTATTCAGTGTGGCTGCTGTGATTTTGTCTGTCCCAGCCACATCCCCCTGACGGATTGGTTTCGGTTTGGCTCCGGCATGTTGCGAACGCTGGCCACGGAACGCACCGCTTCAGATCGGGCCAGGATGCGTTTTGATGCGCGGCAGCAGCGCCTTGAAAAAATCAAATCCGACAGACAACAAAAAATCGCTGAAAAGAAACACAAATTGCGCGAATCAGCCGAGGCCAAAAAGAAAGTGGCCGAGGCGCTCGAGCGTGCAGGAAAATCACGAAACGATCAGTCCGACGATTCATCATGAAGCCGGGTGAATCGTGAGCAATAGCCAGACAACAAGGACATTTGAAACCGGCGGCGCACCGCACTTTTCACCACCGGTGACAGTGCAACGGGTGATGCGCGATGTGATCATCGCACTGACACCGGGAATCCTGGCCTTCTGCTGGTATTTCGGATTTGGCGTTCTGGTCCAGATTTCGCTGGCGGTGACCTTCGCACTGATTTTCGAATCATTGATGCTGCGTGCGCGTGGCCAGAACATTCGCCTCCATCTCACCGATCTCAGCGCGGTGGTCACTGCAGTATTGTTTGCATTGTGCCTGCCACCGCTCGCACCCTGGTGGATTGCGCTGGTCGGCATGTTGTTCGCAATCGTGGTGGCCAAGCAATTGTTTGGCGGCCTGGGTCACAACATTTTCAACCCGGCCATGATCGGTTACGTGGTCTGCCTGATCAGTTTTCCTCGTGAAATGACATCGTGGTTGCCGCCAACCTCGCTGGCTGAAACACCTGTTGGTCCAGTCGCCACGTTCACTGCGATTTTCACGGGTAGCTTGCCTGACGGCATGTCCTGGGACGCGATCACCCGGGCCACGCCGCTGGATACCATCAAGACAGCTGTCCAGGAAAGCCAGATCATTGAAGAGATTCGTCGAGCGCCCATTTTCGGGGACTTCGGGGGATTGGGCTGGGAATGGATTGCCAACTGGTTCGCACTGGGCGGCCTGTGGCTGATGTGGCGTCGGGTGATTACTTGGCATGTACCGGTGGCCACGATAGGTTCGGTTGTCCTGCTTGGCCTGGTTGCCTACTTTGCCGATCCGGGAAACAACCCTGCACCATTGCAGCATGTGTTTTCAGGCGCACTGATCATCGGAGCATTTTTTATTGCCACTGACCCTGTGTCCGGTTGTACCAGCAACAAAGGCAGACTGTGGTTCGGACTTGGTGTCGGTGTCATCACCCTGGTGATTCGCCGTTGGGGCGGATATCCGGATGGTGTTGCCTTTGCCGTGCTGATCATGAACATGGCGGCCCCACTGATTGATCGCTATACCCGACCCAGATTTTATGGAGAGGCTGAAGGCTAATGACCGACAACTCTGAATCATCAGCATCGATGTTACGCAGCGGTCTGTCGCTCGGATTGCTGGCACTGCTCGCCACTGCATTGCTGAGCCTGGTTTACTGGTGGACCCAGCCACGTATCGCTGAACAGGAGCGCCGACAACTCCTGCTCCAACTGGAACAGGTGCTTCCTGCCGAGCGGTTCAATAACGGGATGCATGAGGACTATATCGATGTATCAAGTCAGCTTGCATTCCCCGGCGGGCAACAAGTCCGGATTTTCCGGGCCCGTCAGGATGGAATGCCAACAGCCGCGGTGTTCAGGCTGGTGGTGCCGGATGGCTACAATGGCCGGATCAAACTCCTGATTGGCATCCTGGCTTCGGGCCAAATCAGCGGAGTCAGGGTCCTTGATCATCACGAAACACCTGGGCTGGGTGACAAAATCGAAATACAGCGCAGCGACTGGATCCTGTCCTTTAATGGAAAAAGCCTGGTCAATCCTGAGAAACCAGGATGGACGGTGAAACGTGATGGTGGTGAATTCGATCAGTTTACAGGCGCCACGATTACACCCAGGGCTGTGATTCGGGCTGTGCGACGGACGCTGGAATACTTTGAAGGCAATCGACAGGCCATTTTTGATCGTCCCACCGAGTTCCAGCCACAAGCGGATGCGCCGGAGAGCGAAGATGTCTAAAACAAACTACAGGGAAATCCTTGCTGAAGGTGTCTGGCGCCAGAACACCGGCCTGGTGGTATTGCTGGGGCTTTGTCCATTGCTGGCGGTATCCAATACCGTGATCAACGCCCTGGGACTTGGGCTGGCGACCATGATGACGCTGATGATCACCAACCTGACTGTTTCTCTGACACGTCCCTTGCTGAGGCCTGAGGTGCGAATTCCAGCCTATGTTCTGATCATTGCGGCAACCGTCACGGTCATCGAACTGATCATGAAAGCGTGGACACATGACCTTTACCGGACCCTGGGTATCTTTATTCCATTGATTGTGACCAATTGCGCCATCATCGGGCGCGCCGAAGCGTTTGCATCCCGCAACCGGCCACTGGCCGCCCTGGCAGACGGCTTTGCGGTCGGGCTGGGTTTCGGCCTTGCCCTGGTGGTACTTGGCGCAGTGCGCGAGGTGATTGGTCATGGAACGCTTTTTCGGCAGGCTGAATTGTTGCTGGGCCCGTGGGGGGAGAACATGCAAGTCACGCTGCTGCCCGGTTATGACAGCTTCCTGCTTGCCATGCTTCCTCCGGGAGCCTTTATCGCATTGGGTTGCCTGGTTGCCGGTCGCAACTGGCTCAATGCAAGGAACATCGAAGAACAGGCCAAACCTGAATTTGAACAGGCCGGGAGCCCGGCAACTTGAAAAAGGCGGACGTTCGGGAATTCTTTACCCGGCTGCAGGAAGTAGACCCTGAGCCTACCACGGAGCTTGAGTATGACTCGCCTTTCGAGCTTCTGATCGCCGTCATACTTTCGGCCCAGGCCACCGACGTTGGCGTCAATAAAGCAACCAGGCGCCTGTACCAGGTAGCCAGCACACCCCGGGCGATACTTGATCTTGGCGAGGATGGACTTAAGCAATACATTCGCACCATCGGCCTGTTCAACAGCAAGGCCGCCAACATCATCAAGACCTGCAAGGCGCTGATTGAAGAGCACGATGGCCAGGTGCCGGGTGACCGGGCCGCGCTCGAGGCACTACCCGGCGTGGGGCGTAAAACGGCCAATGTTGTTCTCAACACGGCTTTCGGCCAGCCGACCATGGCGGTCGACACGCATATTTTCAGAGTTTCCAATCGAACCGGCCTTGCGCCAGGCAAAACGCCACTCGCGGTTGAAAAGAAGCTGTTGGAGGTAATCCCGGAAGAATTTCTTTACAACGCCCATCATTGGCTGATCCTGCACGGGCGCTACACCTGCATTGCACGCAAACCACGTTGCCCTGAGTGCATCCTGCGCGACTTGTGCGCCTTCAAAAACAAGTCCGGCGAGCAGGATTTCGCCTGATCCTGAGCAGGTCACGTTTCATCCCAATGTTGACGGGACACCACGTGGCAATGTAATAATCCAACCAGGCTACCGGTCTCATGCCCCGAACTCGCGGATTGATTTCGCGGTCGAAGCCAGGGTCGAAAGCCCTATCCCATCAATACTGGAGGTTTTATTCATGTCCAAGAAAACCATTAAACCCATTGCCGCTGTAGTAGGTGTGGCATTCGTATCTTCAATGGTTATTTCCGGCAGTGCGCTGGCGTCTGAAAATCCTTTCGAAGCTGACGACCTGGAGAGTGGCTACATGCTCGCAGGCGACAAAGACAAGGATAAGGAAGGCGAATGCGGCGAAGGCAGCTGCGGTGAAGAGGAAGAAGGTAGCTGCGGTGAAGGCAGCTGCGGTGAAGATGACGGCGAAGAAGGAAGCTGTGGCGAAGGTAGCTGCGGTGAAGACGACGGCTAAAGCCGCGTAATTGCCTTATCTGCACAGATCTTAAACTGTGAAATCAAGATCATACCCGGTGACGGGTGCTGGACTTGGACTGAGGCGGGCCCTGCTGGGCCCGCTTCAGAATTTGCCCGGGGATCAACCCCTGAAAAGCGTTTCCTTCATGGAAGTGGCGCCCGAGAACTGGATCAATGTCGGCGGTGCGGTGGGACGGAAATTTCGCGCTTTTACAGAGCGATTCCCATTCACCTGTCATGGCCTTTCATTGTCACTGGGTGGCCCCTCCCCGCTGGACGAGACTTTTCTTCACAAGGTGAAACGCTTCCTGGACGAACACAACGTCCGAATCTATAGCGAACACCTGAGCTACTGCACCGATGATGGACATCTTTATGACCTGATGCCCATACCTTTCACTGAGGAAGCCGTTCATTATGTCGCGGCCCGCATCAGACGCACACAGGAAATTCTCGAACGAAAGATGGCAATCGAGAACATTTCATATTACGCAGCACCAGGCCAGGAACTCAGGGAAATCGAGTTCATCAGTGCGGTCCTGGAAGAAGCCGATTGCGACCTGCTGCTGGATGTCAACAACATCTATGTCAACAGCATTAATCACTGTTACAACGCTGAGGATTACCTCAGGGCATTACCGACTGAGCGGGTTGTTTACGGACACATCGCCGGACACTATAACCATGCAGAAGACCTGATTATCGACACCCATGCCGCGGACGTCATTCCCCGGGTGTGGGAGTTGCTCGACCTCGCTTACCAGGTCCATGGCGTTTTCCCAACGCTCCTGGAACGCGACTTCAAATTCCCACCGGTTGAAGAACTGCTGGTGGAAGTCGACCATATCCTGGAAATACAGGAAAAGAATTCTGGCTTCACGCGCCAGGCTGGCAATGAAGAAGCCCTCGCCTCACGACGACACGCCTGAGCGCCTGCACACCATGCAGATGGCCTTTGCCGGCCACCTGAGAAACCCGGAAGCAGTGCCCGCCCCCACTGACGTCGAGGACCGACGGATGGAAGTCTATCGTGGCCTGTTTTTCCGCAACATTCGAAGCTTTATTGCCGGCAGTTACCCGGTACTCAGATCATTGTATGACGACGATGACTGGGACCAGCTGATCCGTAACTTTTACAACGAACATCGTTGCCAGACGCCAATGTTTCCGGAACTGTCACGCGAGTTTCTGCGCTACCTGCAGGAATCCCGACAGCAACATGAAGACGAATATTCATTCATGCTGGAACTTGCCCATTACGAATGGGTTGAGCACGCACTGAAAATAGAAGTCACAGAAATCGACAGCGTTGAGGCTGACCCGGAGGGTAACCTGCTTGACGAGTCACCGGTTTTGTCTCCACTGGCCTGGCCGCTCAGCTACAATTATCCGGTTCAGCTGATCTGTAAGGATTTCATTCCAACTGAAACCCCGGAAGAGCCGACCCATTTGCTTGTATATCGTCGGCGCGATGATCGGGTCCGGTTCATGAAAATCAATGCCGTTTCGAGACTTTTGCTTGATCAGTTGCTGGCAAGCCCTGGCTCCTCTGAACACCCCAGCGGACGGAGCATGCTGCGCACCGTTGCAAAAGCCATTGGAAGGCAGGATCCGAACGATCTGAATGCAGTCGGCGAACAATTGATGGCCAGTTGGATGGAAAAAGACATCATTCTGGGTACCCGAAAAAACAGGACTGGAAATGACTGAACTCTATGACAACATCACCGCCCGCCTGAGAACATCGGGGGACTGGGTATGGCCATTTCTGCTCAGGCTGATCATGTTTTACGAGTTCTGGACAGCCGGCATGAAAAAGCTCAATGGCAACAACTGGTTTGAACGGATAGAAGACAAGTTTCCGTTTCCGATGAACCTGCTGAGCACTGATTTGAACTGGCTGTTGGCGACCTGGGGTGAGCTGGTGTTTTCCATGATGCTGCTCGTGGGTTTATTTACCCGCTTCGCGGCATTCTCGCTGATCGTGATCACCACTGTGGCTGTGGTGACAGTGCACTGGCCGGCAGAGTGGAGCAGTTTGTCCCAGCTCTGGGAAGGCTATGTGATCTCCAACAATGGCGCAGGCAATTTCAGAATCCCGCTGCTGTTTGCACTCATGCTGGTGCCATTGGTGTTCTATGGAGGCGGCAAGCTCAGTCTTGACCACATCATGCTCAAAGTGATGGGGCGCGACGCCTACGTTCAGGACAGGATCAGCGATTTGTCAGCCGCAGGCTGGGCTTTCGTGGTTATCGGTGTCCCTTTGCTTCTGCTGGTGCCTGTATGGGGCATAACTCTGGTGGTTCTCAGCCTGGCGTGTTTCATGGTGCCGGCACTGGTCAAATAGCAATAACGACCAGGCAAACCTAGTCATTGAAAACAGAAAATTGCACGGGAATGACATCAAAGCCGGATTCCCTGAGCAACGCCACCAGGCCGTGATCTCCGGGCAGGTGCAGAGCGCCTACAGCAGCGAACACCCTTCCGGACTCAAGCTGGGTCACCAGGCGATCGCGCATGCGCAGGTTGCGGGCGTCAATACCCTCTGCAAAGAAATAGTCCCCGACATCTTCAGGCAACTCAGAAAACTGTTCATCTGACTGCTTTTGCAACATCTGTAAATCCATCGTCAGGTAGGTTGAAATCAGTTCCTGGTAAAAGTCGTTGATGCTGTTGAAGTCTTCAAGGGCCTGGTCGAGCAAAATCAATTGTTGCTCAAGCGGCATGTTTTCCATGAAAGCCAGTTGCTCGTCAAGGGTCTCAAGCCCCACGACCTCGAGCCCGTTTCCAGCAGCCTGAAGCGCCAGGGAAAGATCCATGAACAGGCCATTTTCAGGTGGCGGAATGCTGATGGTCATCATCGCAGCCCAGACCTTCATGGTTGACAGCTGGTCAGGGCCAAGATGGTAGACACTGGCCGCTTCCAGGATTTTTGCATAACGATCACTACCGATCCTGCTTTCCAGCGTTGATCCGTCCTGGTACCGCATGTACTCCATCAGGCGGCTTAATGTTGGCTGGTTGGGGACAAGTTCCATGGCAAAGCTGTCGCAGGAATTGAGCGCATCTACAAAATCTTTGGAAAAATCAACTAACCTCGGATCATCGCTGTGGACGGTGCCCAGCAGGTAGCCATTCAACTCACCATCCTTGCTGATGTTGTATAACAGACCCTGCCCTTCGGCATTGCTGGCGGCAGGCCCGGATAAGGCAAGCAGAGCGAATAAAAAGAGCGTTGCACGAATATTTGTCAGAAATTGCATCGATATTCCATTGAGATGGATCGGGGTATCACTTATCCTCGGCCAACACTGACCCAGGGGTTAAACACATTATGCCGGGCATTGCTTCCCGATTCAGGGGTTTTCTACCCGTCGTTGTCGATGTCGAGACGGGTGGATTCAATCCACAGACCGATGCATTGCTGGAAGTCGCTGCATGCATTCTTCGCATGGACAGCTTCGGGCGACTGCGGATTGCTGAAACCATTTCATTCAATGTCAACCCGTTCGAAGGCGCCAACATCGACCCAAAATCGCTGGAAATCACCGGGATTGACCTTGAATCGCCCTTTCGCGAGGCAATACCGGAAAGGGAAATGCTGCAAAGACTCTCGCTGCCAATTCGAAAGGAATTAAAGGCAATGGAGTGTCAGCGGGCCATTCTCGTGGGGCACAATTCATTCTTCGATCTTTCCTTCATCAACGCTGCAATTAAGCGAACAGGCTACAAACGCAGCCCGTTCCATCCGTTCAGCTCTTTTGACACGGCAACCCTGGGTGGCCTGGCATTCGGACAGACAGTCCTTTCCAGGGCTGTACAGGCTGCAGGAATTGAGTGGAACGAAGCCGAAGCACACTCTGCGATTTATGACACCGAAAAAACAGCAGCCCTGTTTTGTGCCATCGTCAACCGCTGGAAAATCCTGACCGGATTCTGACCCGGGAAACGGACCTTAGGACTCAATCATGTCTGATCACCTGATGAATACATATGCACGCCTTCCTGTGGCTTTTGTCCGTGGCGAGGGCGCCTGGCTGTGGGACGAAAACGACAAGCGCTATCTCGATGCCATCGCAGGACTGGGTGTTTGTGCACTGGGTCACGCTCACCCTGAAGTCGCCAGGGTCATTGCCGATCAGGCCGGCATCCTGATGCACACCGCAAACCTTGCAAGAGTACCCTGGCAGGAAAAGCTGGCCGAGAAGCTATGCGGAATCACCGGGATGGATCGAGCCTTTATTTGCAACTCCGGCCTCGAATCGATTGAGTGTGCAATAAAGATTTGCCGACTGATAGCCCACAAACGTGGCATCCAGTTGCCGGAAATCGTGGTGATGGAGGACAGTTTTCATGGTCGCTCGCTGGCGGCACTTTCGGCCACCGGCAGCCGCAAGGTACAGGCGGGATTTGAGCCACTGGTTGGCGGCTTTATCCGTGTACCTTTTGGTGATATTGATGCGGTGCAAAACCTTGCAACATCACGCCCCAATATCGTGGCGATCCTGCTTGAACCCATCCAGGGTGAATCCGGCGTGCGGGTGCCCCCACCGGGCTACCTCACCGCACTCAGGGAAATTTGCGACCAGGGTGACTGGTTGCTGGTCCTGGACGAAATCCAGACAGGCCTGGCACGCACAGGGCAATGGTATGACTGCCAGCATGA
>DATFLY010000058.1:0-38889 GCA_035267185.1 Lysobacterales bacterium | reverse complement strand
GAATGAGTGTGGATGCTTTCATCTTTCCGCACCCGCCCTGGTTGAAGCCATCTCAAGCGCAAGGCGTGCCCTGGCAGGTGCCAGGCCTTCATTTTCCTGTGCCAGTTCCTGAAGCCGTTCCCGGGTATCCGCCGAGTTACTTCTGGCCAGTGTCAGGGCAGCAGTTGATCCAAGTGCAGCATCGGCGAGTTTGCTGAAAAGCAATTCGTTCGCCTCGGGCATTGTTTCAACTGACTCAAACAACTGGCTAATGGCCAGTGAAGCATTAACCGCAGAGGCATGCGCAACCGCATGCTCCAGCAGGGCGAATGCATCCTGACGGGAAAGTGTTGCACCAGCAGTTTCAATGATTCGGGCAAGATCAGCGCCGCTTCCATTCTGAATGACCTGCTGCAGTGCCTCGACATCACCAAGGAGTAAAGCAGATTTGCCCGCCACCGGGGTGAGCTCACTGGCTGCAGCCAGTTGCTGCAGGCTTTGGTTCATCACGCCTTCCAGTTCGGTACTGGATGCTTCTGCCAGGGAATCGACAAAGCCTTTGCGTTGGGCGCTGTCCGCATCCAGGAATGCCTCTACCCATCCCATGGGAGATTCGCCGAGCCTGGCCTTCGACATATCCACTGCAGAGCGCCGCGCCTGCAGCTGGTAAATGCCCTCGGCTGCGCCAGCGATATTGAACAATGGGACACCAACACCTGCACGCTCTTCATGAGACACCCAGACCATGGGTTCAACTGTCCGCAGCTGATCAATGATCTCAGTATCGATTTCATCGAAATCTGCCAGCCCGATTGTGAAGTTGAATAAAACCGCGTCCCGGACTGGCTGGGACAGGGATCCGCCCCTGATGACCTGATCCAGGCGACTGCCAAGGGCCGTTTTATCTGAAGCGCGAACCAGGCTGAAAAGGTCCTGCAGTTGCGCCTGCCCGGCCGGCAGACTGGCTGCCTGAGTGGCAAGCGTGGCGTCCCAATTCGGCGAATGTAGTTTGTCTGCGCCGAATGCAGGCGCAGAAAAATAAACAGCCGCAGCGCAGATGGCCGCAGTGATGGCAACACGGGTGATTTTCATGACCTGGATAATGACCGAGTGCGGGTGGTTATTATTTCGTCTTTTATTTCTTCTATTTTGGGTTATCTTTCGATGGTGTAGTTGAAATCAATACCCGTCTCATCCTGACCTGATGTCGCCTTGACGCCAAAGTTACGTCTGAGTTCATATCGCGCAGTAAACACATTGCCTTCTTCGAACAGGCCAACGCCATAGCTAAGATAGAGTTTGGGCGCGATGTAAGCACCTACATTGACGGCTCCTACTCCCTGCTCATAGTCAAAATCGCTACCGGTAATCAACAGTGCTCGTGCGCGGTCAGCGTCGGTTGCCGGCACCGTATATGGCTCTGTTTGTGGTCTTTGAAGGGTGCCACTGACCAAAACACCTGCCTTCTGTATCAGGGAGTTTCCGAAAATGGTCCTTTCCGCACGAACGTCGATCAATGGATTGCTGGCCGGGACATTGGGATATCGCACCGAGGCACGCGTGATTTCCAGTGTCTGACCATAGGCCTGGATGTCGCCCCTGAGGTTGTATTCACCATTAGCGATTGGCAGGTTCTCCCCGCGCCAGCTGAACATTGTCGAACCAGTTGCTTTGGCACGCGCCAGGTCAAGGTCGATGACCACATCGTCACCAAGCGAAACAGCAAGGTCACCAAATATTTTCATTTTCGATGGTTCGACCTGGGCACTTTCAATCGGCTCTCCATTGGAGATAAGGATGACATCCGGGCTTTCAGAGGCGGTATCGCTTGGCAGGTATTGCGGCGCAAACCTGGCCGAAGGAACATGCACCGTTCCAAGGATGTTCAAAGACTCATCTGCCGACCAACTGAAGCTGACATCACTGTCGGCAATGAGTTGAATCTCCGGGGTGTTCACCAGCCGCATCCCTTCACCAACCAGGCGCGCGTCAAAAGTCGGGTGTAACGGCTCGCTGACGTCTACCGTGGCCTGAAGGCTGCCGTTGCCTTTTCCAGCCAGGAATGAACCATCAAGGCGCAACTGGTTTTCTGTGTCGAGCTCGCCGGTGAGTTCAACGTCACTCAGTCGCAGACCGGTTGCGACCAGGTACATGCGTCCGTTGGTCAGAGTGGTTGTGCCGCTGAGGTATGGGTCCTGCCCCGAGCCGCTCAGTTTCAGATCCAGTGACAATGAACCGGACACCTGGGCCAGGCGCGGCACAAGGACCGACAATGCTTCGAGATTGTTGAGGTCTACCCGAATCCTTCCATCAATGGGGCTGTCAGTGCCCTGCAGGATATCCTCCAGCGCGAAGTCGATGTCGATGACGCCGGAATTGAGAGGAATATCAAGGGTGCCCGATGTCAGGCTTCCTTCTTCCAGGTTGAAGCTCAGAGTGCTCTCTCCGGTTTTGACAAGCACGAAATTGTCAGCCTCGTTGATCACTTCGCCTTCACTGATGGAAAGGTCCACCTGCGCTGACAGCGGCAGGTCATCAGAACGTTGCCAGGTCATCTCGCCACTGATCCGCTGTGAAAAGGTCATTGGCCATTCCGCCGGGGGTCCGATCAGATTCGGGGGTAGCAAACTGATGATCACCCGCCCCTTTTCCCCGCCCATTGCATTACGCTCTGCATCAATACACAGGCTTGCCTCGCCGCTGGTCTCAAGACAAACTGCCTCAGCCGTGTAACCATCACGGTATGCAATTTGTGCCGGTTCCTGCAGCGTCCAGGATGGTCCCAGGGCTGGATGAACCTCAAGCCCATGGAGGGTACCCTGCCAAATCTCGAAAGACTGACCGACATTGCCGCCGGTAAGTTCTGCCAGCATCATGGATTCCTGCGTCTCGGCCTGTGCGACCAATGCCAGGTCATCCAGCCTTCCGGCCAGCAGGGCAAACGCTGAGGGAAAAGTGCCTGCCGGGCCTTCAATATTCTCAAGGTCAATGCTCAATTCCAACGGCGGATCATGTTCGACGGAATCAAATACAGAGTATGAAGCGGCTATGCCTTCGTAATCCATTTCGGAGATACGCAGCTGACCGACCTTCCAGCCAAATGCCTCAAGCGCTTGACCCTCAATGTTTCCACGTACCCGATCATTGTTAAAACCCTGTCCTGGGTCGTGTCGGTAGAAAGCTCTCCCCTGGAGTGATCCTTTTGTTTCCGGAAAGATATCCCCCAGGTCGACAATCGCGAATTCAATCTCTGCTGACGGTTCAGAGTTCAGTTGTCCCGCAATCTGAACAGAAGATCCGCGTGAAGCAATCGTCAGGCCGCTCGTCCTGCTGCCTGACTGGTCAAAGTCAAGCTTTCCATTGGCTGTCACAGATCGGCTGCCGCCGTCAGTGGTGAGATGATGAATGTCCAGCGTAACCGCCAATGGATCCTGGCTGCCGTTTGCATCTATTTCAGCATCCAGGGATTCGGCCCCCAGCAACTCAACGGCCAGGTCCAGCTGGTTGATAAGATCCTCATCAAGATGCGGCCTGAGTGCTTGCAGCAAAGGCGGAACAGCGACACTTTGTGACCTGATGCTGGCCGTCCAGCGATTGCCATCCGGGATAAGCGTCTGTGCATCAAGTTCGAGGGAACCGCCGAACAGATGAGGCGCTGTCAGATTCAGACTCAGGTCCTTATCGCTGCCGAGCGCCGCGAAATCAATCCGCCCGGATGGCCATTCAGCAGCGCTGATTTCAGCATCGCCCCTGAGCGACCAGCTTTCCAGGCCGGAGTAAGTGCCAGAAGCGACGAGCGCTATTTTTTCCGACTTAATCCAGGGAGCTTGAAGCGCTGTTTCGCCATTCAGTTCGAAGCCTGCTTCATTGCCGCTGGCGATGAGGCTGATCGATCTGAAGTTTAGATTTTCCGATAGATCCTGAATCCCGGTGCCGATGGTGCGCTTGACCCAGCGTCCTGGCAGTTCTGCACCAGCAGCCATCAGCTCGAGACTCCAGGTCAGGGAGTCATCGAAATTTACATTGCCACTGAACTCACCAACCGGTAGCCAGTCGGGCCACAGCAGCGCACCTGCAATGTCTATGTTGTTGACTGTGCCGGTCACGCTCGCCTGGACATCAATGTTTTCAGGAATCCAGGGTGCTTGTTCACGAAAAGAATCTGGCGTGGTGAGGCGATTCACCTTCAGGCCGGATTCGAATGCAAACGGCTCAACAAGCCCGGCCTGGATGTTCAGCACACCGGAAATTTCTTTGGTTTCCAAAGTCGTTACATTCAAAGCAAGCGATTGATGCCACGTGAGACTGGCCTGAATGTCATGCACATTTTGGGAAAAATCTCCGCGACTGAAATTCAGGTTCCGGATCGCAAGGTCATCCACAGTCACTGGCCAGGGCAGTTTCAGATCAAGGGGGTTTTCTGAAGCCCGGTCCTTCTGGTCATCTTGATACTCAAAAATTTCAAGGTCGACATCGTTCAGGCCCAGGCTGGCACTTTCAATGCCAGGGGGAAAAAAGCTCAGGCTGACCTTTAACGTGGCTTCCTCTGCCCTGGCATCGACATATTCGTCACGGTATGCGACCGATGTCATTCGCAGTTCGCCCCCGAGCGTTCCTTTAAGCTTTCCGTCGAGCGTGGCTTCGGGGGAAACTCGTAAAATTTGCTGTTGTGCCTGTTGCCAGACCCACTCTGCCCCCGATTGGGTGTGCCACACCCACACCCAGATCATCGCGCAAGCGGCAATCAGGAAAGCAGGAATGAACAACAGGGAGCGGATCAGCCAGCGTTTCATAGCAACGGAACTCCCAGGGTGAAGTGGATTCGCCAGGGATCATCGGGAAGATCGAGGCCGCTCGCGAAGTCGAGTCTTACAGCGCCAGCGATTGAATACCATCGTATGCCAAAACCAGCACCACTTTTAAGACTGGTTTCGTCCCAGTCATTGAATGCGTTACCGACATCGTAAAAAGTGGCCAGGGACCAATTTTCCCGGAACAGCCATTCAGCTTCCGCACTGAAAGTGATCAGATTGTTGGAGCCGATGCCATTATTGCTAAGGCTTTCAAATGAGTAGCCGCGTACGCTTTGGCTGCCACCGGCCCGAAAGCGATAGAAATTGGGAAGTTCAGTCAGCGATATATTGATGACCTGATCATCAATGGTCAGGTCAAACTCATCGACCTCGGCGTCCGAATAACCCAATTCAGCTCTCAGCAGGATTTTGATTCGTTCGGCGGCCATGAAATTCCAGCGTGTTGAAAAATAGATCTGGTTGAAGTCCCTAAATGACCCCCAGATGTCATTGGCGGTAAACATTTGCAGCCTTTCATGGTGGCCGGTTGTTTCAAAACCCTGTCCGTTGATGACCGGCCAGTCCCATTCAACGCCAAATGCAACAGAGCTGTTGTCATCACTGAAAATACGATTACTGTCGGTTGATAACGGTTGGCCTGTCACATCGACTGGCAGATCGGGGACGTCATATCGAACATTCTCGCGAAGATACTGCACAAACCAGGTTTCGTTGATTTGCTGGTAGCCGTCCCGAATATCCCTGATGTTCAGAATGCCACCCTTGAACAAGTAGGTTTCCAGGTCACCGGTTGTCAGGTCGATGATCTGGCCCGGCTGGTCTTCAGGGCTTACCTGGAAGTCCTGATTTTCATCCCGGTAGAGTGTTTCCGCAATCCAGTAGGATCGGCGACTTGAGCCCCTGGGTAGCCGGTAGTTGGTGCGAAACAGAAAACGATCATCGCGTTGCTGCCAGCCCAGCCCCATTCCAAGACTGTCACCCCGATCGGATAACCAGTGCCTGTCCCAGTTCAGCTGGCCCCTGATTTCGGTATCGCTGCCGACACCCAGTGAGCTTTGCCAGGTATCCCGGTTGCGGGCTTCCAGTCTGGCATTCAAATTGACAACCGGCGGGTCCGCTTCGAGGTCTCGCTCTTCAAGCACGTCGATGGTGGAAAAAAAGCCTGTTTTCCAAAGATCAAAACGAAGTCTTTCGATCAACCAGCCATCATAAGGCTGGCCTGGATCGAATCGCACCAATTGTTGCAGGTACAGTGGACGTACCACGTCCTGCTCGAATCTGACTTCACCCAGGGTTGCACGGGGACCGGTATCAAGGGCCAGCGCCAACACAGCCTCGTTACTGTCGAGGTCTACTTCGATCCGATGCTCTGTGTATTGAGCGCTGAGGTATCCATTGTAATCGAGCCGGTCCAGTGCCAGCTGTTTGGCGTTCTCCCAAAGGCTCTGGTTCAAAACCGCACCCTCGGGAAGCGGCCATTCCTTCAGCCAATCCTGAATCTCGGGGAAATCGACACCCGGTCCATCGACCCTGATATCAGCTTTCCTGACAATCACAGGGGGGCCTTTTTTGACCTCCAGCACAATGGTTGACCGGGTATCGTTGTCTTTAATAACTTGCGTT
Organism: Lysobacterales bacterium; assembly: GCA_035267185.1. Taxonomy (GTDB): domain Bacteria; phylum Pseudomonadota; class Gammaproteobacteria; order Xanthomonadales; family SZUA-36; genus JAUIBE01. The sequence goes on along the minus strand of DATFLY010000058.1, from coordinate 32,473 downwards.
GTAACCTGGGCATTGTAGTAACCGTATGGTTTGAGTGAGTCCAGGACTCGCTGCTGAGATTCCAGCCTGAATCTGTCGATTCGGCGCTGGCTTATCGTTTCTCCTTCGGAAATGTCCAGGTTCGCGATGTTGGCCAGTGCATTGTTGAGCAATGCACTGTCCAGGCCCCTGATCTCGAATCCCAGCTCTTCAGCTGCGATCGCTGCGCAGAACAGCATCGTTGATATCAGGACCAGGGTTTTCATGGGTTTTACGACCACTCTTAGTTAGAAGCGTTGCACTTTCTGAACAGACCCGTGCCGGAAACAGGAAATCGCAAAATATTTTTCTCAGGTTCTGGTGCCAGTCGATCATGTTGAAGCGCGCAGAAAGATGGCGCAATACGTGCGGCAAAAAAAACCGCCCGGGCTTGAGGGAACCCGGGCGGCAAGGAGCTGGAATTGTCGGTCAGAGAACGATCAGGGAGAAAATGCCAATTCCAGCTCTTCTACCACGGTGTCGGTCACAAACGCAGGTTTAGCTAGCACACTAAATTGCAGTTGATTCCAACACCCGTGGATCCTAACCACCTTGAATTTGTACGGCCTGTCCGGGCTGCAAACGCTCTGCGCCACGTGTCACGACACGATCGCCCTCGGACAGGTCTCCTGTTACTTCGATCAACGGTCCCAGGCCTATGCCTGTACTGACCTTGATTCTTTCCACTGTGTTTTCCTGGTTAACACGCAGAACAAATGCTTCAGACCCTCGCAAGACCAGCGCATCCCTGGGGATGGCCAGCAACTCTCGCGGATCTCCATTGGGTAATGCCACCCGCACCGGGCTGCCTACAACCAGTGAAGGGTCTTTGGCTGCAACACGCACTTCGAACATGCGCGAGCGCTCATCTCCCACAGGAATGATGCGACTGACCGGGCTCAATGACTGGGCATTGCGATGTTCTATAGAGACTTCGAGCCCCTCGCGTAAAAATGGAGCGATGCTCAATGGCGCGCTGGCACGAATCTCACGATTCTCTGTATCGACCAACCTGGCGACCTGGCTGCCCCGGCTGACAAATTCCCCTACCTGTACCAGCCGCGCAACCACTACCCCTGCGAAAGGCGCAACCACGCGTGTTTGCTGGATGCGACGCTCGATCTGGTCAATGGCCACTTCGGCCCGGCGAATTTGCTGGTCGGTCATGTCCAGTGTCGATTGCGCTTCGTCGATCTCGTTGACTGAAGCGTTGTTGTTACTGACCAGTCGGCGCAGACGGTCGAGGTTTGCGGTCTGGTAACGACGTTGAGCCTTCAGGCTTTCCAGTTGAGCCTCGCTGTCGCGCAAATCGAGCCTCAGGTCGGCATCATCAATGGTCGCAATCGGTTCTCCGAAAGCGATACGTGTGCCAACGTCCGCGACCCAGGTCAAACGTCCATCGGTCTCCGCGCTAATCCGTGAGTCGTTGCGGGAGATCACCGTTCCTGACACCCACAGGGATGCTGAAAAAGTATCCAGCCTGGCTACTTCAACAGAAACCGGTGCCGCCTGAGCGCCAGGCTGGGCGAAACTCAGCATGGGTGCTGCTATGAGGATCAATGCCATGGCTATCTTGCTGGAATTGAATTTTCGCGAATTCATGGTTAATACCTCTTGGTCTCTGCAGCCCTTCAGGCCACAGATTGTAATTTCGTCTCGTCGGCTGATTCGGGCAGCGGTGCTTTTGCACGGCTGGGCGTTCCGACTCGCAACAGGCTGGGCAGCATCAAAAGGGTGAAGAACAGGCTGAATGTCATTCCGCCAACGATGGCCGTGGCCAGTCCGCGGTAGATGACGCTGCCTTCGCCCGGTAGCAACACCAATGGCAACATGCCGATGATGCTGGTGAGCGTGCTCATAAAGATCGGTCGCAATCGAACCGTAAGTGCATATTCAACTGCTGAGTCGCGGTCCATCCCCTCGCGTTCGGCACGTCGGGTCTGGTCAACCAGGAGGATGGCGTTATTGACCACCAGTCCAAGCAATATGATGAAGCCGATCATGGTCAGCAGATCCATTGGCTGGAAGCTGATCAGGTTCAGAACCTGGAGGGCGACAATTCCGCCAACCCCTGCCAGGGGAATGGTCAATACCACCATGGCGGCGTCCCTGGGTGACCTGAATAATCCGGCCATGAGCAGGAACAGGATGAACAACGCCATCAGGAAATTGCGGCTCATGATCTCGATGGCATCCTTAAGGCTGTCTGCGCTGCCGCCGTAAATGATGCTGCCATCGGAGGGAAGTGCTGCTCTGAGTTGGGGCTCAAGCTCGTTTTCAATCTGGTTAACGGCTGTTTCCAGGGACATGCCTTCTGGTGGATCCACCGTTAATGAAACTGTTCGGCGACCATTGACGCGGCGAATCTGGCCCGGACCGGTGGTGCGTTCCACTGCAACCAGTTCGCCAAGTGGCACGACCTCGCCGGCGGGAGTCATCACCGGCGTGTCGGCCAATTGTTCCGGCGTTTGCCAGCCGGCAGCTTTCATGATGATGTCCATCCGGTCTTCACCATTGAAATATTCACCCAGCCACAGGCCATTACCGAGGGTCCTGACAACCGAAGCAACATCGTTTCGATTCCAGCCCACTTCTGCGATGCGGGCATCATCAGGCCTGATCCGGATTTCCGGCTGCGCCAGTTGTGGCGGCGGAAACACCTGGACGTTGGCGCCAGGGAACTGGGTCATGAGTTTTTCCTGTCCAGTCGAAGCAGCGGCCATCAGGCCCTCTTCCTCGCTGGACTGCATATGGACCGCGATGCTGCGGCCGCCACCAAAGCCACCAAACAGGTTGCCCTGGGATGCAAAGCCACGAAAATCAGGTATGTCAGCCAGTATTTCTTCACGCATCACGGTCTCGAGGTCACCGACTTTCGACTGATCCATGACGCGTGCGCCGATGGTTCCGCCGCCACCGCCGAAGATCCAGATGTAGTAATTCTTGAGTGCGGGTTCCTTCTCGCCTTTCATGTAAGGGTCAAGCCGGTCGACCAGGACGCTGACAATTTCATTTTCAGCAGTATCCCAGTTGGTTCCGGGAGGCATCTGCAGGAAAGCATCAACGGCGTCGCGTTTAACCGGTGGAAGGTAGTCGAGTTGTGGGAACAGGGCCCAGGCAATCAGCAATGGTCCCGCAATCAGGGAACCAATCACGGCACCTCTGCGCATCGGGGTTCCGCTGGCGCGCATCAGGAAACCAGTCAGTTTTGACCATCGTGGTGCAGTGCTGTCGCCCAGCTTCCTGGCTTTTAACCAATTTCGTGAAACCGAAGGCAAAATGGTGAGTGCGACCAGCAGCGAAGCACACACTGCAATGGCAATGGTGAGCGCGAGGTCAGCAAACAGCTGTCCTTCCACATCCTTGAGAAACAGTACGGGCAGGAAAATGGCCACGGTGGTTGCTGTTGATGCCAGCAATGCGCCTTGCACCTGCCCGGTGCCTTTGAGGGCAGCCTTTTCTGGCAGTTCGCCTTTCTCTCTCAGGCGCACAATGTTTTCAGAGACCACAATTGCGGCATCAAGCACCATGCCAACGGCAAAAGCCAGGCCTGCCAGTGAAATCACGTTGAGGCTGCGGCCGGTAAGTTGCAGCACAACAAAGGTTGTCAGCAGCGATACTGGTATCGCAGTTGCGATCAGCAACGTTCCGCGTACATCCCTCAGGAACCACCACAGGACACCGATTGCCAGCATGATGCCCAACAGCAAATTGTTTGTGACCAGCCTGACAGCCCGTTTAATGAATACCGAGGCATCAAATGACTGGGCCACATCGAGTCCCAGGTCAGCAATCGGACCTTCCTTGAGCTCCTCCATGACTTCTTTGACCTCAGTCAAAGCAGCCAGGACGTTGGCACCATTGGCCCGGTCGATTCGCACGCCCATCGCCGGGTTGCCATTCTGGTAAACGATGTCGTTACGCTGTCCGGCGCCAACCCTGATTTCGGCGACATCGCCAAGTCGCACTGGCTGGCCATCACGCCACTCCATGACCTGGTTACGAAGTTGCTCCGGGTCGTAACGTCCTTCAAAACGAAGGGTGTATTGCCGACGGCCAACGTCGACGAACCCGCCGGAAACGTCAGCGCTACGGCTGGCCGAACGTGCAAGGTCGGTCAGGGGCAGACCCATTTCCGCAGCACGGTAAGGGTCGATGATGATCTGTAACTCGTCTGCGCCACCGGACATGATCTGGACGCCCGCCACACCGTCAATGGCCTCTATTCGTGGCTTGATAATGTCTTCGACGCGCTGTGTGTAATCGCGAAGCTCACCTGGCGTGCCGGGCAGTTTTTGTACGAAGAACCAGGTCAGTGACTGGTTAGACCCGCCACCGAATCCACCCAGGTTAACCACTGGCGGATCAGCATCTGCCGGCAATGGAGGCAGGCGATTGAGGCGGCCAATGACCTCCATGAGAGTGGCCTGCATATCGGTTTCGAGGCCAAAGAGCATGTTAACGAAGGCGCCACCATTGAATGCATTGGCCTCAATGGTTTGCATGCCAGGCAATCCCTGGAGCACATCCTCGATGGGCTCAAGAACTTCAGATTCGATTTCCTTGGGAGACGCTGCCCTCCAGCTTGCCTGGACGCTTAACTGGGGCAGTTCGATTTCGGGGAAAAGCTGAACGGGGAGGCTGCTCAGGCTGAACAGGCCAAACATGAAAATAATGGCGACAATGACGCCAACTGCTGCTGGATTTTTGACTGCCTGTTGTGTGAATCCCATCGTGCTTCCCTCGCAGGAACCAGGTTGAGCTGATTCCCTACATATTGATTTGGACGCATCGGGTTTGAAATTCGTTACTAAGAAATCTCCCCGGTACCCCGTCGTGCTGTCATATTAGAAAGCGTTTACGTGGGGAGTTCGTGACGAAAGTCATGGATTGCGGCAGCCTGAAAGTCAGTCTCGTCAAGCCGAAAATGGTGGCTGATGGGGCGAAGCCAGCTGTCGTTAAACGGTGGGCGATTTTGGGCACAAATGAGCAATCTTTGATTGTTGCTCAGCAAATGTGTTGTAGGAGCGGCCTTCAGCCGCGACCGTCGCTCTTCCAGGATGTCTTAATTACGGTAGCAGCGTCTCCAGCCGCGACGGCTGAGGCTTTACCTTGACGTTTCCAGGATGTCGTCATTTCGGTAGGAGCGGATTTTAGCCGCGACGGTCGCGGCTGAAGGCCGCTCCTACAAGAACTCTGGCACAACTAACCGAAGTTGCGGCTGAAGGCCGCTCCTGCAAACCAGAGCAGAAAACTAGCTGAAGTATTGCAGCTTGTCCTTGTAGGTACGCGACAGCTTGATGGTATGTCCACTTTCAAGGGTCAGGAAATACTCGCCATTGATGTGCGAACGCATTTCCTTCACGCAATGAATGTTGACGATGGTGGAGCGGTGAATGCGCTGCAGAAGATCCGGGTCGAGTTCGCTCTCCAGGTCTTTCATGGTCTTGCGCAGGATGTAGGTCTCACCGTCGGCATGAACACACATGTAATCACCGGCTGCGTCAATCCACTCAATCTGGTCCTGTGGGACCCAGGTGGTTTTGCCGCCATCCTTGATGGCAAGCTTTTTAACTTCCTTTTTTTTAAGCTGATCGACACCCTTGGCTCTGATTTCGGCCATTGATGAAACGCTCTCGCCGGTGATGTTGCTGACCAGTTTGAGCAGGGATTCCCTGTGTCTCAGGGCAGCCCTTTGGCTGAGGTTGTCACGGACCCGGGAAAGCGCCTGTTGAAGGCGTCCTTCCTCAATGGGCTTGAGGACATAATCCAGCGCATTGGCCTTGAAGGCCTGGATGGCGTATTCGTCATAGGCGGTGACAAACACGATGGCGGGCATACGTTCGCCAGCCAGTTCACGGATGACGTCAAACCCATTTTTTCCGGGCATCTGGATATCCAGAAACACGACATCAGGGGCGTGCTTGCGAATCAACTCGAGTGCTTCACGACCGTTGCGTGCCTCTGCAACGATATGGATGCCGGGAATACGTGTCAGCCGATGCTTGAGACCGCGGCGCGCCAGGGCTTCGTCATCGACGATGATGGTTGACAGAACTTTGTTGGTTGCTGGTGCTTTGCTAATCATTGTGTTCAAGGGGAATGCACATCTCTACTTTAAGACCATGGGATTGAACGTTGGTGATGCTGAAGCTGTGATGCTTGCCGTACAGCACCTGTAAACGTTCGCGGGTGTTGGTCAGGCCAACACTATTCTCGCCCTGATTGAGGGCGCTGGTCGGGTCCGGTATGCCATTACCGGTGTCCGCCACACTTAGACACAGCATATCATTGTCGACTTTCGCGGCAATAGTGATGGACCCTCCCACTTCACTGACCGTTGTTGCATGCCTGACCGAGTGTTCAATCAGGGGTTGCAGGATCATGCTTGGTACTAGAGACCGGAAAGCGGGCTCATCGATTTCCAAATTTATTTCAAGTCTGTCATCAAAGCGTAATTGTTCAAGCCCGAGATACAGGTCCAGAGCGTCAATTTCGTCCCTGAGAGTGACCTTTTGCATGGGGTCGCTATCGAGGGCATAGCGCAGGTAAGCACTCAGCCGGGAAATCATCTGGTCGGCGGTTTCGTTTTGTGATTCGAGCACCAGGGTGGAAACCGCGTTGAGTGTATTGAACAGAAAATGCGGGTTGAGCTGATAGCGGAGTGTTCTGAGCTGAGCCTGGTGAGCAGTATTGGTTGCCTTGAGCACCTGTTCGCGTTGCTGCTGGACCATGCGGTAGTACTTGATTCCAAAATAGAGCCCGCTCCAGGTGCCAATCACGTAAAGACTCAGGGTCAGCTCCCAGGAAGTGAAATATTGTCGTATTGGCAGTGTGCCCAGCCTGAATCCCTCGTAGAAGTGAACATAGGCAAATGCCTTGAAACCGGCAAAAAAAGCTGCCGCAATGATCGCACCAAGCCCACTGATTAACAGGTTGATCACTGGTTTGCGGTCCCAGGCTGACTTGTAGATGGTTCGCAATCCGTAAGTAATGATCAGTCCACCCACGGCGTACATCAGGCTGGGGCCGATATAATCCATGGGTTTGTCGTGCGCGGCAATTCCGATCAACCAGTTGAGCACGGCGTAACCGGCCCACCCCAGGGCGTTCAGGATCCAGAACAAAGTCTTCGAATTGTCGGGTACGCGTTTGATCATGAGTTTGTAGATTTCAAACTCTGGTCAGCTTAGCGAAAAGGAATGGGGCCGGATGGCGGCTGATCGGTTGGAATATTCCTTTTGTCGATTCGAGCTTCTGAAGCAGCTCAAATCAGGTGTTTAGGCGTCGTATGGTCGTGCCTGAACGGAAGCGCTTTCGCTAGTCGGACAAGGAATCCAGCAAACGTCTGCCGCGCTCGTGCGAATCATCGGCGAGCGATGAAATGTACTCATCCAGCTTTTCGGCCAGTGAAAGGTCACTGATGGCAAGAATTCTCACTGCCATCAGGCCGGCGTTTTTGGCACCGCCGATGGCCATGGTGGCGACGGGAACACCGCCGGGCATCTGGGCAATGGAAAGTAATGAATCCATTCCCTTGAGGGCCCTGCTTTCAACCGGCACACCGACCACCGGCAGGGGTGTGAGGCTCGCCACCATGCCTGGCAGGTGTGCCGCACCACCAGCCCCCGCGATAATGACTTTCAGGCCCCTGTTGCGTGCACTCTGTGAGTAATCGGCCATGTCCATGGGTGTGCGGTGGGCGGAGACCACTTTCACCTCATGTGGCACGTTAAACGCCTGGCAGATTTCTGCCGCAGCCTTCATGGTGGGCCAGTCGGAGTCGCTTCCCATGATGATGCCAACAGTGGGTTTTTGTTCCGAACTCATTGATCTGCTCCAAATTGAATCAGCGCTGCGGCTTGTTTTGCCGTGTTTTCGGCTTCTGAAAGCGACGCACCAAGGGCTGTGATGTGGCCCATTTTACGCCCCGGGTTGCTCAGCGTCTTGCCGTACACATGAACATGTGCGCCGGGGACCGCCAATGCCTTGTTCATACCTTTTGGAGCACCGGGGCCTTTGCTGGCACCCAGCAGGTTCACCATCACAGCCGCCGGTGCAACCATCGCTGTAGAGCCCAGTGGCCAGCCCATCACAGCACGTACATGGTTTTCGAATTGCGAACAGCAGCAAGCCTCGATGGTGTAGTGGCCCGAATTGTGAACCCTTGGGGCCAACTCGTTAATCAACACTTCACCGTCACCGGTCAAAAACATCTCCACGCCAAAGCTGCCCAGCCCGTCGACTGCTTCGACGGCTTTTCGGGCCAGCGTTTCAACCTGTGTTGCTATGTTCTCATCAACGGCAGCTGGCGCACGGACGACGTGACAGATGTGATCGCTCTGGATGGTCTCAACCACCGGATATTGAGCAATAGCACCGTCTTTGGCGCGTGTGACAATGGTGGCCAGCTCGATCTCAAACGGACAAAAAGATTCCACATATAGCGGGTTCTTGTCGCCATCGAGTGCATTCCATGCTTCGGCAATGTCCTCTACCGAGCGGACCGTGGCATTGCCCTTGCCGTCATAGCCAAACCGGCGCGTCTTCAGCACCACTGGCCAGCCATGTTGATGGCTGAACGATGCCAGTTCATCAGGGGATCCCACGGCTGCAAAATCGGGCACAGCGAGACCAGCCTCCTTGAGGATCTGTTTCTGGACAAACTTGTCCTGCACACGTCTCAGGCAGGCTGTGCCGGGCAGCAGCTCATATCCTGCTTTTTCCAGTTCCCCAAGTGCATCCGGGTCAAGAAATTCGTTTTCGATGGACACCACATCCACCATGGAGGCAAGTTCCAGCAAGGCCGCCGGCTCGTTCCAGTCACCAACGATGGTATGGGTGGCCAGTTGCGCTGCAGGGCCAAAATCGTTGCGTTCCAGAACCACCACGTCGCAACCCATCTGCAAGGCAGACAAAGCTGTCATTTTTGCAAGCTGTCCACCGCCAACCACGCCCAGGCGCGAAGGCAAATCCTGTAACGATTCCTGGCTCGAGTCGCTCTCGAAAGTTTCGTGCATTCCCTGGTGGCTCCGGTTAAAAGTCGGCGCTATTGGCGTTTCGGCGAAACAAGAAGGGTCCTGATGTTAGAGCCCGAATCGGGTTCCGTCCAGACCACCAGGAAATCTTCTCCCACAGCGGCAGTTCGGGGAAAGCCACTTGCCCGTGTTTTGTCTATGTCGCCAATCACGAATTGATCCCCGGATCCCGTCGATTTCCAGAAGCGACCAAGTACGGCCGCACCGTCATCTTTAATGCTCAGCCAGGTCAGCAATGCAACCTGCGAAGTGTTGAATGCTATGCCAACCCGCCCCAGAGTGCCTGAAGTATCGAGCATTTCCGGATTGCTGAAGGATGTTCCGCCATCTTCTGAAACCGCCATGTAAGTTCTGGGTTGATCATTTGCTGCTGTGTACCAGGTGGCGATGACCGTGTTTCCGGAAGCTGCAATCTGTGGTCCGTTGACCGGACACCCGTCAATCATCCAACCTTCACTGGAAAGTGGCATCGGTTCGCTCCAGGTTTCTGTTTCAAGATCGAAGACGGCGTAATCATGGTCACGCACTTCATCTGCATCACGGTTTCGGTAGACCACGATAATCCGGTTTCCTGAGCGCGTCGCAGCAGTCTGGCAGCAGTCACACACCGAACCGTCAATTTCCCATTCAGTGCTCATGGTTCCGTCTCGATTAACAATTGCCGAACGCAATGTCATCGAATGATTCAGGTTCGTGTCATGGTCGCTTGATTCGTCATGCGAAACGCCATGGCTTGCGCCCTGGGTCTTGTACCCATCCAGCCAGATGGCGAAAACCCGGTCCTGATCCAGCGGCACCAGGGAAACAAAACCGTGCTCGGTGGCAGATTGGTCCTGGTGTGGAACGATTGGTTGCGACCATCTGCCTGATTCCGAACGAAACGACATGTTGACGTGGTAAGCATATGTGCCACCCTCTGATTTTTGCAGCCAGTGTGCTGCCTGTGGCGAATCGCCCAGGCTGGTCAGTGATGGAAAGTCGGCCCAGTTGACGAAAAAGCTTTCACTGCTTTCAATCAATTCAGGTTCTGACCAGTTTTCGCCATCAAAGGATGCCCAAACCAGGTTCATTTGACCTTTTTCAGCCGCGCCGGCTGGTTTAAGCCAGGACATCAGGAGCTTGTTTTCAGCAGTCACCACGAATGGATAGCGGGCCCCATTATCAGCCGCGTTGGTGACTTCGGAAATTGAGGGGTTAGCCTGCTCTGCTGACGGACTGCAGGCAGCCAGACAAGCGGTCAATTGAAATAGCGCACCCAGCCTGGCCACGGATCGCATCAAGATCTACCTCGCGCCTCCTGCGGCCAACAGCTGCTGTCCGCTCTCCTCCCCTGCAAGCCCACAAAAACACCAACCACCACGATGGTAAATTGGATAAAAACTGTGCCCCAGTTCAGATTTCCGATGGCTTGCGATATGCGATTGAATATCAAGACTGGCTCCCAGGAAGAATCAAGCGACCCATCCCAGCATAACTGGTCCCTGAAAGCCAGTTTTTGGCCTGATTAAACGCTAAGCAGCCAGGACCACGGGTTGGTTTTCACCAAACCACGCCAACTCCCCGGCAAGTGCTGCTACCTCACCGATGATGAATAACCCCGGGGCTGCATCGGGTGTTTGTGCAGCCAGTGCCGGCATTGTCGAGATGGTGCCCTGTAGAACCTGTTGATTATCCCGGGTGCCATTGATAATTAATGCCACAGGCGTGCTGGGTTTCATGCCCTGGGCCAGCAACTGCTCTTTCATTTGTGGTGCCTTCCTGACCCCCATGTACACGGCTTGAGTCTGGTTTGGGTCGATGCGCGATTGGAGGATCGGCATTACCTGACCTTGCTTTTTTCCGGCCAGGTGGCCAGTAGTGACCGTCAGGCTTTGAGCATGGTCACGATGAGTCAGGGGTATGCCAGCGTAAGCCGCGCAGCCAATCGCCGCGGTGATGCCGGGGACCACCTCGTACCGGATACCATGAGCGCGCAGATGTTGCAGTTCCTCGCCGCCACGGCCGAAAATAAAAGCATCACCACCTTTCAGCCGGACAACGACTTTGCCCTGATTGGCATGTTGCACCATCAGGTCATGAATTCTGGTTTGAACGCCTTTGTGCTTTCCGGCACGCTTGCCCACATCGATTCGCTCGGCGTCGCGGCGCGCCATGTCGATAATGACGTCTGGCACGAGCTTGTCATGCAGGATGACATCGGCATTTTGCAGTACTTCCAGTGCGCGAATGGTCAGCAATTCCGGGCGGCCGGGTCCTGCGCCAACCAGGTACACTTTTCCCCGACCAGATTCGTTCGTTTGCTGCCGGAATTTTTCCTTAAGTTGCTGGCCAATGCGTTCTTCGGATTCGGTGCTCCAAAGAAACACGTTTTTCCTGTTAAACAAAAACGACCAGCGTTCCCGGCGCTGTTCGAGTGACATTTTCCTTCCCAGTATTTTTCGCAACCGGCCTGAGACCTGTGCAATCTTTCCAAGGCCCTGCGGCAGGATTTCCTCGATCCACTTGCGCAAGGCACGCGCCAGCATGGGTGAAGCGCCACCTGTTGAAATTGCCACCAGGACTGGCTCGCGGTCGACGACCGCAGGGGAGATAAAGCGGCAGTGCTCAGTATCGTCAACCGTATTGACCGGCACGAGCCTTTCCTCGCCAGCATCAAAAACCAGCCTGTTCAGCTTCGGGTCATCCGTGGCGGCAATGACCAGCCAGTAGTCGCTGATCAATCCAGGTTCGAACTTCCTGCCAATCCATTCGATTCTGCCGTCCTTCTTGTCCTCGGCGAGTTGATCATTGAGGTTCTCGGATACCACTGACACTCTCGCGCCTGCCTTGAAGAGTGCGCGAATTTTGCGAGCGGCAACGGCACCGCCACCCACAACCAGCACAGGTTTATCTTTCAGATCGAAAAACACAGGGAAATGGCGCATTGGCTGCTCCGGCAATATCAGTTCACCCTGATGCTAGTCAGCTGCACCCTGCTTGAGAAATACATTGTTCATCTGCCTTTATTCCTGAGCGCTATATGCATCCGAAATCGACTTCGTCCAATTCTGGTCAATAAAAGAAGGGCATGATCTGGTTATGCAACTTTGCAGCCGGGCGTGGTCTTATTAGACTTAAGCTTATGAAACTTCAGCAATTAAGATACCTGGTCGGAGTGGTCGACAACGGCCTCAATATCACGGCGGCAGCGCAGGCGCTCTTTACCTCGCAGCCGGGCGTGAGCAAGCAGATCCGAATGCTTGAGGACGAGTTGTCTGTGCAGATCTTTCGTCGCAAGGGCAAAAGCCTTTCTGGCCTGACTGAAGCCGGGAGAGACATTGTGGAGCGTGCACGTCGCATTCTGAGCGAGGTCGACAACATCAAGTCACTTTCCAGCGAGCTTTCCGGCCAGGAAGCCGGGGAGATGTCGATTGCAACCACGCACACCCAGGCGCGCTATGTTTTGCCCGAGTTGCTGGAAGGTTTTCACGACGGGTTTCCTGGCATCAGTGTGCGATTGCACCAGGGCACCAGCGATCAAATTGCACGTCAGGTTCAGGACCACGAGGCCGATTTTGCCATCGCCTCAGGGCGCAGCGATCTGTTCCAGGACCTGGTCGCGTTTCCAATCTACAACTGGGAGCGGATTGTCATTGCCAAGGCTGGTCATCCACTGATGGGGCTGAATAAACCGAGCCTGGCCGACATTGTGAAATACCCGATTATTTCCTACACCCACAGTTTTGACGACGGCTCGGAGCTCGACCTGGCATTCAAAGAGGCCAATATGACGCCAAACGTGGTCTTCACCGCTGAAGATCCGGACGTGATCAAGACTTATGTTCGAAAGGGTATGGGTGTGGGCATCCTGGCCTGCATGGCGTTTGACCCGGAGAGGGATCCTGACCTGGTCGCGTTCAATGGTGCCGGCCTGTTCCCGAGTTCAACCACCTGGGTGGGCTTTCGCAAGGACCGTTTTCTGCGTGATTACATGTACGCTTTCATAGAGATGGTTGCTCCGCAGGTCAGCCGTGATCGAATTGATGAGGCCATCGAAGAGGCCAACAAGCCGAATGCCAAGATTCCGCCAGTCGGCCGCTCGCTTTCAATGGTCAACCAGCATCCCCGGCTGGGGCAGCCTTTTGCGACCTGTTGCAGTGGTGAGTTCAACATCTAATCCAATCATCCTGAGGCAATTAGGATAAATAAGGCTAAAGAGGGTCTTCTCAAAAACCCGCCGTAAATACATCCCTGTAGGCTCGGATGATTCGTCCCTGAATCATACGGTTTTTGAGAAGACCCTCTTTAGCCTTTTGTAGTCCATAGATTTACCGGAGAGGCCGCATCCTTTGATTGTACTGAACCCCAGTGGGCGCTGGTTTTCATGCCAATAAACGCTTTTGGATAGCCGCCTTCAATCTCACTGGGCGCTGCAAAAAGCATAAGTGGGCCCTTTCCAGAACCGTATGATTCAGGGACGAATCATCCGAGCATACATGGACGTACTTGAGCGTGTTCTGGAAAGGGCCCACTTATGCTTGGGCTTGAATGTCGGTTGCTTCGAACTGCTCCGGTTCGTTGATGCCGCATTCGCGCAACAGGCCGAAGAAGCGTGTTTGCTCTTCGGTGATATCGGCTGTCAGCGGCCGGGTGGTGTGAACGTCGCCAATGGAGACATAGCCCTGGTCCCATAGGGGGTGATAGGGCAGGTTGTGCTTCTTGAGGTAGAAGTGGACATCGCGGTCAGACCAGTCTGCCAGGGGGTGGACCTTGACCGCAGGACCCTGTCGAAGCAGAACCGGTGTGTCCGCTCTGGATTCAGATTGGATACGCCGCAGGCCGCTGAACCAGGTGCCGACCTGCAGGGTTTCGAGTGCTTCGCGCATTGGTTCGACCTTGTTGATGCGGTTATAGCGTTTGATGCCATCGGCTCCCTCTTCCCACATCTTGCCGTAGCGACGTTCCTGCCAGGAAGGACTCATGTTTGGGCGAAAAATCCTGAGGTTCAGTTCCAGTCGTTCACTAAGCTGGTCGATGAAATCGTAGGTTTCGGGGAACAGGTAGCCGGTATCGATCAGTACCACCGGAATGTCGGGTTTGATGCGAGTGACCAGGTGGAGCATCACGGCTGACTGTGCGCCAAAACTGGAAGTCAGTACCGGTTGATCCGGAAGGAAGTTCAGTGCCCACTCGACGCGCTCTGCTGCCTGCATGTTTTCCAGGCAAGGGTTGATCAGCTCGAGTTGCGATGTGCTCCAGGTTTGTCCCGGTCTCGGGATGGCCAGTTCCAAACGCTGTGAGCAGGGTTGTTTCGTCTGTGGTCTGGCGACGCTCATGAAGCGTTCTCCTTTTGATTCCTGTGTGACTCATTCGCGGCAATCACCCCGGTGCGAAACAGGAAGTTGCCAAAGTGCTCCTTGTCGAGTCGTTTTGCCGAATAAGCTGAAAACAGCTTGTCCAGGCTGATCAGCACCTCTTCTTCCCCGATGTTTTCCTGGTGTATCTGGTTGAGCCGGCTGCCATCCCAGGCGGCACCCAGGTGCAGGTTGTACATACCCGGCCCTTTGCCCACCAGGCCGATTTCCGCGAGGTATGGCCTGGCGCATCCATTTGGGCAGCCTGTCATGCGAATCGTGATGCCCTGGTCGGTGAGATTGTGCTTTTCGAGAAGATTCTCGATTTTGCAAACCAGTTCGGGCAGGTAACGCTCGCTTTCGGCCATCGCCAGAGCGCAGGTGGGAAATCCGACGCAAGCCATCGAATTGAGTCGCAACGGGCTGACGGTTGCATGGTCGTCCAGGCCATGAGCCCGCACAAGGTGATCAATCGCGACCCGGTCTGATTCGTGAACGCCGGCAATCACCAGGTTCTGGTTGGGTGTCAGGCGAAATTCGCCCTTGTGGATTTTTGCAATTTTTCGAAGTCCGGTGAGATGGTGCCTGATGCCCTTATCGGCCACCCGGCCATTTTCAATAAAGAGCGCCAGGTTCCAGAGGCCGTCATCGGTTCGCTGCCACCCATACAGATCGCCGGTATGGGTGAACGAAAATTCTCTTGCCTGCTGGAGCCTGTATCCCAGTCGTTTTTCCAGCTCATCATGCAGCCAGTCCAGACCTCGATCTGCAACGGTGTATTTGAACCGGGCATGCCTGCGTTCGGTTCGATCGCCAAAGTCGCGTTGAATCGAAACGATCTGCTTGCCGACCTCGTTCACCTGGTCCGGGGTACAGAAGCCCAGCACGTCCGCAAGTCGTGGGTAGGTATTCGGGTCGCCATGGGTCGCACCCATGCCTCCGGCCACGGTGACGTTGAATCCCGCCAGCCCGCCTTCGGCGCCATCGCGAATGGCGATGTAGCCCAGGTCGTGGGCAAACACATCGACATCATTTCGGGGCGGAATGGCAAATGCCGTTTTGAATTTTCGAGGCAGGTAAGTTTCGCCATAGATGGGTTCAGAATCCCGGCTGGCTTCTACTTTCCTGCGGCTATTGCCATCGTTCAGCCATATTTCGTGGTAGGCAGTGGTATTCGGGGTGAGGTGGTCACTGAATGATTTTGCGTGCTCGAACACCTCGCGGTGGAATGCCGATTGTTCGGGTAGCGTGGTCACCATCACATTGCGGTTCACATCACCGCAGGCAGCGATGGTGTCGAGCAGCGCGCGATTGATGGTTCGAATACTGGATTTAAGGTTGTGCTTGAGCACACCATGAAACTGGAACGCCTGTCGCGTGGTGATCCGCACACTGTTGTTGGCCCAACGGCGGGCAATGGCGTCCATCGTCAGCCATTGTTCAGGCGTGCACACGCCACCTGGAACGCGGGCCCGAATCATGAACTGGTAATCAGGCTCCAGCATCTGGCGACGGCGATCTTCACGAACATCGCGGTCATCCTGTTGATAGATGCCATGAAACTTGCTGACCTGGGTGTCGTCATCAGCAATCGCTCCGGTGACATCGTCGGCCAGGCTTTGGGCCAGCGTGCCCCGCAGATAGTCACTGCGTGCCTTGATGCCCTCGACAGGCGTGAGCTTTAGTGGATCAGTGGACATCAGTACAAATCCTTGAGCAGGCGGCGTTCACGGCGCAGGTTGCTGATAGATTGCTTTGCAGCATCACGATCAATGTTTCTGCCGATTGCAATTGCATCAATCAGGGCTTCCTCAACTGCATGTCCCATGGCCAGGCCACCGCAGATGTAGATGTGGGCGCCGTCTTCAATCCAGCGACTGATTTCCTGGCCCTGGTCGGCAACCACGTGTTGTACATAGCGCTTTTCGGCCTGGTCGCGCGAAAATGCTGCATCGATGCGGTTCAATAATCCCTTGCTGCGCCACTTGAGCCATTCGCGCTGGTAAAGAAAATCGGTGCGGCGATACGGGTTGCCGAATATCAGCCAGTTTTCGGATTGTCGATTCGATTCCTCAATTTCCTGCATAAAGGCGCGATAGGGCGCAATTCCAGTGCCAGCGCCGATCATGATGATCGGGGCTCCATTGTCTTTGGGTAATCGAAAACGACGATTGGGTTCGAGGAACACGCGGATTTCATCGCCGGCCTGAATGCGATGATTCAGGTGATTGCTGGCCACGCCGCGTCGGGCAACACCGATTGCGTTGCTGTGCAGGGTGGCAACCGTAAGGTGCACTTCTTCATCAACCATCGACATCGATGATGCGATTGAATAGGAGCGCGAGCCCAAAGCCGGCAGGAGGTCTGCCAGTTCCTGCGCATCAAGTTTCAGCGGGAACGCCTCGGCCAGGTCGGGCAGCTGACGCTCTTCAAGGAACTGCTTTCGTTGCGAGTCGGCGTACTGAGCCAGTTGGCGAGCCAGCTTGCCGCGAGCCCTTGTTTGATCACGCTTTGCCCAGGCTTCAAGTACGTTCGGGTTCAACCTTGTGATTTCACGGTGGCGGGTGAGGGTGTCCCTAATACTGCGAATCCTGCCATCGTCATCGACCAGTTCAGATGGTTCAATTTCGAGTTTTCGCAGAAGGCGCGAAACCAGTTCGGGATCGTTATCTGCCCATACACCGAGGGAATCACCTGGTAGATATTGAAAGCCGGAGCCTTCCAGCGACAATTCCAGGTGGTAAACATCCTTTTCCGATTCCAGCCCAGTGATCTTCTGCACACGCTCAACGATGGCAGGAAAAGGCCGCGTCCTTGACCAGCCAGGCGTGATGGGAATGCCCTGGAGGGTTGGACTGGTGCCGGACGCGGCAACCGGGGTACCTGGAGATTCATTGGCAGCGTTGCTGGTGAGGTTTTCCCTGCACCACTCGAGAAGTTCATTGCTCCAGCGTTCGGCATCATCAGCAAAATCAACATCACACTCAACCATTGGCGCGACCTCGGTAGCGCCGCGCTTGACGAGCGCGTTTGCTAACTGCCGCCCGGCCGCACAGAATTCGGTATAGCTGCTGTCGCCCAGGGCCAGAACACGAAATTGCAGGGCCTTTAGATCATTTGATCCCCCGGATTCCAGCCACTCGAATACATCAATCGCGTCGTCGGGAGGGTCTCCATCGCCATGGGTGCTCATCACAAATGCGGCGTGGCGCATTTTTTTCAATGCGGCCGGACGAATGTCAGCGAGAGACCTGAGCGATACGCGAAAGCCTGACTGGCGAGCATTGTCTGCCAGTGCTTCTGCTACCGCTTCACCGTTACCGGTATGAGATCCGTAAAGGAGGTGAATTTCGTCCGCGACCGCAGAAGGGGCCAGCGGAATATCCAGGGCACGTACACTCACGTTTTATCCTCATCTTGAGTCGGAACATGAGCATAGGGATGGCTGGCTGCCAGCGGAACGAAGCGTTTTCTATGGCGTTATAGCTTTCTGGAATAACAAAAGTGATTGGCCAGGTTGAAACAAAAAGTTCGGTTTCATAATTAGTGAACTAACAGGTTGGCAATCGCGTGTAAATCCCGGCACCCACAGTGTCAATCAAAATTGACACTTTAATATGACTAGTTTGATTGACAGTTATTCGAGACCTTGATAAGGTCGCAAGTGGGTCAACAGAAGTGTCTGGTATCTTGCCGGACTACTGTATGTGTGAGACCTGGGAAGCAGTCAGGATGAACCCGTTACGCGGGCACAGACAGTGCTGCGTTTTATAAAATGAAGTAGTTTTTCGGAGGTTTTTATGTCTAACCTGGACGATCCGGATCGGGTATGGCCTACCGGCCTGACCATCAAGGAATCTGAAGAGTTGCACAAGCACGTCATTGACGGCACACGTGTGTTCTTCGTGATAGCGCTTTTCGCGCATATCCTTGCCTACATTTACACCCCCTGGTTGGGTTAAAGGAGGATATCAATGAATCAAGGTAGAATCTGGTGTGTAGTTAAACCCACCGTCGGCTTGCCACTGTTTCTTGGTAGCGTAGCCGCCATCGCTTTGATCGTGCACTTCGCAGTACTCAGCAACACCTCGTGGTTTTCCGCGTATTGGGGTGGCTAGGTACGGAGGTACACATTGAGTGGGCAAATTAGCCCACAAATGGGCAGATAAGGGGTGTTAGGTTTCTAACCCCCTAAGCCCTGAAGAGCAGTACAAAACATTTAGCCTGGCATACATTGCCAGAGTGTGTCCTATGGTCTGCGCTTTGAGTCTGGCGATGTTTACTGGAATTCGCATTATCCTGCTGTGAGGCAGTATGATTTTATTGTGTTGGTTCCCGAAATTTCATGGACCATGCAACGGTTAAACCAAATTTGAGAGGCCATCATGAGTTGCATCGGACGGATGTATTCAAGCGAGCACCAGGCGGGTGAGGCGATCCATGCTTTACAGGAGCTCGGATATGACAACAGTGCAATGACACTGCTTACACAGGAATCACTGGGCCATCACATCACGCCTGAGCGCGTTGCTGATGCCGTCAGTGATCAGGGTGAATTGCTGGGCAGCTTTGCCATTGCCTTTGCGCGAGGCCTGCAAAACGGACATTCGGTGGTGATCGTCAATGCACCGTTTGGCGAAGGATTTGAAACTGGTCGGGCACTCGACAGCGCCCATCCTGTTGATCCGGGTGGTCCTGACGCAGTCACGCCACGCAACCCATCGCCACTGTCTGACCTTCTGGGAATCCCTGTGCTTTCAAACAGAGGGCTTAGCATCTGGTCGAAGATGTTCTCACCCCTGGCCCGTCATAACTTTTCAATGTTTGGCTCAGGGCTGAGTAATAATCCTGCACCATTGTCATCGATGGTTGGAATGAAAACGGTTTCAACTAAAGGCATGGGAAACAGCAGCATGGGGCTTCCCCTGCTGAAAAAACAAAAGCAAAACTGGACCAGGAGTTTTGGTTTTCCATTGCTGACAAAGAAACAATAAATAATTGTAAGTGTCGGCCTGAACGACCCCGGTTTTCGCGCTGACATGCCTGGGATCCGTCTTTCGCTTTCTATGCGCCCGGACCTTTGTGCCGGGCGCGTTTCGTTCCGGACCGGAGGCAGGACTGTGAGAGCACCGACAGGGTAAAAAAAGTCAATGAACCGGATTGAGCGAAAAATGATCAACATGTGGGCTTCGCTCGGTCCAAAATTCCTTCCTTTTTCAAACGTAGCAACCCCTGATCTTCCACTTGGCCGCCTGCTGCGGCTTTCCTTGTTCCAGGTTTCTGTCGGCATGGCCCTGGTCTTGCTGGTTGGAACACTCAATCGGGTCATGATTGTCGAACTAGATGTCCCGGCATCCCTGGTTGGAATTATGCTGGCTTTGCCGGTGCTGGCCGCCCCGTTCAGGGCCATGATCGGGCACAAGTCAGATACCCATCGATGTGAATTGGGATGGCGCCGCGTTCCATTTATCTGGAAAGGCACCCTGTTGCAATTTGGCGGATTTGCTTTCATGCCCTTTGCATTGCTGGTGCTGGCCGGAAAGGGTGAATCTGCCAGTGTTCCGGCCTTTGTCGGGCAGTTGTCGGCGGGTCTGGCTTTTCTGTTGGTCGGTGCTGGCGTGCATACCGTTCAGACGGCCGGACTGGCGCTTGCCACTGATCTGAGCCCGCCTGACAGGCAGCCGCAGGTGGTTGGCCTGATGTACGTGATGCTCTTGTTGGGAATGATGGCCAGTGCCCTGGCATTCGGGGTGGCGCTGGAGAACTTCACACCCGGAAGACTGGTACAGGTCATCCAGGCGGCTGCCGTGATCACGGTGCTCCTGAATGTGATTGCCATGTGGAAGCAGGAAACGCGAAATCCGCCTCGCGGCGCGAAAGTGATGACCAAAGATCCAACTTTCAGAGAGTCCTGGGCCAATTTTTGTGAAGGAACTCATGCCATTCGACGGCTGGTCATCGTCGGACTCGGAACCATGGCGTTCGGCATGGCCGATATCCTCCTCGAGCCTTTTGGTGGCGAGGTCCTGGGTATGCCGGTCAGTGCCACCACCAAGCTGACCGCGTTGCTGGCTCTTGGGGGGCTGCTTGGCTTTTCTTATGCGTCATACGCGTTGGGTGAGGGTCGCGCCGGGCTTGCATATCGGCTGGCGCAAACCGGCGCATTAATCGGTTTGCCTTCTTTCGTCCTGGTGATTGCGGCCATCCCTGCTGACATGGTTGTTCTGTTTGTGATTGGTAATTTCGGAATAGGATTCGGTGCGGCCCTTTTTGGTCATGGCACCCTGACCGCAGCGATGAACAGGGCGCCACGTGACCAGGTTGGATTGGCGCTGGGATCGTGGGGTGCGGTGCAAGCCACCGCTGCCGGTGTCGGTATTGCATTGAGCGGGGCCATGCGTGACCTGGTTCAGTTGGCGATGAATAACAGCGAGGGATTCTTTGGCTTTCCGGTCGTGGCCAGCGGGTATCTCGCTGTATATGCACTTGAAATGATCTTGCTGGTGGTAACGATTGTGGCTTCACTGCCGCTGATCAGGCAGGCATTGGACAACCTGAACAGCAATGGCGCAACTGCCAGGCAGAATTTCGTGACAGAACCCGCAAGGGTTTTGTCGCAGGCTGACGGTGAAAAGGCAATCTGATGGTTTTGGGGGTTTAGTTCATCACATGGCCATCCTGGACATCATCGAATATCCCGATCCTCGCCTGAGACAATGTTCCGTGGCGGTGAAAACTTTTGATCATGGCGTCAGGCAACTGGCGCAAGACCTGCTTGAAACCATGTATGCCACCAGTGGAATCGGTCTGTCAGCACCCCAGGCTGGCGATTTTCGAAGGGTGTTGGTGATGGATCTGAGTGACGATCATTCCTGCCCAAAGATATTCGTTAACCCGGAAATCCTTCAGGAAGACATTCCCGCCCTGGTAGAAGAGAGCTGCCTGTCAGTCCCTGACGTCGTGGGTAATGTCATTCGGTCAACCCGGCTTCGTGTCAGGGCGTCAGATACAGATGGGCAAGTCTTCGAGGAAGACCTCGAAAACATGCACGCGGTGTGTCTGCAGCACGAAATGGATCACCTCGAAGGCATTCTGTTTGTCGATCACCTTTCCTGGTTTCGTCGCTGGAAAGTCAAGCGAGCGGCGATGGCGAGGGCAGGCTAAAGGCCGGTGCTGCGGATGTTACGGCACCTCACGCTGAATCAGCCGGATCCCCAGCAGAGCCACGAACCCGGCATGTAAACCGTAAATGGTCAGAGCCGTTGGCACGTCCATGGTCGAATCGTTCAACAAAATGGCCAGGGGCACGATCCCGGTGACAATGCCGAAAGCGCCGACCAGTCGTGGCATCCCCTGGCAATTTCGCAAGATGTCTAACCCCCAAAGTGCAAATGCAACTGCGGTGGCCACGGTGCCCAGTTGTGCAAAGGCCTGATTGGTCACCCAGGCAGCAACAAAGAACTCATGCGGAATGGCATTACCGCGCTCTGCCAGTTGCGGCACAATAAAGCCGTTAACGGTGCCTGCAATGACTTGAGCGAAGTAGTTGAGGAGGTAGGCCACCAGTGCAGCCAAAACCATGATGTTGCCAGGGCCGCGACGCAGGCTGTAATAGACAAGACCGAAAAACATACTGCTTAGCAAAATCAGCATGGCTCCGTGAACCAGGTACACCATTGAAGCGGCGTCTGCGTGGGTGGGGTGATGCGCCATGCTGAAGACGGTCAGCAGGGCCGTAACAAGCAAAATAATCCCTACTGTTCGATCAGAGGCATTTGAAGCTAACTGAATCATAATCAGACCTTTGAATTGTTCGGGTTTTGGCCCGCAGTTCTTTCTTGCGGAGCCACCCGGGTAATTGTAGATTCGGATTCAGATATTCACCGACACATGGGTAAAAATGTCCGGGAACCGTCGAAACACCGCAAATAACACCCGCCGCCAATTACTGGACAGCTTCAATTCTCTGGTGCTCAACGGCAAGGAGGGAAGGATCACCGTGGCAGATGTGGTGCGCGAGGCCGGGCTGGGTCGTTCGACATTTTACGACCATTATTCAAGCGCCAGCGACATTCATGAACAGGCTTTGTCAGCGCCAATGACCCTGTTGGCGGAGGCTCTGCTTGGTGTTCGGAATGAAGATGAACTCGCCCACCTGTTGGCACATTTCCAGGAAAACCGAGCTCGGGCGCGTCAAACCCTGAATGGCGAGCAAGGGGAAAGGGTGCAGAAACTCCTGGTCTCGATTCTGGAATCACGCCTGGCAATCGGGCCGGGCAAT
The DNA here is from genome assembly GCA_035267185.1 of Lysobacterales bacterium. Taxonomy (GTDB): domain Bacteria; phylum Pseudomonadota; class Gammaproteobacteria; order Xanthomonadales; family SZUA-36; genus JAUIBE01. The sequence goes on along the minus strand of DATFLY010000058.1, from coordinate 9,803 downwards.
GACCTGAGGTCACGACGAATGACCGCCATAGACCTGGCAGCAGTACCTCTCGCGTTGCTTCGGGCCTGGCTGGCCGGAACCATCCATTGTGACGAAGCTGAGATGGCCCGGCATATCTCCACAACCAGCGCCACCATGCGCAAGGTGCTTTGGTAGCCGGAAGATCAGGTTGATTTGATGAGCTCGTCTTTCGAAAGCCGGCTGAGGTAACGAATGATTTCCTCGTATAATTTATCGACGTCATCGTCAGAACGAGAAAGTGATGAAGCATCCTGTTGCGAGCCCGACAACACGGCCTGGAGCGACCTGTCGATCATTGACTTGACGAGTGAACCCAGGCACACCAGTTCCCGGCGCACCTGATCCAAAGCAAGGGCCGATTGATCAAGGTAAAAGTTATCAAGGTACCTGGCCTGGACACCTTTCTCCGCCGGCCGGGCGGGCACAAGCCGTTCGACCAGTCTCGCAAGAGGGCCGGTAAACCATATAAACAGCAACAGGTTGGCAATTAATAACCTTGCATGTGGGTGTCCGCTAATACGTCCATTGGAATTTAACGCCTGCGCCAGTCGCGTGGCAATTCTGTCATTAAGGCAATACATATAATTTATTTTTGGAGTTTTGTGTATGGAGAGTTTTTTAAAATTCATCGCGCTTTCAATGCGCCCGAGCTCAAGAACCCCCAGTCTTAACAAGGCCCTCGACATACATCGGAGTTCGTCATGAAACATTTTTCTTCCTCGTGCCTGACCCTGGTCACGGCGGTTATTCTCGCGATTCCAGGTATCCAGGCCGTACAGGCCGAGGTGTCTGAAAAAGAACTGAAATCTATCTCAATGCCTGATGAAATTGAGACATCAGCCGGCAAGCTGGAATTCTTTGATGGCGTCCCGACCAAGGCCACCATTGACGCGCTTTATGACAATCTCGATCGCATGCGCGGTGTGGAGGTCTATCTGAATAATCAGGGAGCCGGGTCCATGAATGCCATGCGCAAGGGAAACGCAAGCATCGGTGCAAACGCCTCGAACAAGGTCCCGATCAGTGAACAGCTACTCAGCTCAGCATCCCTTTATCTGACCGGAAATACTTCCACCTTATACGCCGTGAATTACCTCGATTTGAAGACCGATGGGCCCCTGGTCGTAGAATTGCCCCCGGGTATGCTCGGATTTCTTGATGATGCCTGGTTCCGGTTCGTCAGCAATCTGGGTGCGATCGGGCCTGACAAGGGTAAGGGTGGCAAGTACCTGCTTCTGCCGCCGGATTATCAGGGGGAAACTCCCGAGGGCTATTTCGTCGTTAAGATGCCGACTTACAACAACCTGATGTTCCTGCGCGGTTCGATCGCCAAAGGACTGGAACCAGCGGTTGAGAACATCAAATCAAACCTCAGAATCTATCCACTGGCAAAAGCCGACAACCCGCCAAAAACAGAGTTCATCAACTTTTCGGGTAAGAATTACAGCACCATCGTCAGTCGCGACCTCAGTTTTTTCGAAGATCTCAATAAGCTCGTGCAGGTGGAGCCTGTCGACGCGATTGGACCGGAAATGCGCGGTCAATTGGCGGCCATTGGCATCGTCAAAGGCAAAGCCTTCAAACCGGATGAGCGCATGAAAAAGCTGCTGAATGAGGCAGCCACGCTGGGTAACGCCACGGCCCGCGCCATCACCTACGAGCCACGCATCGACGGCGTCTTTATTTATCCCGATTCCAACAGTGCCTGGACAACCGCCTATGCCAACAAGAACACCTCTTTTGAAGCAGACGGCATCATGGGACTGGATGCGCGTGTGCTGTTCTATTTCAACGCGACTGGTGTCACGCCCGCCATGGCGACCACCCGGGCAGGCGAGGGCTCAGACTATGCACTGGCCTACCTGGATGCCAACAAGAACACGTTTGACGGCTCAAAAAACTACAGGCTTCGCCTACCACCTGATGTTCCGGTGAACAATTTCTGGGCAGTCACGTTGTATGACACGCAAACACGCTCGCTGCTGCAAACCAGCCAGCCTTTTCCAACAGTTGGCAGCCAGACCGAGGGCATCAAGCAGAATCCGGATGGCTCTTGGGATATATATTTCGGTCCCAAAGCACCCGGGGGCAAGGAAGGCAACTGGCTGCAGACAATGCCGGGCAAGAGCTGGTTCACCATTCTGCGCATGTATGGCCCACTGGAGCCCTGGATTAGTAAAACCTGGCGGCCCAGCGAAGTTGAGCTGGTTAAATAAACGGGAACCGCAAAAATCATGTCAGTTAAACATTTACCAAAGAGGAATGGAAAATGAATGCAATGCAAGCAACTGTAATCGCGCTGGGACTCTCCGTCATGTTATGCATGACGGGCGCAATTGCTGCCGAGAGTGACTCGTCCACCATTGTTAATGTAGATAATTTTGACCGGGCGCAAACGGATTTTGAGTTTGCCGGCATCATTAAAATGGCCGATGGAATCAACAAGGTTCACAGCAACCGCACACCCACCCCGATCGACAAACAGAATGTCATCCGCATGAACCGGGATACGCTTTACAGCCTGGGCGTGATTAATATATCGAAGGGCGCAACAGTGACCCTGCCGGATACGGGCAAGCGCTATATGTCCTTAATGGTGATCAATAACGATGGTTATGTGAACGAAGTGTTCTACGGTGGTGGAGACCACGAACTGACCATGGAAAAGTTTGATACCCCGTTCGTGGGTATTGTTATACGCACACTGGCCAATCCGGAAGATGCCTCCGACCTGGCCACTGCGCAAAAGCTTCAGGATCAGATCAAGATCACCGCGGGTTCAGATGAAGCCTTTGTCATGCCCAACTACGACAAGACCAGCTACCAGGCAACACTGGAAGCAGTACTTGACCTCGCCAAAGGATTGAAACGCTACACACAGACCTTTGGCTCGAAGGCCGAGGTTAACCCGGTTCACTTCCTGATTGGCACGGCCTCGGCCTGGGGCGGCCTGCCGGACAAAGACGCTCAGTACAGGAACATACAACCGGATCTGCCAGTGGGCGAATACGAACTCACGGTGAAGGATGTTCCCGTGAAAGGATTTTGGTCCATCAGTCTTTACAACGCCAAAGGCTATTTCCAGCAGAACGACCTCAATGCATACAGTCTCAATAATTTGACCGCCAAACCAAACAGCGATGGCTCCTATACCATTCGATTTGGGGGCTGTACAGCAACAACTGAAAATTGCCTGCCGATCATGGACGGCTGGAATTACGCGGTGCGCATGTACGAGCCAGGCGAAGCCATTATCGATGGCAGCTGGAAATTCCCGGGGCCGCCCAAACCGAGAAGCTCGTCGTGACAGCGAAGCGTTAGACCACGCGATTTCCAGGGCTTTCGGGTTCCTCGTGCTCTTCGACGGCTAACCTTGCGATACGTCGTGTCAAGGTGTTGAAGCGCTTGTAAGTCTCGATAATCTCGGTTTCGACCTGGAAGTTTTCCATCCGATTGGGCGCATCGGCCACCAGCCGCCTGGCGAGATGTGCGGTCGCTTCGTCGGCAAGTGCAGCCACCGCTTTTTTGCTTTCCAGCACATCCAGCGCATCATCGGGGTTGCCAGTCTCCACCGCCACGAGAACCTGGTCAAAAGCCCGGCTGACCTCGCCAGCAAGTGCTTCAAGCTCCCTGGCAGTCGACTCACCTATGACCAATTCTTTGCGCGTGCGTTTTTGAATGATCGCGAGCAGGTCTTTTTCGACCACGTCACCAATGTTCTCCATGTAATTGGCGATGCCGACGAAATTCTGAAGAGTCTGCGGTTGTGGGCTAACCAGTGACATTTGCGAAAGCCGGCTGAGGTAACGAATGATTTCCTCGTAAAGTTTATCGACGTCATCATCAGAGCGAGAAAGTGATGAAGCATCCTGTTGCGAGCCCGACAACACGGCCTGGAGCGACCTGTCGATCATTGACTTAACGAGTGAACCCAGGCACACCAGTTCCCGGCGCACCTGATCCAAAGCAAAGGCCGGTTGATCAAGGTAAAAGTTATCTAGGTACCTGGCCTGGACACCTTTCTCCGCCGGGCGGGCTGGCACAAGCCGTTCGACCAGTCTCGCAAGAGGGCCGGTAAACCATATAAACAGCACCAGGTTGGCAATGTTGAACACGGTATGGGCATTGGCAATCTGCCTGGGAATATCGACTGCTGCTCGTTCCAACCCCTGAAGGTTTTCGCTAACTGGTGAGATCTGGCGCACGATGTCGGCCAATTGGGGAATGAATGCCAGCCAGAGCAGCACCCCGAGAACATTGAATATGACATGCACCCAGGCAGCCTGCAAGGCCTCGCGGGGTCGACCCAGCGAAGAGACCACGGCGGTGACGCAGGTACCAATGTTTGCACCAAACAACAGGCCGATTCCGGATTCGAGCGTGATAAGCCCCTGGCTTGCGAGCACGATGACGATGCCTGTTGTAGCTGAAGAGCTTTGAACGATGGCCGTAAAAAGTGTGCCGATCGCAACTGCAAGCAGCGGGTTTTGCATGTTCTGCATCAGATCGATGAACGGAGGCCAACCCCGTATCGGGCCGGTCGCGATACTCATCAGCTCCATGCCAAAAAAGATCAGGCCGAGCCCCATCAATGCAGTCCCCCACTGGCGGGTGCGTTCGCGTCTGGCCAGGACTTCGGTGAAGAAACCGAGTGCAATCATCAACAATCCGTACTTGTAGACCTGGAATGCGATGATCTGGGCCGTCATGGTCGTTCCGACATTGGCCCCAAGGATAACGCCGACCGACTGGCTCAGGTTGAGCAGGCCGGCCGAGATGAAGCCCACGATCAGAACGGTGGTGACAGACGATGACTGGATTACTGCTGTGATTAGCGCGCCGGCAATCGCGGCGGTGAATCGATTGGTGGTCATCTTTGCGAGCAGCTTTTTCATGCCACTGCCTGCGACCACTTTCAGGGATTCGGTCATGCGCCGCATCCCATAGAGGAATAGCGCCAGCCCGCCTCCGAGTTGCGTGATGATCACGCCCCATTCCAGTTCCATGGCTGTGGCTCCGATTGCTTGTTTGAGCACCCGATATAAATTGTGCGCCCTTGGGCGCCGAGGCACAAATCACTCACTCGTCAATTACTTTCGGTGTGCGACTGTGTGTCTGGGAGAATATCCATATTGGCGTTTGTAAGCGCGGGAGAAGGAAGACTCGTGGGCGAATCCTGACTGCCTGGAAACAGCCGTAACGGATTCCCCGGTTCTGAGTTGGGACTGGGCCCATTGCAATCGGCGAGTCATCATCATCTGGTAAACGGAGATGCCGAAAGCTTCACGGAAAAGGCGCTGAAAATGAAATCGGGACAAACAGGCAACCTGGGAGACTTCCTCGATGTTTATCTTTTTGTCGAAATGACAGAGCAGATAGTCGCGGGCGCGCACCAGGCGCCTGTACAACTCCTTGCGCGTACTGGCGCGGGCAGCTGAAAGTCTTTGCCACTCTTTCTCATTTCCACTCTGGCGTCGCAATACATCGAGCAAAAGCCCATCCGCGTTCGTCCTGGCAGCCAGGGTGGATGGCGAGCCTGAGTCGATTGTGCTTGCCATCAATTGTCGAATCCTGTTCAGGAAGTCGGCATCAGGCTGTTCGATTCGGTCGATGATTTCCGGAAGTGGTTTGTCACCAGGGTCAAGGATCTCCTCAACAGAGTTGTTATTGGCATCAAGTGACAATTCCCTTGCCGTTGAATGAGAATAATGGACTTCAAGTGTCATGACCGGAACCAGGCTGTCAATCTCTACAGCATAGGGGCTGCCGGGCCGGCTGATCAGGCAATCTCCAGCGCGCAAACGGAAAGGAACGTTTCCGCTGTGATGCGTGTAACCACCCTGAATGACGTAACGGATTGATGTGAGCGATGGCAGGGCAGCGGTGCTGAATTGCCGCGTGGCTGCGTAAAACACCTGATCATGCTGGCCCCATTCCTGGTAAAACGGGTGGGTCCCCGGATTATCCACGTGTTTTTTCTGGTAACGGCGAAATATGCGCAACATGCGGGTCATTGCTCCTGCAAGTGCAGCGATACTACTCCAGCAGGGAAAGTCCCGGGATGTCTGTTCGTCAGGACGTTCTTCACTTCAGTCCAACAGTCGTTCACGGAGGCTGAAGCCAGTTTCATAAGCTTCGATTCCCACACTTTATTTAGCACAATCGGCTAAATGAAAGTTCCTGATCATAGGGTCTCCTATGCAACTCAACATTCAGGAACAAACATGAGATATCAATTCGCGCTATTGCTCTCCCTTGCGCTCAGCCCTGCCATCGGCAATTCAGCGGAGCCTGGAACCCTGAGACTGGACGACGGATCGGAGGTCCGTACCCTGTCTGCCGGACCTGAAGACAGCATTGAAGCGATTTTGATGGTGCATGACTGGTTTGGTTTTAGTCCGTTCCTGAGTGGTTCTGCTGATCGCCTGGCTGCGACAGGCAGGCAGGTTCTGGCCGTTGATCTCTACGAGGGCAAGAGCGCCACGACTCACCACGAAGCCTGGCAGTTGCTGCAGGCATTGGATGCGGACGCGGCTGCTGCGAAAATTGATGCAGCACTTGCAAGTCTTGAGGCAGAGCGGATTGCGATCATTGGTTTCAGCATGGGCGCACCCCACGCGCTCAACGCGGCGATCCGCAATTCCGGGTCAGTGGTCACGGCAGTCGTCTTCTACGGCGCGACCATCAACGACCCTGGAGAACTGGCCAAAATGTCGGGCCCGGTTCTGGCCATTTATGGATCGAAAGACGGGCCTGCGGCAGACAATGCGGCAACATTCTCAAAGGCAGCTGATGAAGCAGGAATAGGCGCCGAGATTTTTGTTTATCCAGGGGCACACCATGCATTTGCTCAGCCCCTGTTCAACCAGGGAGAGACCTATGATCCCGAGGCCACTTCAGTGATGTGGCTCATCACAGAGGACTTCCTGCGGCGCAGGTTGGGATCATAGTGACATGAGCGCATTCCCGAATTTGATGGATTTGTTACAGGTGTCTGTGGCATGAAGTATATTTTCTGAGGAAAATTTGTCCACGTCTTGCTGGCCACAAGTTTCGGCATAAGTCATGACGGATTTTCGGTCTGCTGAGTAAACCCGGGCGACTTAATGAGTTGATGGTGCCTCGATTGGTTTGGCGCTATGATTAAGCAGTAACTCATTTAAGCACTCTGGGAAAGGGAATCCTCAATGAATCACACCACGTTTTTCGCCTTAACGATCCTGATCGTTTCTTCAATGTTTTGGAGTCAGGCAGTTTACGCTGTCGATTGTTCATCGGACGACATTCGCCTGTCTTCACAGGCAGAAGTCGATAACTTCCAGACCGACTTTGGCCCTGGTTGCGACCGGGTTGTTGGCACCCTGGAAATTGACGGAACCGATATTGTCAATATCGGCGCACTCTCCGACCTCACCTCGATCGGTGGCAATCTGAGGATCCAGGGAAATACACTGCTGGAAGACATCGATGGCCTTCAAAACCTGGCATCGATCGATGGCGCGCTCCGTATCGACGGGAATCCACTGATTGAAAATATTGATGGTTTGTCGGCTCTGACATCACTGGGCGCCGACTGTGGCTCTTCTTTGTGTCCCTCGTTGACTGTTCGGGACAATGCGGCACTTGAGAACATTTCCGCGCTTTCCAATCTCGACGCAATCGTGGGTGATGTGGACATCCACGACAACCCATCACTGACGACCCTCGACGGCCTGATGAATGTCACCAGTATTGGTGGGTTCCTTGGTATTTCTGAAAACACGTCACTGACCAATCTGGACGGCCTTTCATCACTCACTTCTGTTGGCGATTCGCCCATCGGTTCATTCTGGATTATTGATAATGACTCATTGCAGAACGTTGATGGCCTGAGCAACCTGGAATCTGTCGCGTCGCTGGAGATCGACAACAACGCTTCACTCATGAATCTTGATGGCCTGTCGGGTCTCACTGAGAGCGGCCAGTGGACCTACGTCTTTAATAACGGCGCACTGGAAAATGTTGATGGCCTCGCCGGTCTGCTCGAGGCTGAGGATCTCAGAATCGAGGGCAACGGCATTTTGGGTAACTGCCAGGGTGTTCTTGGCCTGGTCGATCCAATAGACAATGGTGACCCCGGCCCGGGAGATCCTGCCGATGGTCATCCTGATGCAGTCAATGTCGAGTTTTTTGGAAATACCAGCGGATGCGATTCAATTGCCCAGGTGGTTGGTGACGCGCCATTGAACGAGATGAATCCGTTGCTCAATGACGCCTGGTTCAACCAGGCAACGAACGGACAGGGTATCTTCCTGAATGTGTACCCTGATCGCGGCACGATATTCATTGGCATGTTCACCTATGACACCGAACGGCCTCCGTCAGACGTCACGGCCATTCTTGGAGAGCCAGGCCACCGTTGGGTGACAGCCGAGGGCGATTATGAAGAGAATGTTGCAATCCTGGATGTCGAACTTACCGAGGGTGGCATTTTCGATTCAGAATCTCCGGAACCCCTGCAAACACCCGGGTACGGAACATTTACAGTCGAGGTGTTGGGCTGCAACAGTTTGCTGCTGCTATACGATTTCCCGGACATCAGTCTCTCTGGCGAAATCCCGATGACTCGAATTGCGCTGGATAATGTCGAGGGGTGTTACCTGCTCGACAATGGCGCTCAGATTCAGTGATCCAGGCCGTGCTGTAATGTAATTTGCAGCAATGGAATCTGAATCACGGCCGGACGGCACTGCTTCACGAGTTGATGTTAGTGCCTGTTCCGGCTGGTGCCCTGGACTTGCATCATCCCATTTGTCTGAACCCGATGGTCTCAGCCAGATGTGTCTCGTAGATGGCGTCTGTTTCGTCCAGATATGAAAAGCGTCGATCAGTAAGAAATGTCCCTGCCAGGACTGCCGTTACAGCCCGGCCAGAAAGTCCCGTTTACCGACATCCACACCACCCTGGCGCAGGATGTTGTACGCGGTCACCATGTGGAAATAGAAATTGGGCAACACAAATCGCTGGATGTATTGTGCGCCGGTGAACTGGAACTCGTGACTGCCCAGCTTCAGTTTTATTGATCGCTGGTCAGCGCCTTCGAAGTCCTTTGGAGCAAAACCGCTGAGATATTCGATGGCTTTGACGATTCGCTGGTGGACCTCATTAAACGTCTCCTCATCGTCCGGCCACACCGGTATTTCGGTGCCGGCCAGGCGCGCCGCGGCACCCTTGGCCGTGTCGGTGGCCACCTGAATCTGAAAAACAAACGGGCGCATGTTCGGAAACAGGCGACCCTGAATCAGAGTTGCAGGCTCGAGGTGTTCATCTTTCCTAACGTGGGTTTCCGCCTTCCCGACAATTGCGTCGAGATTGCCGAGTGATTGCAGCATCGGTGCGATGCATAGTTCATACACCAGTCCGGTCATCAGACGCTGATCCTGTTCGACGGGAAACCCTTGACGGTGGGGCTCAAGGCCACAGTCGACAGGCTTGACTGGCGCAATCTTCCAGCGCACTTCGGGTGCGAGGACCGTAAAGACCATCGACCGGGCCGGGGTCGAAACCGGCCTCGACGAGTCGGTTTTGAGTCTTTCTGACGCCATCGCGCGATTGATTTCTCAGCGCGACATCGAACGCTTCCATGGCCCCTTCCGGATCGCCACCGGCCGCGAGAATATGGGCGTATGTATCCAGAAAGCGCTCGTTGTCTGGCTCGAGGCCCATTGCTGCCTCGATGTCGGCGCTGGCGGCTTCCAGATCTTCGGAAAGATAGTTCAGCCAGGCACGGCTGTTGAGTGCTC
>DATFLY010000057.1:0-13528 GCA_035267185.1 Lysobacterales bacterium | reverse complement strand
ACCACTGCGGTTACCAATGCCAAGGCCGGCCAGGTGCGTTTTCGTAACGACAAGGCAGGCATTATTCACACATCGATCGGCAAGGCTGATTTCGAAGCGGATGCACTCAAGGGCAATCTCGTAGCGCTCCTGAATGATCTTAATAAGCTGAAGCCTGCCGCTTCAAAAGGTGTGTTCTTAAAGAAGATTGCATTATCGACAACGATGGGCCCGGGGATCCTGGTCGATCGTTCGTCGCTTCCCCTTTAACCAGGGATTTTTGAATTTTCGCTGAAGGGCTTCGGCCTGGAAGCGGGAAGGCGGGCTGGTCCCCCTCGTTTTTTTGAGGGAGATAGACCGTCAGAGACCGTAGGTGCGGTGGCACTCAGTGAGTGGACCGTTTAAACGCGAAGCCGGTAACGGCCCGCAGCCTGCGCAGATGGTGGCAGCCCCTGTTAACGGGGTGACCACTGGAATGAGTCGAAAGACTCCAGGAGGTAACCAATGGCGCTCAATTTAGAGCAAAAGAAGGCAGTTGTCGCGGAGGTCGCTGAGGCCGCTAAGACCGCTCATTCTGCTGTTGCCGCTGAGTATCGAGGTCTTACCGTTGAGGAAATGACCGACCTGCGTGTGAAAGCACGTGAGGGCGGCGTTGTACTCAAGGTGGCCAAAAATACGTTGGTAAAAAGAGCCGTTGAAGGTACTGAATATGAATGCATGACTGAATCGCTGACGGGACCACTCCTGTACGCATTCAGCATGGAAGATCCTGGTGCTGCTGCTCGCCTGGTCAAGGACTATGCGAAAGAGCACGATCATCTGGTTGCGAAACTTGTAGCCGTGGGTGGTGATCTCTACGACGCTTCCGAACTGGAACGTTTGTCGAGCCTGCCAACCTACGACCAGGCCATCGCAATTCTGATGGGTGTGATGAAAGCACCGATCGAGAAATTCGTACGTACCATCAACGAACCGCACACCAAGTTGGTGCGCACGCTCGCTGCCGTACGCGACGCCAGGCAGGCTGCCTGAATTTAATTAACCAGTGGGTTTTTTAACCCCGTAACCACATAACGGAGACGACAAAATGGCCGTTTCAAAAGACGATATTTTGGAATCAATTTCCAACATGAGTGTGATGGAGGTTGTAGACCTCATCGAAGCAATGGAAGAAAAATTCGGCGTTTCAGCCGCTGCACCTGTTGCAGCAGCTGCTGGTCCGGCTGCTGGCGGTGAAGCCGCTGCAGCGGAAGAACAGACCGAGTTTGACGTCATGCTGACTTCATTCGGGTCCAGCAAGGTACCCGTGATCAAGGCTGTGCGTGAAATCACAGGCCTGGGTCTGAAAGAAGCGAAAGATATGGTAGAAAGTGCGCCTGCCGCTATTAAGGAAGGCGTGGAAAAAGCTGAAGCCGAAGAAATCCAGAAGAAACTCGAAGAAGCTGGCGCTTCTGTCGAGGTCAAGTAAATACTTGATATTTCCGGATTTTCCGGGCTGTGCGGATATCGGCTGGGGGTCACCGGACCCCCGGCCTTTTCTGCTTGAGAAATATTGGTTAAGTGTGAACGCAATTGCGGGCGGATACATAACATGAGTTACTCTTTCACCGAAAAGAAGCGAATTCGTAAAGACTTTGGTAAGCGCAAATCCATACTGGATGTGCCTTACCTGTTGGAAACGCAGATCGCCTCTTACAATGAATTCCTGCAGACCGAGATTCGTGAAGACAAGCGCCGTGAGCGCGGCCTTCACGGGGCATTGAGGTCTGTCTTCCCGATTACATCCTATTCCGGGAATGCTGCCCTTGAATACGTCAGTTACAAGCTGGGTGAGCCCACTTTTGACGTTAAGGAATGCAAACTTCGCGGCATGAGCTACGGTGCGCCATTGCGCGTCAAAGTTCGCCTGGTCATTTATGACAAGGAAAGCTCTGCCAAGCAAAAGCCCGTTAAGTATGTGAAAGAGCAGGAAGTCTACATGGGCGACCTGCCTCTGATGACCGAAACCGGAACGTTCATCGTGAACGGTACCGAGCGCGTTATCGTGTCGCAGCTGCATCGTTCACCTGGCGTGTTCTTCGATCACGACAAAGGTAAAACGCACTCCAGCGGCAAGCTGCTGTTTTCTGCGCGTGTCATTCCTTATCGTGGTTCATGGCTCGACTTTGAGTTCGATCCGAAGGACTGCATCTTCACCCGAATCGATCGTCGCCGTAAGCTGCCGGTCACCATCCTGCTGCGCGCTCTCGGAATGGGCAACGAGGAAATCCTCGATACGTTCTTTGAAACCAGCGGGGTTTCACTCAAGAAGGAAGGTGCCAATCTTGAACTGGTGCCTGAACGTCTGCGTGGTGAAACAGCGCTGTTCGACATCAAGGGCAAGACCGGCAAGGTGATTGTTCCTACTGGCAAGCGCATCACTGCTCGCCACGTGAAGGAGCTCGAGGCTGCCAAGGTCAAGACCCTGGATGTGCCCGACGATTATCTGCTGGGCAAAATCATTGCCAAGACCATCGTCGACAAGGAATCCGGTGAAGTTCTGGCCGACGCCAACGCTGAGCTGACCGAGGAACTCCTGGAAGCGCTGCGTGAAAACAATGTCAAAAAGCTGGAAATTCTGTATGTGAACGACCTCGACCAGGGGCCATACATTTCCAGCACGCTGAATATTGACCCGACCAGCAATGAGCTGGAAGCGCTGGTAGAAATCTATCGCATGATGCGCCCGGGTGAGCCACCAACCAAGGACGCCGCCCAGAACCTGTTCAAGAACCTGTTCTTCACTGACGAGCGATATGACCTGTCAGGCGTAGGACGAATGAAATTTAACCGTCGTGTCGGACGCAAGGAAGTCGAGGGATCTGCAGTACTGGATCGTGAGGACATTCTTGATGTGCTGCGTGTGTTGATTGACATTCGTAACGGTAAAGGCAGCGTGGATGATATCGATCACCTTGGTAACCGTCGTGTGCGCAGTGTAGGCGAGATGGCGGAGAATGTTTTCCGTGTCGGACTGGTGCGAGTTGAGCGTGCGGTTCGCGAGCGTCTTTCGGTCGCTGAGAGCGAAGGTTTGTCGCCGCAGGAACTCATCAATGCCAAGCCGGTTGCGGCTGCGGTCAAGGAGTTCTTCGGTTCGTCACAGCTCAGCCAGTTTATGGATCAGAACAACCCGCTTAGCGAGGTGACGCATAAGCGTCGTGTTTCTGCACTCGGCCCTGGCGGCCTGACGCGTGAACGTGCCGGCTTTGAGGTTCGAGACGTGCACCCGACGCATTATGGTCGTGTCTGCCCGATTGAAACCCCTGAAGGCCCGAACATCGGTCTGATTAACTCAATGGCTGTATATGCCCGCACCAACGACTATGGCTTCCTCGAGACGCCATATCGCAAGTGCGCGGACGGCAAAGTAACCAGCAAGGTTGAATATCTTTCGGCCATTGAAGAGGGCGATTACGTGATTGCCCAGGCCAATGCCGAGCTGGACAAAAATGGCAAGTTCACTGACGAATTTATTCCATGTCGCCACATGGGTGAATTCACACTTAAGGAACCCACCGATATCAGCTACATGGACGTCTCGCCCAAGCAGATTGTTTCGGTGGCTGCATCACTGGTGCCCTTCCTGGAGCATGATGATGCCAACCGGGCCCTGATGGGATCAAACATGCAGCGGCAGGCTGTTCCAACCCTGCGGGCCGAGAAGCCCCTGGTGGGAACCGGAATGGAACGAGCGGTTGCAACGGACTCCGGCGTTACTGCTGTTGCTCGTCGTGGCGGACGGGTTGACCAGATCGACGCCGGTCGCATCGTGGTACAGGCCAATGATGATGAAGTACCTGCAGGTGATCCGGGTGTTGATATTTACAACCTGACCAAGTATCAGCGTTCCAACCAGAACACCTGCATGAACCAGCGTCCGCTGGTTCGCGTTGGCGACGTGGTCCAAAAGGGCGATGTGCTTGCCGACGGTCCTTCGACCGACCTGGGCGAACTGGCTCTTGGCCAGAACATGCTGGTCGCGTTCATGCCGTGGAATGGGTATAACTTCGAGGATTCGATTCTTATCTCAGAGCGTGTGGTGCAGGAAGATCGATTCACCACCATCCATATCGAGGAGCTGACTTGTGTTGCGCGTGACACCAAGCTGGGCTCAGAGGAAATCACCTCTGATATTCCCAACGTTGGTGAGCACAACCTCAACAAGCTGGATCAGTCAGGCATTGTCTATATCGGCGCTGAAGTTTCAGCCGGAGACATTCTTGTCGGTAAAGTCACACCCAAAGGTGAGACACAACTGACACCTGAGGAGAAACTGCTCCGTGCGATCTTTGGTGAGAAAGCGTCGGATGTGAAAGACACCTCGCTGCGCGTGCCTTCCGGAATGGACGGAACCGTGATCGACGTGCAGGTGTTTACCCGTGATGGCGTGGAAAAAGACGATCGAGCCCGTTCCATTGAGAAAGAGCAGCTTCGCCAGGTTCGCAAGGATCTGGACGATCAGCTTCGCATCGTGGAAGACGCAATTTTCAATCGTCTGGAAAATTCCCTGACTGGAAAAGTTGCAGATAAAGGTCCTGCCGGCCTCAAGAAAGGCAGCAAGATCACAGCTGCTTACCTGGCTGACTTACCGCGTGAAGACTGGTTCAAGATCACCATGCGGGCAGAGGAAGCCAACCAGAATCTGGAGGAAATGGCCGATCAGCTCAAGGAACAGCGCAAGGAGTTTGATGCGCGCTTTGAGGTCAAGAAAGGCAAGATCACCCAGGGCGATGACCTGGCGCCGGGCGTGCTTAAGATGGTCAAGGTTTACATGGCCGTCAAGCGTCGTATCCAGCCTGGTGACAAGATGGCCGGACGTCACGGTAACAAGGGTGTGATCTCGATGATCGTACCGACCGAGGACATGCCGTACAGCGAAGATGGGACGCCGGTGGACATCGTTTTGAACCCGCTGGGTGTGCCTTCGCGAATGAACATCGGTCAGGTGCTGGAGACCCATCTGGGTTGGGCAGCCAAGGGCCTCGGAATCCGCATCGGCAAGATGATGGAAGAGAAAGGCGCCGAAACCAAAATCCGCGATTTCCTGGACGCTGTGTATAACAGCGACCGCGAAGGCCGGGTCAAAATGAGTGATTTCACGAAAGACGAAGTGATGACCATGGCCCGGAACCTCGAGGGCGGTGTGCCCATGGCGACACCGGTATTTGACGGTGCCAGCGAGAAAGAGATCAAGCATCTCCTCAGACTGGCCGAATTACCTGAGTCAGGCCAGACCACGCTTTACGACGGTCGCACAGGCGACCCGTTTGAACGTCCTGTGACGGTGGGTTACATGTACATGCTCAAGCTCAACCATCTGGTTGATGACAAGATGCATGCGCGTAGCACCGGACCGTACAGCCTGGTCACACAGCAGCCATTGGGTGGTAAAGCCCAGTTCGGCGGCCAGCGATTCGGTGAAATGGAAGTCTGGGCTCTGGAAGCATACGGTGCGGCATATACGCTGCAGGAAATGCTGACGGTCAAGTCGGACGACGTTAGCGGCCGAAACCAGATGTACAAGAATATCGTCGATGGCAATCATGAAATGCTGGCGGGTATGCCGGAATCCTTCAACGTACTTGTTAAGGAAATCCGCTCGCTTGCGATCAACATTGAACTCGAAGAGGAATAGGTGCTGTTAGTGCAGCCAATTTCGCTAACTGACAGTCAACCTTCATCGAGAGGAGTTTCAAAGTGAGAGACCTACTTAATCTCTACAACAAGCAGCGCCAGCCGCTGGATTTTGACGCAATAAGCATCGGCCTTGCGCCTCCGGATCTGATCCGGTCGTGGTCGTTCGGTGAAGTCAAGAAACCGGAAACCATCAATTACCGGACATTCAAGCCGGAACGTGACGGTCTGTTCTGTGCGGCTATTTTCGGGCCGGTCAAGGACTACGAATGCCTGTGCGGCAAATACAAGCGCATGAAGCATCGTGGTGTCGTCTGCGAAAAATGTGGCACCGAGGTCACGCTGACCAAGGTTCGCCGTGAACGTATGGCGCACATCGAGCTGGCCAGTCCGGTTGCCCACATCTGGTTCCTCAAGTCGCTGCCTTCGCGTATCGGCCTGATGCTGGATATGACCCTGCGTGATATTGAGCGCATCCTGTATTTTGAATCCTACGTGGTTCTCGATGCCGGACTGACGGAGCTCGAGCGCGGCCAGTTGCTGACCGACGAGCAATATCTCGACACCGTGGAAGAGTGGGGTGACGAGTTTGATGCCAAGATGGGCGCAGAAGCCATTTTCGAATTGCTTCGCACCATTGACCTTCATGACGAAGTGGCCCAGCTGCGCGAGGACATTGGCGCGACCCGTTCTGTCACCAAGCTCAAGCGTCTTTCCAAGCGCGTCAAGCTGGTTGAAGCCTTCATCGAATCCGGAAATCGTCCTGAGTACATGATCCTGACGGTTCTGCCGGTTCTGCCGCCGGACCTGCGTCCGCTGGTACCCCTGGATGGTGGCCGTTTTGCAACCTCGGATCTGAATGATCTCTATCGTCGTGCGATCAACAGAAACAACCGTCTGAAAAGACTGCTGGAACTCAACGCGCCTGACATTATTGTTCGAAATGAAAAACGCATGCTGCAGGAAGCAGTAGATGCGTTGCTGGACAACGGTCGTCGCGGCCGTGCCATTACCGGCACCAACAAGCGTCCATTGAAGTCGCTTGCTGACATGATCAAGGGCAAGCAGGGTCGTTTCCGTCAAAACCTGCTCGGCAAGCGAGTCGATTATTCGGGTCGTTCCGTGATCGTGGTGGGTCCGAAACTGAAACTGCATGAATGTGGCCTGCCCAAGAAGATGGCGCTTGAACTGTTCAAGCCGTTTATCTTCAGCAAGCTGCAGCGACGCGGTATGGCCGCCACCATCAAGGCTGCCAAGAAACTGGTAGAGGCTGAGCGCGCCGAGGTCTGGGATATTCTTTCGGAAGTAATCCGCGAACACCCGGTCATGCTTAACCGTGCACCAACCCTTCATCGTCTTGGCATCCAGGCTTTTGAGCCGGTGCTGATTGAAGGCAAGGCGATCCAGCTTCACCCGCTGGTGTGTACAGCGTTCAACGCTGACTTTGATGGTGACCAGATGGCGGTGCACGTACCCTTGTCCGTGGAAGCCCAGCTCGAAGCCCGTGCCCTGATGATGTCTTCAAACAACATCCTGTCACCGGCAAATGGCGAGCCCATCATCGTGCCCACCCAGGACGTTGTACTGGGGCTTTACTACATGACGCGCCAGCTTGAAGGCACAGCTGGTGAAGACATGTACTTCTCTGACATTGAAGAAGTCCATCGTGCGTTTGAAAACAAGGCGGTCGGATTGCATGCGCGAATCAAGGTGCGTATTGATGAAATCATTGTTTCAGAGCACGGCGATGAGCGTCATGAGACCAACCTGATTGAGACCACCGTTGGTCGTGCATTGCTGGCTGACATCCGGCCGGCTGGCATGCCTTTCCACATGCTCAATAAAGCGCTCAAGAAGCGTGAAATCTCCGGCCTGATCAACTCCTGCTATCGCCGCCTTGGTCTCAAGAAGACCGTGGTCTTTGCCGATAAGCTGATGTACTCAGGATTCCACTACGCCACCATGGCGGGTGTTTCCATCGGTATTGATGACCTGGTGGTTCCGGACGAGAAGAAGACCATTCTTGAAGGTGCTGAAGCCGAGGTTGTTGAGATCCAGAACCAGTATGTATCTGGCCTGGTGACTTCCGGTGAGCGCTACAACAAGGTTGTCGATATCTGGTCCCGCACCAACGAGCAGGTTGCACGGGCCATGATGAAAACCATGGGTAAAACCGTGGTCAAGGCAAAAGACGGATCGGATGTTGAACAGGATTCAATGAATTCTATCTTTATCATGGCTGATTCAGGCGCCCGAGGCTCGGCTGCCCAGATTCGTCAGCTTGCAGGTATGCGTGGCCTGATGGCCAAGCCGGATGGCTCGATCATCGAAACGCCGATTACGGCGAACTTCCGTGAAGGGCTGGACGTACTGCAGTACTTTATTTCCACTCACGGCGCTCGTAAAGGTCTGGCAGATACAGCGCTCAAGACAGCGAACTCCGGTTACCTGACACGTCGACTTGTTGACGTTGCCCAGGATCTGGTGATTACCGAGGTTGATTGTAAAACCGAAGCGGGCGTGCTGATCCAGCCGATCGTTGAAGGTGGTGACGTTGTTGAGCCATTGTCAGAGCGAGTGCTCGGTCGCATGATTGCGCAGCCGATTTACAAGCCCGGCACAGACGAGGAAATCTGTGGTCGTAACACCCTGCTCGATGAGCAGTGGGTTGAGACACTTGAAGAAGCGGGTGTGGACATGGTTCATGTTCGTTCCACCATTACCTGCGAAACCAAGCATGGTGTTTGTGCTTCCTGCTACGGTCGCGATCTTGCCCGCGGTGAGCTGGTAAACATTGGTGAAGCTGTTGGTGTTATTGCAGCCCAGTCAATTGGTGAACCAGGCACCCAGCTAACAATGCGTACCTTCCATATTGGTGGTGCGGCATCGAGGGCAGCTGCAGTTGATCACATCCAGGCCAAGTCTGGTGGTTCGGTGAGGCTGCATAACCTCAAGTCTGTTGAAAACGCAGACAAGAAACTGGTTGCGGTATCTCGTTCCGGTGAGCTTTCTGTCATCGATGATCACGGTCGTGAGCGCGAACGTTACAAGGTTCCTTACGGTGCCATTATTTCCGTGCGCGATCAGGAGAAGATTGATGCTGGTGATATCGTCGCCAACTGGGATCCGCATACCCATCCGATCGTTACCGAAGTGGCGGGTACTGTTAAATTCCATGAGTTCACTGAAGGCGTTACTTTCAATGAGCACACCGATGACATCACCGGTCTGACCAGCCTGATCGTGACCGATCCGAAGCAGCGCGGAGCTGCTGGTAAGGATTTGCGTCCGATGATCAGCCTGCTCGACAAGAAGGGTAAGGAGCTGTGTCTGGCCAATACGGAAATTCCCGCTCATTACTTCCTGCAATCCGGTTCCATCGTTCAGATGCGAGACGGACAGGATGTAAACGTTGGTGACGTACTGGCGCGTATCCCGCAGGAGTCTTCCAAAACCCGTGATATCACAGGTGGTCTGCCGCGAGTGGCTGACCTGTTTGAAGCGCGTAAGCCGAAAGAGCCGTCTATCCTGGCGGAAGTCTCGGGTATCGTCAGCTTCGGCAAGGACACCAAGGGCAAGCAACGCCTGGTGATTACGCAGGATGATAGTGAACACTACGAGGAACTGATTCCGAAATGGCGTCACATCATCGTGTTCGAAGGTGAACGTGTGGAGAAAGGTGAAACCGTTGTCGACGGCGAACCAAATCCGCATGACATTCTGCGCCTGCTGGGTGTCGAGGCACTTGATGCCTACCTGGTGAAGGAAATTCAGGACGTTTATCGCCTGCAGGGTGTGAAGATCAACGACAAGCACATCGAAGTGATTGTTCGCCAGATGCTGCGTAAGGTCGAAATCTCTGACCCGGGTGAAACCAAGCTGCTGCGTGGTGATCAGCTCGACTACGTTCGCGTACTGGAAGAAAACGAGCTGGCCAAGCGCGAGAAAAACCGCCCGGCCGAATTCCAGCGCATCCTGTTGGGCATCACCAAGGCATCCCTGGCAACCGAGTCATTTATCTCGGCAGCTTCCTTCCAGGAGACCACGCGTGTATTGACCGAGGCAGCCGTCCGCGGCACCACCGATCATCTTCGTGGCCTGAAAGAGAACGTCATCGTGGGCCGCCTGATTCCGGCTGGTACTGGTATGGCGTATCACAAGTCGCGCAAGCGCGTGGTGGAAGAAGAGCCCGAGATTGATCTCGCTGCTCTGGCAGCAGCAGTGGCTGCTGAAGAGTTTGCCGGAGCCGACGACGAAGACGGTAAAGATTAAGGGAGTCTTCGCTTCCCTGCTCCGCGAACGACTCGAGAGTCGTCCGCGAAGGCGGCTACGCTCGACTTCATAAGTAGTTTTGGTCAGCCCTCTGGTGAGCCGTTTTTGGCGGCTCACCAACCGGGGCTGACTTGTCTGAAACAGATCATTCAAACTTTTTCGATTCCGGGGTTGCCACACTGAGCAAGTGCTGGCATAATTGACCGGCTAAGGTAATGCAAACCCTCCCACATGGAGGGCCGCGCAGTCGGAGAACCTTCTGAAACTGTTGCGGAGAGCCGATGTCGCCGGCGCGTGGGCCGGAACCAACGGCGCCCAATCCCAGAAAAAGTCTCGGGGGTTGGGCGTTTGACATTATCTGAGACATGGCATTCGGGATTTCCCGATTGCTTTTTTTAATTTCAGGAACGGATATATGGCGACGATTAACCAACTCGTACGGAAGCCTCGCAAGCCGAAGCTCTACAAGAGCAACGTGCCGGCACTCGAAGGATGCCCGCAAAAGCGCGGTGTATGCACACGTGTGTATACCACCACGCCGAAGAAACCAAACTCTGCGCTGCGCAAGGTTGCGCGTGTGCGTTTGACCAACGGTTTCGAGGTAACGAGCTACATCGGTGGCGAAGGCCACAACCTGCAGGAGCATAGTGTTGTGCTCATCCGCGGCGGTCGTGTAAAGGATCTGCCGGGTGTGCGTTATCACACAGTGCGAGGCAGCCTTGACACAGCGGGTGTCAGTGACCGTCGCCAGGGCCGTTCTAAATACGGCGCCAAGAGACCACGGGGATAAAAGAAGATGTCCAGAAAAAAGACTAATTTTTCCCGCGAAATTTTGCCGGATCCGAAATTCCACAGCGAAATGGTCACCCGTTTCATCAACATGGTGATGATGAGTGGCAAGAAATCAGTGGCAGAGCGCATCGTTTACGGCGCGATGAATCACATCTCGGAAAAGAACAAGACGGCTGAGCCTGTCGAGTTGGTTGAAAAAGCACTCGAGCATGTCAGTCCAGCAGTCGAGGTTAAGTCTCGTCGCGTTGGT
Organism: Lysobacterales bacterium; assembly: GCA_035267185.1. Lineage (GTDB taxonomy): Bacteria > Pseudomonadota > Gammaproteobacteria > Xanthomonadales > SZUA-36 > JAUIBE01. The sequence goes on along the minus strand of DATFLY010000057.1, from coordinate 2,562 downwards.
GGTGCCACTTACCAGGTGCCGGTCGAAGTTCGTCCGAAGCGTCGCCAGACACTGGCCATGCGCTGGATTATCGAAGCTGCGCACAAGCGTGGTGAAAAGAATATGCCCGACCGGCTCGCCGGTGAATTGCTGGACGCTGTTGAGCAGCGTGGCGCAGCAGTCAAGAAACGGGAAGACACACACCGCATGGCGGAAGCAAACCGCGCGTTTGCTCATTACCGCTGGTAAGCCGCGCGGTTCACTAAAGAATAGAGGTATAGGAAAGTGGCACGTAAAACGCCCATTGAGCGGTATCGGAACATCGGCATCATGGCTCATATTGATGCTGGCAAGACGACTACCACCGAACGAGTTCTGTTCTACACCGGTGTTTCACACAAAATCGGTGAAGTACATGATGGCGCTGCCACCATGGACTGGATGGAACAGGAACAGGAGCGCGGAATCACGATTACATCCGCTGCGACCACCTGTTTCTGGAGTGGTATGGATCAGCAGTTTCCGGAACACCGCATCAACATCATCGACACCCCGGGTCACGTTGACTTCACGATTGAAGTTGAGCGTTCCCTGCGCGTGCTTGATGGTGCAGTAGCAGTTTTCTGCGCAGTCGGTGGCGTACAGCCCCAGTCTGAAACGGTATGGCGGCAGGCCAGTCGTTATGGTGTGCCACGTGTTTGCTTTGTAAATAAAATGGACCGTACCGGCGCTGACTTCCTGCGCGTGGTCAGACAGATCAGGGAACGCCTGGGTGCGCGTCCGGTTCCTTTACAGTTGCCGATCGGCTCTGAAGAGGATTTCGAAGGTGTCATAGACCTGATCCGCATGAAGGCCATTCACTGGGACAACGAATCCCAGGGCGTGACTTACGAGGCCCGCGAAATTCCTGAAGATATGCTTGCTGCTGCTGAAGCCGCACGCGAAGAAATGGTTGAGGCGGCTGCGGAAGCTTCCGAAGAGCTGATGGATGCCTACCTCGAAGAGGCGACCCTCACAGAAGAGCAGATTATCGAAGGTCTTCGCGTCGGCACCCTGAACAATGACATCGTGCCGTGCCTGTGTGGCAGTGCATTCAAAAATAAGGGTGTTCAGGCACTGCTGGACATCATCGTCCAGGTGATGCCCTCACCGATTGACGTGCCTTCGATTCGCGGTATCAAAGAAGACGAGACCGAAGGTGTTCGCAAGAGCTCAGACGAAGCGCCGTTTGCTGCGCTGGCATTCAAGATCGCCACTGACCCGTTTGTTGGAACGCTGACCTTTTTCCGTGTTTATTCCGGTGTGCTGAATTCAGGCGACACCGTTTATAACCCGGTCAAAACCAATAAAGAACGTGTTGGTCGAATTCTGCAGATGCACGCCAACACGCGTGAAGAGATCAAGGAAGTGCGCGCTGGCGACATCGCCGCTGCTGTTGGCCTGAAAAATGTCTCCACCGGAGACACCCTGTGCTCACTTGATGATGTCATCACCCTCGAGCGCATGGATTTTCCGGATCCGGTGATCTCTGTTGCGGTTGAGCCGAAGACCAAGTCCGACCAGGAAAAGCTGGGCATCGCACTTGGCAAGCTGGCCCAGGAAGACCCTTCTTTCCGGGTGCATACCGACGAAGAATCGGGCCAGACCATTATCTCGGGCATGGGTGAGCTGCATCTCGACATCATCGTTGATCGTATGCGTCGTGAATTTAAGGTCGAAGCCAATGTTGGCCGTCCGCAGGTTGCTTATCGCGAAACGATTCGCAAGAGCGTTGAGGCCGAAGGCAAGTTTGTTAAGCAGTCCGGCGGTCGAGGTCAGTATGGCCACGTCAAAATTCGACTCGAACCTTTGGAAAAAGGTGCTGGATATGAATTTGTCAATAACATTGTCGGTGGTGTCGTGCCACGCGAGTACATCGGCGCGGTTGATAAAGGCATGCAGGAGCAAATGAATAACGGTGTGATAGCCGGTTATCCAATACTGGATTGCAGGGCGACTCTGTACGACGGGTCATATCACGAGGTTGATTCAAATGAGATGGCATTCAAGATCGCCGGTTCCATGGCGTTCCGTAATGCTGCGCTGATTGCCGACCCGGTTCTGCTTGAGCCGATGATGAAAGTTGAAGTTGTAACGCCTGAAGATTACATGGGTGACGTGATGGGCGATCTGAATCGTCGTCGCGGCATCGTACAGGGTATGGAAGACGGCCCCGCAGGCAAGATCATCAACGCGCATGTGCCGCTGAGTGAAATGTTTGGCTATGCGACGGATCTGCGTTCTGCAACCCAGGGTCGTGCGACCTACACCATGGAATTCGAGCATTACGCCGAGGCGCCTAACAGCGTTTCAGAAGAAATCATTAAGAAAACCGCCTGATATCAGGCAGTGAACGAATAGCTGTTTTAAGAGGAACAGACAATGGCTAAGGCAAAATTTGAAAGAAATAAACCTCACGTCAACGTGGGCACGATTGGACACGTTGACCACGGCAAGACGACGCTGACGGCGGCGCTGACGAAAGTATGCGCGGAGCTTCGTGGCGGTGACGTGACGGCATTTGAAGATATCGACAAGGCGCCC
>DATFLY010000056.1:0-26826 GCA_035267185.1 Lysobacterales bacterium | reverse complement strand
GAAAGCAATCGATAGCTGGGGTGAATCATCTCCAGCCCTTTAAACCCGGCGCGAACTTCGCCGAAAGCGCGTACGCGGCTTCCTGCGGCCAGCGACCTCTTCTGGGCTGCCCTGAAGTGAAAAAATCGAAGGGTAACCATTCCGGTTCCATCTGAAACAACCACCACCAGCATCGCCCTTCGGGCTGGAACAATTGCAGAGTGTTCTATCTTCCCTTCGATCTGTACCGTTGCACCGGGGTAGAGACCGCCAACCGGATGAAGCCTGGTGCGGTCTTCATACCGCATGGGCAGATGAAAAAGCAGATCCTCAACATTATGAATGCCCATGTCGGCCAGGCTTTGGGCAAGCGCAGGTCCGACACCGGCCAGGCTTTTCAGGTCCGATGGGTTTTCAGGCACTGGAATTACTGGTTCTCACTGATCTTGTTTCAATCTGTTGAAACGCATAAAGATCTCATAAAGTCAGTGAAATTCATGCAATTTTGGGGTTAAAGCCCCAGAACTGCGTCCATTTCCACATCGGCATTCCGGGGCAGGGAGGCTACCCCTATGGCTGCACGTGCAGGGTAGGGCTGGCTGAAATGCTCACTCATGATGTCATTGACCCGGCCGAAATGGGCCAGGTCAGTCAGGTAGACAGTCAGCCTGACAATGCTGTCCAGATTTCCTCCCGCCGCCTTGCAAACAGCTGAAAGATTGGCGATCACCTGGTGGATTTGTTCGTCAATGTCTCCCTCAACCATTTCCATGGTTTCAGGCACCAGGGGGATCTGGCCAGAAAGGTAGACTGTGTTGCCGTGGCGAATGGCCTGGCTATAGGCGCCAATTGCTGCAGGGGCATTTTCACTGTGTATTGCAGATTTGCTCATAGAATTCGACTGACCTTTAAGACGTTCGGATTGCGTCGCAGACGCCGCATCACACGCGCCATGTGATCGCGATCCCTGACTGAAAGCTGAAACATGAGTGTTGCGGTTTCCGGATTGGTTTCAGGTTGTTCAATGGTTTCGATATTGCTGCCGACTTCGCCGATGCTGGCAGAAATATTGGCAAGCACGCCCGGAACGTTGTGCGTGATTACACGAATGCCCACAGGGAACATGCCACTTGTGATCGGGGCCCAGGTGACTTCGACACAGCGATCAGGGTGTTTTCTGAACTCGCGTACATTCGGGCAATTGCGACGATGAACAACCACACCCTTGTCAGCGGAGACAAATGCCATGATGCGATCACCAGGCACCGGCAGGCAACAGGCGCCAAAGCTGACCGCGCTGCCTTCTGAGCCTGCAATGGATATCGCCTCGTCAGTGACTTCATCGTCCTGGCTCTTGTTCTCAGGCTGAAGCCGCGCTGCGGCCACATTGGCCAGGATGGAACCCAGTGCCAGGTCCTTGAAAAGCGCTTCCTGGCTGTCAAGTCGAATTTCGCCCAGGTACTTCTTCCAGCGTTTTGTGGGAATGCTCTCAACCGAAACGCCACGTGCATTCAGGGCTTTTTCCAACAGGCGCAAACCAAGCGCGACGGTGTCTTCCTGCTCCAGGCTTTTCAGGTAGTGCCGGATGGCGGTGCGTGCGCGTGCCGTACCGACAAACTGCAGCCACTCCGGTTTGGGCTGGATCTCGGGATCAGTAATCACCTTGACAGTCTGACCATTGGCAAGATGTGTCGACAAGGGGACAAGCACTTTGTCGACCATGATTTCCCTGGTGTGGTTGCCTACATCGGTATGAATGGCGTAGGCGAAATCAAGCGCAGTGGCATTCCGGCGCAGGTCGATAATCTTGCCCTTGGGTGTGAAGACAAAGATCTCATCAGGGAAGAGATCAGAGCGTGCGCTGTCCATGAACTCCAGGGAGTCCTGTGTATGGCGTTGTGCATCCACCATCTGCATCAGCCATTCACGTGCACGAACCTGGGCTGATCCTGTCTCGCCGGTCTTGTACTGCCAGTGCGCTGCAGCGCCTTTGACCGCCATCATGTCCATGTCTTCAGTTCGAATCTGGATCTCTATCGGTACGCCGTAGGGACTGTTGAGAATGGTATGTAACGACTGGTAACCGTTGGCCTTGGGAAGCGCGATGAAATCCTTGAATCGTCCAGGCTTGGGCTGATAAAGACTGTGTGCCGCGCCCAGCGCCAGGTAACAGTGAGATTCGGTCTGGGTGATGATCCTGAAGGCATAAAAGTCCGTGACGTCGGAAAACGGCAGGTCCTTCGAGAGCATTTTCTTATAGATGCTGTAGGGCGACTTTTCGCGACCGGAGATTCGGCAGGGAACCCTCGCATCTGCCATCTTCTTTCTGAGCGCGGATTCGATCGTGGAGACGATCTCCTGTCGATGGCCGGTAATCTCCGAAAGGTGCTCCTTGATGGTTCGATGACGCCAGGGGTAGAGGTTGGCGAATCCAAGATCTTCCAGTTCCTGTTTGATGCTGTTCATGCCAAGCCGGTCAGCAATAGGGGCGTAAATCGCAAGGGTCTCGCTGGCAATTCGTCGGCGTGAAGCAAGCGCCATGCTTCCCAGGGTGCGCATGTTATGAAGCCGATCGGCCAGCTTGATGAAAATGACGCGGAGGTCTCGCGACATGGCCAGCATCAGCTTGCGGAAACTTTCAGCATCCGCCTCCTTGCGGGTGCGGAATTTCATCTGGTCCAGCTTGGTGACCCCATCCACAAGGTCGGCAATTTCCTCGCCAAACTGGTCCGCTATTTCTTCCTTGGAAAGGGGCGTGTCCTCAATGGTGTCATGCAGGATGGCCGCGGTAATGCTCTCGTGATCCATGCGCATGTTTGCCAGGATCTGGGCAACTTCCACCGGATGCAGAATGTACGGCTCGCCCGTTTTACGGGTTTGTCCGTGATGGGCAGCCGCGCCGACTTCAAACGCGCGCAGAACAACGGCCACGCGCATTGGCTCGAGGTAGGTATTCAGAACATCCCGAAGGGAAATGACTTCCGGAGGATAGGCGATGGGTGAGGCCATTGCCGAGTCCAGTGCCGGGTCCATTGGTGCAGAACCTGCAACCTGATCAGGGCCAGGGTGATCAGCTGGTGTGACCAGCTGCGAAACTTCAGAGTGTGATGTTTTCTTCCTCGCCATCCTGATCGAACGCTTCTGCGGCTTCGATCTCAGCCTGGATGACAGCGATGCGTTCAGAGTCAACAAGCCCATCGGCGATCTCACGCAGGGAGAGAACGGTTGGCTTATCGTTTTCTTCTTCCACCAGCGGCTCAGCGCCATGAGCGATCTGGCGCGCACGTTTGGTCGCTGTCAACACCAGTTCGAAGCGGTTGTTGATGGTTTCCAGACAGTCTTCTACAGTAATTCTTGCCATGTCGGCATCCTAATTCATTTCAGTCAAAATCGCCCGGTTTCAGTTGTCTTTCGTAACCGGTCCGGGCGGCAGAACAGGGCATTCTATCTGTCTTCCAGCAACTCCGCCAGCAGTGTTTCAAGTTTTTCCCGACTGACCGGATTTACAGGTTTGCCTTTTTTGATGATGGACTGCAGGTTTTTCAGCGTTTCCTGAAAGTCATCGTTGATCACGACAAAATCAAACTCGTCCCAGTGTGATATCTCGCTGCGCGCCTTGCTCATGCGTTTTGCAATTTCTTTTTCACTGTCCTGGCCCCGGCCGGCAAGCCTTTCTTTCAACACTTCCAGTGAGGGTGGCAGGATAAAAATTGAGTGACTCCCGGGAATGGCCAGCCTTACCTGCCGTGCGCCCTGCCAGTCAATATCGAGCAGGACGTGGTAACCGTTTGCAATTTGCTGTTCCACCGCAGCCCTGGTTGTGCCCTTGTAGTCATCGAACACGAGTGCGTATTCAAGAAAAGCCTGTTGTTCTATGAGTGATTCAAATTCTGATTCGTTGACAAAGAAATAATGGACGCCGTGGCTTTCACCGGGCCGTGCCGGCCTGGTGGTGTGCGATACAGATAACCTGAGGCAGTCATCCTGATCAATCAGCGCCCGGGTCAGGGTTGTTTTTCCACCCCCTGAAGGCGCAGCGATCACAAAGACGTTGCCGACCTGGTCCGTATTGCTTTCGGTGCCTGGATTACTCAATGTTCTGGGTTTGCTCACGCATTTGCTCCACCAGCACCTTGAGCTCAACTGCGGCCTGGGTTGTGCGCTGATCTACTGATTTGGAGCTTAGCGTGTTGGATTCACGATTGAATTCCTGCATCAGAAAATCCAGCCTGCGACCAACGGGCTCATCAAGGTCAAGAACACGGAAAGTCTCAGCAACGTGCGCATCCAGGCGATCCAGCTCTTCGTCAACATCAATTTTCTGGGCCAGGAAAGCAACTTCCTGCTCCAGGCGTCCGGGTTCAAGTGGTTGTTGTAAAGATGCAATTCTGTCCTGCATTTTTTGGCGCAGGGCATCACGAATCTCCGGTAACCACACGCGAATCTCGCCAACCCAGTGTTTGATGCCCTCGAGTCTTTCGCGCAGGGCCTGATCGAGCATCTGTCCTTCCCTTGCGCGCGTTTCATGCAGGGTTGCCACTGCATTCTTGAGCAATTCCAGTGCCGCCTTGTGCAGGGGTTCAGGGTCAGTGCCTTCTTCAAGAGTGACGCCCGGCCAGCGCAGGATGCTCATTAACCCTGGGTCTTCCTGCTTATCAGCGATTTCTGTCAGTTCGCTGTGCAGGGACAGGATCTGTTTGGCCAAAGGCTGATTCAGTACCAGGCGACTGGCCCGGGCAGAATCCTCCGGTGTGAAACGAAGCACCATGTCCACTTTTCCGCGGCCCAGGGTTTCACCGACAATTTTCCTGATGTTTCCTTCAATGGGTCGAAAATCTTCCGGCAGGCGCATTCCGACTTCAAGGTAGCGATGGTTAACGGAACGTAACTCCCATGCCAATCTTCCGAAATCAAATTGTTCCTCGGCGCCGGCATAGCCGGTCATGCTGCGTATCATGGCGTGGTTTCCCTCTGGCCCTGCCCATAATGAAAAAGGTCGCGGCGAGACGCCGCCCCTTAAGGGCGTTGAATCTGGTTTGCAGGTGCGGCGTCTCGCCGCTACCCGGTTATAAAAAGCACAAATCCTGCATCGTGGTAACGGCGTCTTGCCGCGACCAACAACCGCTAATGGTAACGTCTGTTTCATCGCAAGTCAGCGTGATTTTGGCTGATGTGTTCAAATATGCGATTGAAACATGGTGCGAAAGATACATACACATGAACAATGAAACTGAAAATGTTGCCCGCCCGAGTGGAAGGCAGGACGATGAACTCCGTCCTGCCCGCATTACCCGTGGATTCACCCGACACGCAGAGGGCTCGGTATTGATCGAGTGCGGTGATACCCAGGTGTTGTGCACCGCCTCGGTAGAGGAACGGGTCCCGCACTTCCTGCGTGGTCGGGGCGAAGGCTGGGTCACAGCAGAGTACGGAATGTTGCCCAGGTCTACAGGCAGTCGCATGGGTCGCGAGGCTGCACGTGGCAAGCAGGGTGGGCGGACTCTCGAAATCCAGCGACTGATCGGTCGTTCACTGCGCGCGGTGGTCGATCGGCAGGCATTAGGTGAACGCACAATCACGCTGGATTGCGATGTCCTCCAGGCCGATGGGGGAACGCGAACAGCATCGATCACTGGTGCGTACGTGGCATTGGCAGATGCCTGCAACTGGTTGCTGGACCAGAAAAAGATCACGTCAAGCCCGATCCATGGCCAGGTGGCGGCAGTCTCCGTGGGGATATACGGAGACGTACCCGTGCTGGATCTTGACTATCCTGAAGATTCTTCTGCTGAGACGGATATGAATGTGGTCATGAATGATGGCGGTGGTTTCATCGAATTGCAGGGAACCGCTGAAGGCCATGCTTTCAGGCGCAATGAACTGGATCGTATGCTCGAGCTGGCGGAAAAGGGCATCACCGAATTGATGGCATTACAGAGTGAGTCTCTGGGGCAATGACCAGCCTGGTCCTTGCCAGTGGCAACGCCGGTAAGCTGCGGGAAATCGAACCGCTTCTGGTGCCACTGGGCTGGGATGTCAGGCCTCAGAGCGAATGGGAATTCGAGGAAGCAGTCGAAGATGGTCTGACGTTCGTCGAGAACGCACTGATCAAGGCCAGGCATGCTTCTGCAAAGACCGGATTGCCGGCACTTGCCGATGATTCGGGTCTGCTGGTTGATGCGCTCGACGGCCAACCAGGCCTGCGTTCCGCACGGTATGCCGATGATGGGGGAAGCGAGGCGAATATTCGTAAATTGATGGACGAGCTCAGTGGCGTGCCGGAGGAAGAGCGTGGCGCGCATTTCTACTGCGTGATGGTGTTTCTTCGCAATCCGCAGGATCCGGCGCCAATCGTGACCCATGGTCAGTGGATGGGGCGAATCACAACAGAATCCGTCGGGGTTGGTGGTTTTGGGTATGATCCGGTTTTTTTCGTGGAGGAACGCGGTGTTACCGCAGCCGAACTGCCTGCTGCCGTCAAGAATGTCATCAGTCATCGCGGCCAGGCCCTTGCTCACTTACTTCGGGTTTTGAGGGTCCACAGACCTTTATGATTCCCACCTGAATCGAGGAGCGCCAGTCTTGTTAGCACCTCAGCCACTGGGCCTTTACATTCACCTGCCCTGGTGTGTCAGCAAGTGTCCTTACTGCGACTTCAACTCGCATGCCCTGAAAGGGGAGTTACCTGCCGAGGACTACCTCGAAGCACTCATGTTGGATCTGCAGGCGGATTTGCCCATGGCCTGGGGAAGGACGGTCAGTACTGTGTTTTTCGGTGGCGGCACTCCGAGTCTGTTTTCAGCAGACCAGATAGACAGGATCCTTTGCCAGGTGCGCAGCCTGGTTCAGCTTAGCCCTGAAGCTGAAATCACGCTCGAGGCCAACCCCGGAACCATCGAATACGACAGTTTCAGTTCCTATCGGCATGCTGGTATAAACAGGGTTTCCCTTGGCGCACAGAGTTTTGATGACGACGCCCTCAGGGCCATCGGGCGAATTCATGGCAGTGACGAGATACAGCGCGCTGTTGAATCGCTGAAGTCAGCGGGAATGGACAACTTCAATATTGATCTGATGTATGGCCTGCCGGGCCAGACAGTGGATGGTGCTGTTAATGATGTAATGCAGGCCCTTGCCTGTATTCCCACTCATGTATCCCACTACCAGCTCACCCTTGAACCCAATACCCGGTTCGCTGCCAGTCCCCCGAAACTGCCCGGTGACGATATCCAATGGGAGATGCAGGAAGAATGTTCGGCCCTGTTTGTAGAATCGGGATTCCAGGGCTATGAGATTTCCGCCTGGTCCCGGCCGGACAAGGTTTGCAGGCATAATCTGAACTACTGGCGCTTCGGGGATTACCTGGGAATAGGCGCGGGCGCCCACTCAAAGATCACGCTGAATGCCGAGAGTCGGATTGTTCGCCTGGCGAAACACCGGCACCCGAAGCAGTACATGGATGCGCGGAACAATCGCGAATTTCGGGCCGAAATGCGGGCACTGAGCCCGGAAGAGCGGGTTTTCGAGTACTTTCTGAACCGTTTACGCCTCTCTGAACCCATTAAATTTGAGGAGTACTCCGGATGCACCGGGCTGGACCCGAACCATGTTGCACCCATGATTGAAAGCGCAGTAAACAAGGGTCTTTTGGAAGTCCATCAGGACTGCTGGGTGCAAACTGAGCTCGGACGTCGATTCAACAATGATCTGCAGGCCATTTTTCTCAAGTGAAATAGACGTTTGCGGGTCTTGCATTCCGCTGTTCAGCTGAGTAAACTGGCCGGTCTTTCGCGCACCTGGCAGGAAGATTTGCACGGGTTTGTTGCGCAGCATTAATTCAGAATGACTTAGGGTTTAACCTTGGGTTCAACATTGGGTTTAACTTTGGGTTTTACTTGGCAGGAACCAGACATGAAAGCAGGCATTCACCCGGAATATCGAGAAGTAGTATTCCAGGATATATCTTCAGATTTCTCCTTCCTCACGCGTTCGACTGTGGAAACAGAAGACACCATCAAGTGGGAGGATGGAAATGAGTATCCGTTGGTAAAAGTGGAAGTCTCGAGTGCATCACATCCGTTCTACACCGGCAAGCACAAGGTGCTTGATTCAGGCGGGCGGGTTGATCGTTTCAAGAAACGCTACGGCAAATAGAAGCGATACAACAAAACACCCGAGTGACCGAATATTATGAAACCCGGACCGGCTCGGCTGGCCCGGGTTTTTTCGTGTAAAAGCTCATTTTCGGGCGTGCGGTATATAATGAAATCAAACTGGAAATGGAGAATCGAGTGGCAGACAAACGCGTCGTCATAACAGACAATCAAACGCATAAAAGCGCTGAGCTTCCTGTAATTTCGGGTAGTGAGGGCGAGCCTACGCTCGATATCAAGAATCTTCCATCAGAGCTCGGCTACTTCACTTATGATCCGGGTTTCGCTTCAACTGCCAGCTGCACCAGTGAAATCACATTTATCGATGGTGCCAAAGGGATCCTGCGGTATCGCGGTTATCCGATCGAGCAACTGGCTGAGAAGAGTTCGTTCATTGAGGTGGCTTACCTGCTGATGCACGGGGAACTCCCGACCGGGCAGGAACTTAAGCAGTTTGACCACGACATCACCTACCACACCATGGTGAATGAACGGCTCAACCAGTTCATCTCCGGATTCCATTACGATGCACACCCGATGGCCATGATGGCCGGGGTGGTTGGCTCGCTTGCGGCGTTCTACCACGATGGTATGGACCTGGAGAGTCCCGAGCACCGGAAACTCGCAGCAACCCGCATGATCGCCAAAATGCCGACCATTGCTGCAGCCTGTTATCGCTATCACATGGGGTGGCCAACAGCGTACCCAAAAAATTCGCTTCCGTTCAGTGCACGTTTCCTGGAAATGATGTTTTCGGTGCCTGCAGAGGATTATCATGTCAGCCCGGTGGCGGCCAAGGCTTTGGATTTGTTATTTATTCTGCACGCTGATCATGAGCAGAATGCCAGCACTTCCACTGTCAGGCTGGTTGGGTCAACAGGCGCTAATCCTTATGCATGCGTTGCTGCCGGCATCTCAGCTTTGTGGGGACCGGCTCATGGCGGTGCCAATGAGGCAGTTCTGAACATGCTCAACGAGATCGGAGACGTTTCACGAGTGCCCCAGTTCATCAAGCGCGCCAAAGACCGTTCAGATCCTTTCAGGCTGATGGGTTTTGGTCACCGGGTCTACAGGAATTATGATCCTCGGGCGTCGATAACGCGAGTGGCATGTCACGAGGTTCTGGGCGAGCTTGGCAAGAAAGACCCATTGCTGGACCTGGCTCTCGAACTCGAGAAGATTGCCCTGGAAGATGAATATTTTGTGGAGAAGAAGCTCTACCCCAATGTCGATTTCTATTCGGGCATTATTTACAAGGCACTTGGCATACCGGTCAGTATGTTCACCGTGATGTTCGCCATTGCCCGCACCGTGGGATGGGTATCGCAGTGGCTGGAACAGGCCGAGACCCCAACCAAAATCGGTCGCCCTCGCCAGGTTTACAACGGCCCGGCTGAACGTGACTACGTCAAAGTGGAGCGGCGCTAGTAGTCAAGGCAGTTTCAACCAGAGTCCCGGTTTAGATCAGATCAGGCTGCCTGAGGCTTTGGTCCTTTAAGGAGCCTGGAAACCTCTGCGTGCGAGGCGCGTTTCTGAGGTCGTCCGTCAATCGGACATGGCGGCGACTGGCGAAGCTGTAATTCGTCAAAAACCAGCAATTCCACTGTGTAAGGCTCGGACTCAACCACCAGCAGTGGCAAGGTTCTGTGTCTGCCATCGTGCCAGCGGATCTGGCGCTGCTCCTGGCTGAAAGGCGTCTTGTTCTCCATCAGGTGATGGACAATCTGGTCAGGCGAGTCGCAAAACACATGAAGGGTGATGCGGGCATGGTTTCCGGCGGTGCCATCCAGGACAGGACCCACCAGGCGCGCATTCCAGGACTCATAACAAAGCATTGCCCTGACTGCTGATGCGCGCATGTTTTCAAGGTTCTGCCTGTGCGCTTCACCGCCATACAACTCCAGGTACGCACTCAGTGCTTCCTGTACTTCGAGATTGGCTGGTAAGGCCAGTCGTTCACTTACGCCGATCCTGCTTGCTGCTTTTCTCTTGGCAGCGTGATAGTTGTACTGGCCTTCGGTGGCAATGATTCTTGCCGCTTCGGCAGCCACCTGGCGCTTGATCAGGTTCTTTTTTCGCACGTGGCGCGGTGGGGTGCCGTTAGTAGATCTCGTACGGATTCTCCTCGGTGGTGACATCCTCTGAATCTCCTTGCTCCTGAGGTTGCATGGCCGGCAGCCGACCGCTCTCAAATACTTCCAGAATTGCATCCGGGTTGTCCAGTGTCGCGAGTAATCCGGTTTCCGGATCAATACGGGCCTGCGCAAGACCTTCCGGCATATCTGGTGGACTGTCGGTCACGTCGCGCAAAGCGACATCCATGAATTTGATCCAGATCGGCAGGGCAGCCCTTCCGCCCACGTCATTGCGTCCGAGTTCATCATGGTTATCGAAACCGACCCAAACAGAAGTGACAAGCGCGTCGTTATAGCCTGAGAACCACGCGTCCCTTTGTTCATTGGTTGTTCCGGTTTTACCAGCCAGATCTGTCCGGCCCAGTTCCATGGCTCTTTTACCGGTGCCGCGCCGAATCACGTCAGCCATCATGGAACGCACCAGGAACGCGTTTTGCTCGCTGATCACGCGCCTGGCATACGGATCCCGGTTGTCATCGGCTGTTTTGCGGGCGATGCGTGCCTGAATGGAATCTGCTAACCCTTCCTCTCCATCTTCAGATCCGATTTCAAGCCGACGAAGTTCCGGTTCGGTACGAACTTCCGCGATGGTTTCAACTTCTGCAACCTGAATGTCCTGGTCACAGTCATCACAAAGAATCTGCGGCTCAGTTCTGTAGAGGACCTGACCTTCAGTGTCACGAACCTCACGGATGTACTCGGGGTCGACCAGGAACCCGCCATTGGCGAAAACGGTGTAGGCCCTGGCCATGCTCAACGGAGTCAGTGAAGCGCTGCCAAGCGCCATGGTGAGGTTATTGGGTAAGTCCTCTATCTCGAATCCGAAACCGGAGATGTACTCGCGTGCATAATTGATGCCCACAGCTCGCAAAAGCCTGATGGACACGAGGTTGCGAGAATTGACCATCGCCTCCCTGAGACGTGTTGGGCCGTAAAATTTTTCAGAGTAATTCTGTGGTTTCCAGGTCCGTTCCAGTTCGGCGTCTTCTACCACGATCGGCGCATCGTTCACCAGGCTGGCGGTGGTAAACCCGTTTTCCAATGCGGCTGAATACAGGAAAGGCTTAAAACTTGACCCTGGCTGACGGCGACTCTGGGTGATTCTGTTGAATTTGCTTCGTGTGAAATCGTAGCCGCCAACCAGTGCTTTTATGTCGCCGTTTACAGGGTCGAGAGAAACGAGTGCAGCTTCGGCCTCAGGCAACTGACCCAATTGCCAGCTGCCATCATCACCAAAACGGGTGCGAATAATGTCACCGACCTTGACGACATCGGTGACTGCTTTCGGGGCGAAGCCAATCCGGTTCCGCGAAATGAAAGGGGCTGCCCATTGCATGCTTTCGAGCGTCAGCGCGATGGTTTGGCCCTGCTTGAGATAAACCAGGGCGATTTCCTCGTCCACCTCCACCACCAGGCCAGGTGGCATGCCAGCTATTGCCCTGAACGGTTTGAGAATTTCATCCCATTGAGGAGGGCTGCTGCTTGCGTCCAGGTCCACCTGCGCTTCGGCACCGCGATAACCATGACGGTGGTCATATTCCAGTAATCCTGTTTCGACTGCATCCTGCGCAGCCCGCTGCATTCTGCTGTCAATGGTTGTGATGACTTCGAAACCGCCGGTATAGGCTTCCGGACCCAGCAGATCCAGGATTCGTACCCGAACCATTTCAGCAACATAGGGTGCAGATACTTCGGCGGTCGCGCCGTGATAAAAGGCCATATCCGGCTCATTGAGCGCCTGCTGATACTCCTCCCTGGTGATGTGCTCGAGCTCCAGCATGCGACCGAGAACATAATTTCGACGTTCCATGGCCCGGTCAGGATTACTGATCGGGTTAATTCGTGAGGGTGCTTTTGGGAGCGCGGCAATCATGGCTTTCTGGGCCAGGCTCAGGTTTCTCAGCTCCTTTCCATAATAAACGTCAGCAGCTGCGCCAACACCATAGGCCCGGTAGCCCAGGAAGATCTTGTTCAGGTAGAGTTCGAGAATTTCGTTCTTGTCCAATTCGCGCTCGATACGCAGCGCAAGGAAGATTTCCTTGATTTTCCTTGTGTAGGTTTTTTCCGACGTAAGAAAGAAGTTTCTCGCCAGTTGCTGGGTGATGGTCGAGCCCCCAACAGACTTCTCACCAGTGGTTGCAAGGGTCCATACTGCCCTTGAAATACCCTGGTAATCCACACCCGGGTGGTCATAAAAACGAGCATCTTCACCAGCAATAAAGGCCTGTTTCAGTTGTTCGGGTACTTTATCGATCGGTATGGGGACGCGTCTTTTTTCGCCGAAAATGCCCATCAGCTTGCCGTCGGCAGTGTAAACCCGCAACGGCACCTGAAGCCGGGCATCACGCAGTGTGTCGACATCCGGAAGGTCTGATGCCACAGTCAAATAGGCAATGCCGATGGCGACCGCAGCAACGAGAAAAGCGGAAGTCGCCAGGATGATCAGCCAACGAATTACTTTTCTCACGCGATGAACCTGTTATGCTATTAACTTAAAGTGGGGTCTGACCCGAGCTAGTATCGCAGGCTTGCAACCAGAAAATTCCTGGCGGCCAACCGTAACGATACGCGAGGAAAGGGGAGCATGGAAGTTTTAAACATCACAATAATTTCCGATTCTGATTCATGCGGTGCAAGCCTGTACCTGGCACGAATCAGGCACGCCTATCCCTTCGGACAGGTAGAGCTGTCAATTGGTTCAACCCCTTTAATTGGCCCGAAATTTGCGTTGGGGTCAAAGGATTAAATTCAAAATGGCATTGAGAAACTCGTAAGTTTCTGTTAAAAACTAATATAAGAAGTGTCACTAAACTATTGTCAAGCAAAGGATTGAGGCAATTTGAAACTCTTCGGCACAAAACAACCGCCCGTGATTGGGCTGGACATTGGGTCTTCAAGCGTCCGCTTGTTGCAACTTTCACGTCATGGTCCTTCTTACAGGGTTGAGCACTTTGCTATTGAGCCTTTGCCGCCCGGTGTGATCGTCGAAAAGTCGGTCCAGGACATCGAAGCCATTTCCGAGGCAATCAAGGCTGCTGTGCGGAATTCGGGCTCCGGCTCCAAGCATTGTGCCGTGGCTGTATCCGGCTCGGCTGTGTTCACAAAATCTGTCAGCCTGCCCGCCAACCTCGCAGACGCCGACATCGAAAGCCAGGTTCAGATTGAAGCCAACCAGTACATTCCTTATCCACTGGATGAGATCAGTCTCGATTTTGAGGTTCTGGGTCCATCGCCACGAAATGCGGACATGATCGATATTCTTCTTGCTGCCAGCAAGAACGAAAATGTCGAAAGCCGTCAGGATGCACTCGATGCGTTGGGTTTGAAAACCAGGGTTGTGGATGTTGAGTCATTCGCCATCGCCAACGCATTTGAAATTATTCGCGAGCGTGACGGGATCAGAAATACCGAGACGGTCGGCCTGTTCGACATTGGTCATGACCTTTCAACGCTATTGATACTTCGCGGCGGCAGGGTGATCTACAGCCGCGAACATCCATTTGGGGCAAACCAGTTGCTTGAGGAAGTCATGCGCCGTTATGACATGACTGCCGAGCAAGCCAGTTTCTATCGTCGTGGAGAACCCGGCCCTGACGATTTTGAAGACGAGGTGCTTGAGCCCTTCATGCTCAACGTGGTCCATCAGATCAGCAGGGCGTTGCAGTTTTATAGCTCAAGCAGCGAGTTTTCCAATATTCGAACCATTTACCTTGCCGGTGATCTGGCGGCATTGGAGGGCCTGACCGAGGTTGTAGAACAGGAACTGGGCGTCAAAACAAATGTTGCTGATCCTGTCGAAGGGCTTGAACTGGCATCAAATGTTGCGGTATCCGCACTGAACAAGAATGCGCCAAACCTCATGGTTTCCATGGGATTGGCACTAAGGGGATTTGACTAATGGCAAGAATCAATCTTCTGCCATGGCGAGAGGAAGCGCGCAGGGAGCGCCAGCGTCAGTTCATGTATTCCCTGCTGGGTTCGCTGGTCCTTGGCGCAATCCTGGTATTGATGGTGGGTCTTTTTTACGACCAGAGAATCAATATCCAGGAATCACGGAATGGTAAATTGCAATCAGAAATCAATCGATTGCAGCAGCGTATTAACCGCATCAATGAGCTGGAACGAACCCGTGAAAGGCTCTTGTCGCGAAAGGCGATCATTGAAGAGTTGCAGGCGAGCCGTTCGCTAACTGTCGAGTTGCTGGACAAACTTGCAAGATCGATACCGGTTGGCGTCACGCTTGGAAACGTACGACAGCAGGGTGCGAATGTCACACTGATGGGGTCATCACAATCCAATGCGCGTGTATCCGCTTATCTCCAGAGCCTGGAAGAAAGCGAACTGTTCCTGAACCCTGAGCTGCAGTATGTGCGTGCATCACAGCAGCCGGCATCCCGGGTTGAAACTTACGAATTTGCCATACGGGTTCGCCTGAACCTGAAGCGGGATCAGTCTCAGAACGATGATCAGCTGGCGGGGGTTAACTGATGATTAACGAACTCAGAGACCTCGAATTTAATGACATCGGTAGTGCGCCAAACTCGGTTCGCTACTTCATCCTTGCCCTGCTATTGATCGTCATCCTGGTGGTTGGCTGGTTCTTGATGATCAAGGGAAAGACCGAACAACTGGAACGAGTGCAGGCGCAGGAACTGGCCCTGCGTAACGAATACGAGGAAAAAGCCGATAAGGCCGCAAACCTCGAAGCATACGAAGCCCAGCTCGAAGAAATGCAGGCTTTGCTGGAAACCATGTTCCGCCAGTTACCCAACCGCACGGAAATGGACAAGTTGCTTGTCGATATTTCACAAACAGCTCTGGGCGCCGGAATCGATGTTCAGTTGTTTCAGCCGAATGCCGAAACACATCATGATTTCTACGCGGAGCGTCCCATCACGGTTCGAATGCTGGGTGATTATCACCAGTTCGGAGAGTTCGTCGGCGGGGTTGCATCACTCCCCAGGGTGGTCATCCTGACCATGCATGACATTTCCCTGCGACGTGCGACTTCGCGTGACATCGGGGTCAGTTCTGATGATGGACGGCTCATCCTTGAGGGGACCGTAAAAACCTATCGATACGTGGATGAAGAAGAAGCTATTGCCAGAGCGCAGGCGCAAGGAAGTGCGCGATGACGAATTACAGCAAAACAGGATCCGGATTTCTGGCACTGGCTTTGGCCGCCACGATGTTGACTTTGGTCGGTTGTGCGGGCGAGCAGGATGACCTGAACCGCTATATCGCGGATGTAAAGGCACGGCCGCCTTCACCGATTGACCCGATACCACCGGTGCGGACCTACACCCCTTACGAATACGAAGGGTTACTGGGCCGGGATCCATTCAGGCAGTCGACTTCACAAGGCAGTGATGACGTGGCCAGTGACACCTCGGGGACGGGTCCGCGACCCGATCTGCAGCGTCCGAAAGAATATCTCGAGCGATTTGAGCTCGATACGCTGGAAATGGTCGGTACATTCAAGAAAGGTGCCAGTGACTGGGCATTGGTCAGGGATCCCGATGGCGTGGTTCACCGCGTCTCGGTCGGGAATTATTTAGGAAAGAACTATGGTCGAGTGCTCGCCATCAATGCTAATCAGGTTGATTTGAGCGAGTTTATTTCCAACGGTGGAGGCGGCTGGCTCGTACGGGAAGCCGAAATTGCACTTGATGATTAGTTGGATGTAGTAATCGGACTCGACCGCGGCGAATTTTAACGGGGAAGAGCCAAGTAGCTTCAGAGGCATAGCCATGAACAAGGAAAGGGTGACAATTAGCCCGCAAAACTGTGAGAGAGGTCGCAGCATGCGTAATTTTAGAAAAGGATTTCTAATGGGTCTGGGGGTAGTTTTCGCAATATTCCCGGCAATTTCGGCTTTGGCCGATACAGCGGTTACCGGTGTCAATCATCGGGTGACTGCAGACGGCAGCGTGGAGATTTCGCTGCAGACAACCGGTGATGATCCGGAAGTCAACGTCTTTGCCACTGAGACACCGGCACGGATCGTACTTGATCTGTCCGACACCGATTACTCCCAGGTGACCGACCCGGTGTCGGTCGGCACGGGTTCTGTCCAGCAGTATTCTGCTGTCGGGGCCGGTGGGCGGACACGACTCGTGGTCGAGCTGTCACAGCCTTCTGCCTATGACTATTCAGCATCTTCCGGTGAGGTCGTGCTGACGGTCGCCGGAGGCGGAATGGCCGCAGCAGGTGCAACTTCGGTTGCCGCCGCACAAACCACCAGCAGGGGGGCAGGTGATTTCACAGTCTCCAATGTGGACTTCCGCCGTGGTGAAGAAGGACAGGCCAGGGTCATCGTCAGCATGGACCGGCCGGGTTCCAACATATCGATTACCGAAGGTGCAGAAATGGTCACGCTCGATATTTACAACGCCGAGCTACCCGAGCGTCTTCGTCAGCGACTGGACGTAATTGATTTCGCCACACCCGTCAGCCTCATCGATTCATCCCGAATGAACGATGGTGTCCGGGTATCGATGTCGGTTAATGGCGTCTATGAGCACATGGTTTACCAGACTGGCCAGGATATTGTTGTCGAGGTGAAGAAACCCAAACACCTGGCACAGATGGACGAAGAACCTGAAATCAAGTTCTTTGAAGAAAAGGAATACGTTGGCGAGCGTGTCACGTTCAACTTCCAGAACATTCCGGTTCGCTCGGTCCTGCAGCTGATTGCTGACGTGTCTGACCTGAACATCGTTGTGGCCGACAGCGTCGGGGGTAACCTGACTCTGCGACTGACCAACGTGCCATGGGATCAGGCGCTGGATATCGTGATGGATGCCCGTAACCTGGACAAACGCCAGAACGGCAACGTCATCTGGATCGGTCCAACCCAGGAAATTGCCAATCGTGAGCAACAACTGCTGAAAGCACAACAGGATCGACGAATCCTGGAGCCTCTGCAGACCGTTCTGATTCCGATGAGCTATTCCAAGGCGATTGACATGAAGACGCTGATCGATGAATCAGCCAATGCAGTCGAAACCGAATATGGACTGTTGTCTGAGCGTGGCTCGGTCACCGTGGATGAGCGCACCAACACTTTGCTGGTCACTGACACAGCAGAGAAGATCGCTGAAATTCGCGAATTGCTCACCGAGCTTGATTATGCTGTTCGCCAGGTTCAGATCGAGTCTCGAATCGTGATCGCAAGCTCGGATTTTGCTCATGAGCTTGGTGTACGATTTGGTGTAACCCTTCTGCATGACGGCAGCAACATCGGCGTCATCGCAGCTGACGGAAACGCAGCGGATACGATCAATCCGGCCATCAATCCAAGGGATGATGGCTTGCTGGATATCCCCGGATATCCAAATCGTTACCAGGTCAATCTGCCGGCCCCGAGCCAGAACGCTTCTTCACTTGGCCTTTCATTCCTGACCAGTAATGTGATTCTTGACCTTGAGTTGTCAGCACTGGAATCAGAGGGTGAGGGTGAAGTCATCTCGACGCCAAGAGTCGTGACGGCCAACCAGGCAGAAGCATTCATCCAGCAGGGTGTTGAGATTCCATACGAGAACTCGACTTCCTCGGGTGCAACGGCTGTTCAGTTCAAGGAAGCTGTTCTTGAACTCAAGGCCACACCTTTGATCACGCCTGACAATCGCATCCAGCTTGACCTTGCGATCAAGCAGGATACAGTGGGTGAAATCTTCCAGACGTCACGTGGCGGTTCAGTACCTTCGATCGATACCCGTGAGCTCGGTACAACGGTGTTGGTCGAAAATGGCGACACGGTGGTCCTGGGCGGAATTTTCCAGGACGAGAAAGGAAGCAGGGAAGAGAAGGTGCCATGGCTGGGAGACATTCCATACATGGGTGCACTGTTCCGGCGCCGTGCTAATGAAATCAGGAAGCGCGAATTGCTGATTTTCGTTACCCCGACAATTGTCGAGGAGCGCCCGCAACTTTGATCGTTAATTAATTAGTGGGACAAGGAAAGCCCGGCCTGGTCCGGGCTTTTTCTTTGGCGGCATGAATGAGCAACTTTCAAAAATAGAGGTACACCAGGGGAGATCACCCCTGGTGGTCAGTGTTCCTCATGCGGGCACACTGATTCCTGCAAGTATCCATGAAAGGCTGAATCCAGAAGTCCATGACCTGCCGGATACAGACTGGTACGTTGACAGGCTCTTCGACTTTGCCCCGGACTCTGGCGCCAGCATGATCAAAACTTGCTGGTCACGCTATGTCATCGATCTGAACCGACCATCAGATAACGCCCCGTTATATGCAAACCAGTCCGGGTCGTCCCTGGTGCCCCTGGAGACTTTTACCGGCGAGAAAATCTACCGGGAAGGCGAGGTGCCGGATTCCCGCGAAGTGGATGAGCGTATTGAGCTTTACTGGCGCCCTTATCATGCCCGGTTGAGCGCCCTGGTAGACAACGCACTCGAGCGGCATGGATTTGCAATCTTGCTGGATGGTCATTCGATTCGCAGTGAACTGCCGGATCTGTTTGACGGGGAATTACCCAACCTCAACATCGGAAGCGCCAGTGGTTCCAGTGCTGCAGCTTCACTGGTTGAGCTTGTTTGTTCGCATTTGCAGCATCCAGGCATGACCCTGGTCAGGGACAAGCGTTTCAAAGGCGGGTTTATAACCCGCCAATATGGCCAGCCTGGTGAGAATGTCCATGCCGTGCAGCTTGAAATTGCGCAAAGGACTTACATGCAGGAATTTCCGCCTGTGTGGGACGAGAACATGGCATCCGGCCTGGTCGGGATGTTAAAAGGACTGGTTTCCGGACTTCACCAGTGGCGGCCGGAAAACCAGCAATAAGATGAGCCATCAAACCTTTTTCTGTGAACGAATTCTGACATCCGGCGGATGGCAACAAAACATGTGCATGTCCGTCGATGCGCAGGGCATGATCAGTGACATTGTTGCAGGTGAGCCTGGAGATGCCGAGGTGATCCTGACGGGTCCGGTGCTTCCCGGGATGCCCAACTGTCACAGCCACGCCTTTCAAAGACAGATGGCGGGGCTGGCCGGAACGGTCAGTCTCCGGGGTTCGGACAGTTTCTGGACCTGGCGGGAAAAAATGTATCACCTTGCCAATACACTCAATGCGGAAGCGTTTGAGGCCATTGCCTTCTGGCTCTACGTTGAAATGCTGGAGGCCGGGTATACCAGTTGCGCTGAATTTCACTATTTTCACCATCGCCGGGACGGACAGCCTTATCAGCATATTGATGAGACCGGCAATCGGATTCTGGATGCTGCAACACGCGCAGGGATCGCAATGACGCTGCTGCCAACGCTGTATTGCCGTGCCGGGTTTGAGAAGAGCAGTGTCTCGAGTGAGCAGCGTCGATTTTTCAATGATCCTGAGCGGTTTCTTGATATTTTCGAAAGCAATCTCGATCGTAATGTAAATCATCCACTTCATAAGGTCGGAATAGGGTTTCACTCGCTCAGGGCTGTTTCCCGCGAACAAATCAACAAAGTGCTGGCTGCTGAAGCCGGAAGGGCCGCAGCAATCCATATTCATATCGCCGAGCAGGTCGCTGAAGTTGAGCAATGTTTCAGCGCTTACGGTCAGCGACCGGTTGAGTGGTTGCTGTCAAACGCACCGGTGGATGACCGATGGTGCCTGGTTCACGCCACCCATATGACCCCCGGTGAATACGATCAGGCCGCTGCACGTGGAGTGGTTGCTGGCCTTTGTCCTACAACAGAGGCAGATCTGGGGGACGGATTTTTCGAAGCTGAATACTGGTACAAGAAAGACGGGATATTCGCTGTGGGCAGTGACAGCAATCTGAGGATTTCACCCATCGAAGAACTACGACTGCTGGAATTTGGAATGCGGCTTCGAACCGGTCGTCGAAACGTCCTGGCAACGGAAGCACTGGGTTGCGGAAGTGCGCTTTATTGTGCTGCTGCCAAAGGCGGTGGGCGCGCTCTGGGTCAACCGGTTGGCTCGCTGGCTGATGGGTTTCGTGCAGATTTCATCGTGTTAAGTGAAACCCACCCCCTTCTTCAGGGTGTTTCTGACAGCGATATCCTGGATCGGTATGTATTTGCCGGTGACAGAGGTATGATCGCATCTGTATTTGTGGCGGGCCAGCAGCAAGTAAGTCATGGGAGTCACCCACTCAGGGAAGCCGCGGCCGCTGGATTTGCAGCGGTGATGGAGGAGATAAATCAATGAACGAAACACTACCCTTTTCAGAAGCCAGTGAGCGCAATAAAAAGCCCATTCTCGAGGTGCTTCAAAAGTACTTCCCAACACGTGGTTTTGTGCTGGAGATCGGCTCAGGCACAGGGCAGCATGTTGTCTACTTCGCTTCAAATTTCCCAACAGTCAGGTGGCAACCTTCGGATGTTCCGGAGAACATTCCCAATCTGACCGCGCGGGTTGAATCCGAAGGTGGTGACAACGTGAAATCACCGATTCCGCTTGATGTGTTGAAAGATGAACTTACAGCCTGGCCTGAACGCATCCTCACCGCAGCATTTTCCGCAAACACAGCTCACATCATGAACTGGTCGGCTGTGAGGGCCATGTTCGCCGGGCTGGGAACCAAGTTGAAGCCTCGCGGTGTTTTCTGCCTCTACGGACCATTCAACGTGGACGGAAAGTACACTTCTGATTCAAACCGGGTTTTTGATATCCAGCTCAAAAGTCAGGATCCCGAGATGGGCCTTAGAGATGTCAACACCCTGGAAACACTGGCCAACAAGCACGATATCAGCCTGATTGACAGCGTTCCCATGCCAGCAAATAACATGACCCTTGTTTTTGCGCGAAATGATATTCGTCGATAATTAGTAATGAGCCAGGCATTCGATCATTCTGACGATTTGCTGAGCCAGGCATCCAGCTTGTTGTCCGGTGAAAACGATCCGATTGCCAATGCGGCCAACCTGTCAGCTCTTATTTTCCAGTCCCTTGAAGGACTCAACTGGGCAGGCTTCTATTTCCTTAAGGAAGGGGAACTGGTGGTTGGGCCTTTCCAGGGAAAACCTGCTTGTGTTCGGATTCCTCTTGGTCGTGGCGTGTGCGGAAGGGCGGCTGAAACCCGCCAGGTTTTGCGTGTATTCGATGTTGACGCATTTGATGATCATATCGTCTGTGATGCCGAATCCCGGTCTGAAATCGTACTGCCCCTTGTCAAAGGCTCAGCATTGATTGGCGTTCTCGACCTGGACAGTCCTGAAACAGGTCGTTTCAGTGAAGACGATGAGGTGATGCTCAAAGCATTGGCCGAAATTTATGTTAATTCACTTGAGTAGTTTTTTGCCGCGAATTTGATGAGCAATCCTGCCCCGGCCCTGGCCTTCGGCCCAATCCGGATCCAGTTCGATCACCACCAGTGTGCCAGTGGCCAGGCGTTTGATCTTGTTGCCTTCTGACATTGATATTGACTCAAACAGGATCTGTTCCAGCCCCGGGTTGTGTCCGACCACCATCACCCTGTCACACTCTGCGAAAGCGTGATCCAGAACATTCACAAGGGTATATACTGACGCGCCGTAAATCTGGGGTAAAAACCGCGTTCTGGACTCGAGCTCATCGGACGATTCAATCAAGGGCTGCAGGGTTTCGCGGGTACGCTGGGATGGTGAACACAGGATCATCTCAGGCAGTTCAATGTGGTCTTGAACCCAGTCCGAAACGGCTTGTGCATGAGCGATGCCGATTTCCTGCAATGATCTTGAGAAATCATCGGGAGTGGATCCCCAGGGTACCGCCTTGGCGTGTCTGAAAATCATTAGTTGCTGCATCATTCATGCTCCCTGATCGCATCAATCCAGTCATCAAGAAGGACATTTCCACCACTGATGATCATTCCGACATGCTTGTCAGCGAATAGCTCCGGGTAACGGGTGATTGCAGCTATCACTGTGGCCGAAGAAGGTTCAATGACCTGCCTGAGTAATTTCCACGCCACTGACTGGGCTGCTCTTAACTCACCATCAGTGACTGTCACAACATTCTCGACCAGTGATCGGATCATTTCAAAGTTCCTGACGCCAATGACTGCCCTGAGCCCATCGGCAATGGTGTCAGGAGCCAGGTCGACAACCCGCTGGCCACGATCCAGGCTGGCCACGGTTTCGGCCGCACCCTCAGGCTCAACGCCGATGACTGTAACACCCTGTGCAGCAGCAGCCAGGGCGCAGCCGCTGATCAGTCCGCCGCCACCCACAGGTACAACCAGGACATCGATTTGTGGATGATCGGCAAATAATTCCAGTGCGCAACTGCCCTGGCCGGCAATGATCTCGCGACGATCAAAAGGATGAATCGGAATCATGCCCTGGTCTACCAGTTCTTCCAGTCCGGCCTCACGGGCAGAATGATTATCCTCGCAAAAATGAACCGTGCCTCCGTAGCGCCGGACTGCATCAATCTTGGCAGGAACCGAGTTTTGCGGCATGACGACGTGTGCCGCCCTGTTGTTGAGCCTGGCGGCAAGCGCCAGGGCAGCGCCGTGATTGCCTGAAGAGTGCGTCGCAACAGCACGCTTATTGTCACTTGAAAACTCGGCAGCATTGGCTTCTTCGAGACTCAAAATGGCATTGCTGGCGCCTCGGAACTTGAATGAACCGGTTCTTTGCAGGTTTTCGCACTTCACTGCCAGTCTGCAGCCGGCCCACTCATCCAGGTCAGGGTCAAGCAGCACAGGGGTGCTTGTGGTCTGGTCCCTGATGCGTGTCCAGGCCAGGTGCACATCAGTAATGTCAGGCAGATCGGCTTTCGGGTTGGTGTTCATAAAATCCCCATTACTTTTCCCATGGCATTCGCCGGGGCCAGTTCTCTTATAATAGTTCCCTTTGATCATTGGGAATATCAAATTATGAAAGGTCCTGCAGGCAAGGCCATTCTGCGGTCAGAATACAAACCATATCCGTGGGTAGTAAAGGGGCTGAAACTGAAGTTTGATATTGGCGAGGCGGAAACGCTGGTCAGTTCAGAAATTCAACTCAAACGAAAGCCAGGTATGGATGGTGACAGTTCGATTGAGCTGGACGGGCAGGATATGGCATTAAAGTCAGTTTGGGTCGACGGCCGCGAATTGTCGGAGGATGATTACAGTCTGACCAGCGACAAGCTGGTGATTTCAGACATTCCTTCTGAATGCCTGCTTGAAATCCGGAACATCATTCGACCGCAGAAAAATACAGCATTGGAAGGTCTTTATCCTTCCGGACAGTTCCTGCTAACTCAATGTGAAGCCGAGGGGTTTCGCAAAATTACATATTTTCCTGACCGTCCCGATGTGATGACTCGTTACGAAGTCACCATTGAGGCCGACAAGGATCGGTATCCGGTGCTGTTGTCCAACGGCAATGCAATTGAATCGGGTGAATCTGATAATGGAAGACACTGGGTTCGGTGGGATGATCCGTTTCACAAGCCTTCCTACCTGTTTGCGCTGGTCGCCGGGGATCTTTCACATATTGAGGACACCTTCACCACCATGAGCGGGCGCAAGGTTCAGCTTCGTGTCTACGTGGAAGAAGAGAACATCGATCGCTGCGATTACGCCATGGAATCGCTGATCAGGGCCATGAAGTGGGACGAGGAAAGATTCGGCCTGGAGTACGATCTCGATATTTACAACATCGTTGCAACCAATGATTTCAACATGGGAGCGATGGAAAACAAGTCGCTCAATATTTTTAATTCACGTTGTGTCCTGGCAAGCCCTGATACTGCAACCGACAATGACTTCCTGGTAGTTGAAGGCGTTATTGGTCATGAATATTTTCACAACTGGACTGGTAACCGTGTCACCTGCCGCGACTGGTTCCAGCTGACCCTGAAAGAGGGTCTCACTGTCTTTCGCGACCAGGAATTCACTTCGGACATGCAATCCCGTGCTGTGAAGCGCATTCAGGACGCAAGAGACCTGAGGAGTCGACAATTTCCTGAGGATGCCGGCCCCATGTCGCATCCCATTCGCCCTGACAAGTACGTGGAAATCAATAATTTTTACACCATGACCGTTTACCAGAAGGGTGCGGCGGTTATTCGAATGGTGCATACCCTGTTGGGTGAAGACGGGTTCCAGAAAGGGATGAAGCTCTACTTTGAGCGTCACGATCACCAGGCGGTCACCTGCGATGATTTCATTGCAGCAATGGCTGATGCCACCGGCACAGATCTTGGGCACTTCAGTGAATGGTACAGCCAGTCAGGTACGCCGGTTGTGCAGGTTCGTGCCGAATTCAATCAGGCAGCCCGCACTTACACTTTACATATGCAGCAGCACACACCACCCACTCATGGCCAGCCGCAAAAGAAAGCCCTGATGATCCCTGTCAAAACCGGGTTGATTGATGGGAATGGCAATGAACTGGACCTGTCACGTCACGGCCACGGTCATGGTGAGGAAAATTACTCTGCCGTCCTGATACTGGACCGGGATTCGAAAACTTTCGTTTTTGAAGACATGGATGAAGAACCTGTTCCATCGCTGCTGAGAGGATTTTCAGCACCGGTCAAACTGGAGTATGACTATAGCGATGCAGACCTGGCACTGCTGATGGCACACGACAATGACACTTTCGTGCGCTGGGAGGCAGCACAGTTGCTGGCTTCAAATGCGATTCTTGCACAGCGTGAGCGAATTTCGCGCGGCGAAGATCCGGTATTACCTGAGACACTGAAAACGGCCGTGCGATCAATGCTGACCGACCTGCAGAGTGATCCGGCGCTACTGGGTGAAGCACTCAGGCTGCCCGGTGAGGACTACCTGGCCGAATTAATGGAAGAAGTCGATGTAGATGGGATCCACCAGGCGTGCGAGTTCATCCGAAAATCGCTGGCAGGCAGCCTTGAGCAGGAATTCCGGGCTTGCTATGGACGGATGAAGGACGGTGCGGCCTACAGTAATTCGCCTGAAGCGATCGGTCGTCGCTGCCTCGGGAACGTTTGCCTTGCTTACCTGACAACCCGTGATAGCGCCGGAGATCTGGCTCAGCACCAATTGGAAAGCAGTGACAACATGACCGACACGCTGGCTGCAATCAGCGCGCTGGTGTACTCAGGATCAGACAACGCAACTGCTGCACTGGCGGACTTCGAGGCTCGCTGGCGCGACAACAGGCTGGTCATGGACAAGTGGTTCTCCATCCAGGCTGCCCGACCGTCGGCCGACACTGTTGATTGCCTTGATGAGTTAATGGAGCACCCTTCATTCAGCTATACCAACCCTAACAAGGTGCGGGCAGTGGTTGGCATTTTCGCCATGGCAAATCCAACTGGGTTTCACGCTGCACATGGCCGGGGCTACGAATTCGTTGCCGACCAGGTGATTGCCCTTGATAAACTGAATCCCCAGTTGGCAGCCAGAATGGCTTCGGCGTTCAACTCCTGGGAGCGATATGATAAGGAGCGTAGAGCGTTGATGGCAAAGCAGTTAGAGCGTATCCAGGCCGGGTCATCGCTGTCGCCGGATGTCTCGGAAATAGTTAATAACGCACTATCGGAGTAGTTGGCGCTTTTTTGTTGTCGAAAGCATCACACATGTTGATAAATTTCAGAAAACCATTGTTGCTGTGCCTCATCACGGGCCTGTTGCAGGGCTGCGCGAGCTACTACAGCCCAACGTATGAGACTGGTTATTCCGGCCAGTACGCTGGTGCTGAAGGTCTTTACGGTGATGCCTATGATGAGCTTGCGCCCAACCTTGATGTCCGTTTCACGGCGGCGACCTTCCACCCATGGTGGTCAGACGATTACTACTATCTCGGGTCACATCTTTATCCTCCGTCTTTCTGGTACGGGCCGCGCTACTCGCACAGGGGCAGGTATGGTGTATCACCCTACTACTGGTCCTACTATGGCTATTACAGCCCGATGTATTACCCCTACTCAACCCATGCCTGGTACGACCCGTGGTATGGCTGGCCGCGCTATGGAATCGGTACCAGCTTATTCTGGCAGGATGTTTACTGGGCGAATCGGCATCGCAACCGGACTTCGCCAGGACAGCAAAACCCAGGTAACAGCAACAACGAGGTCATTGGCAACAACCGTGTCAACGATTTCAGCGATGCTTTTTATGATCCCCGTGATCGGGCTCCGGTCAGTCCTGTAGCCCCGCCAGGTCGGTCAACAGGCATCTATTCAGCAGCTCGCCCGGCAACTGCACCGCCTTCCTCGACTGTCATCACGCCACCAGGAGTGGTTCGGCAGATCCGGCCGCCCCAGGCGCGACCAGGCATGACGTCGCCCCGCTACAACCCCCCGGCAACAGTTTCAACACGCCCATCAGCTTCCAGGCGTCCATCAGCGACCACGCGATCAGGCGCAGGTAGTTCCGCAGGTCCTGCCCATAAAACCGGAAAGCGCAAGAACAACTGAAGTTCGCTAACCCCCTTTATGCGAGCGAATCACCTGTAATTTCAGTACAATACGCGGCCTGAATCTCTATAGTCGCCGGACCTATGAAGTATCCTGAAAACTTTGACGTCATCGTGATTGGTGGTGGCCATGCCGGCACCGAGGCTGCACTTGCGGCAGCCCGCAGCGGTGCCAGCACACTCTTGCTGACTCACAGCATCGAAACCATTGG
>DATFLY010000055.1:0-2797 GCA_035267185.1 Lysobacterales bacterium | reverse complement strand
AGCCTGGGGCACATTCCGGCAGAGGCTGTTCCAATGGTTGCCGAGGGCCTCAATCTCTCCAGGGCAGAAGTCCACGGTGTGATTGGTTTTTACCATGACTTTCATACCGAACCCCGGGGTGACAACCTGGTGCAACTGTGTAGGGCTGAAGCTTGCCAGGCCGGTGGTGGTCGTGAATTGGAGTCCCACGCCAGGGATCGTCTCGGCATTGATTATGGCGGAACCACATCGGACGGAAAATTCACGCTTGAGCCAGTTTTTTGCCTGGGCAATTGCGCATGCACGCCTTCAGTCCGAATCAATGATGACATTCATGCAGACGTAACGCCGAAGAAACTTGACGATTTGCTGGCTCAGGCGAAGGATTCTTCTCGGGCCATCCCGGAAAATCCGGAGGGTCTGTCCGGAGTCGACCCGAAAACACAAGCGGGCCAGGGTAGCACCAGGGTTCTTGTCCCCATGGATACGACTTCAGTCGCGAGGGGTGCTGACCAGGTGGTCGCCGCCATCGAAGCGGAAGCGATGAGGCTCGGCATATCTGTTTCTGTAGAGCGCAACGGATCCCGCGGTGCTTTCTGGCTTGAAACACTCGTGGAAGTTGAGGATCCAGATGGTCATCGACGCCTGTTCGGCCCCGTTCAGCCAGATGATGTTTCCGCATTGTTTGAATCAGGCTTTCCCGGAGCTTGCGATCATGAGCTTGCCCTTGGAAAAGCAGAAGATATTCCCTGGCTTGAACGACAACGCAGGCTGACTTTCGCACGCGCTGGCCTGATCAACCCATTGTCGATTGAAGAATACGAGGCATCAGAAGGGTTTGATGGTTTGCGTCGCGCCATTGAGATGGACTCCCAGACGCTCGTCAACAAAGTCAAAGATTCAGGACTCAGGGGCCGCGGTGGCGCCGCGTTTCCAACCGGAATCAAGTGGCAGACGGTACTGGAAACCCCGGCGGAGCAGAAATACATCGTTTGCAATGCGGACGAAGGCGATTCGGGCACATTTGCCGACAGGTTGCTGATGGAGGCGGACCCATACCAGCTGATCGAAGGCATGATCATTGCTGGACTGGCTGTTGGCGCCACAGAAGGTTTTGTCTACCTGAGATCAGAATATCCAGTGGCGGCACGCATTTTTTCTGAGGCCATTGATCGTGCCAGACAGGCCGGGTTTCTTGGAGACAACATTCTCAATTCCGGTCGGTCTTTCAATCTCGAATTACGAATTGGCGCCGGCGCATATATTTGTGGTGAAGAAACATCCTTGCTCGACAGCCTTGAAGGCAAACGCGGCCTGATACGTTTCAAACCGCCATTGCCAGCGATCAGGGGACTGATGGGAATGCCCACCGTGGTCAACAACGTTCTGACCCTGGCTGCGGTGTCAACGATTCTTGCACGTGGCGCCAGGTACTACCGTGATTTCGGGACAGGCGAATCCCGCGGCACACTCACTGTCCAGCTGGCAGGAAATATCAAACGCGGGGGATTGGTGGAACTGGAATTCGGTCACACCCTTCGTGAACTGGTGGAAGACTGGGGCGGCGGCACTGCAAGTGGCAGGCCGATACGCGCCATCCAGGTCGGTGGTCCTTTGGGCGCCTACCTGCCCGAGTCCCATTGGGATGTGGCGCTCGATTACGAGGAAATGTCAAAAATCGGCGGGATGCTGGGCCATGGTGGCATCGTGGTATTTGATGACACAGTGGATATGCTAGAGCAGGCTCGTTTCGCGATGGAATTTTGTGCCGTGGAATCGTGCGGAAAGTGCACCCCGTGCCGCGTGGGATCCGTACGCGGTGTCGAGTTAATTGAGCGTATTGGTCGAAAAGAGCAGCCCGCAGCAGACCTGGAACTGCTTGATGAGTTGTGTACCACCATGGTTGACGGTTCCCTTTGTGCAATGGGCGGGCTGACGCCTTACCCCGTTCGCAGTGCGGTGACGCACTTCGGCCGGGATTTCGGCCTTGAAAATGACTGAATAAAACTTGTAAAGCGCTGATTATTAAAAGATAATCAGTTCAGAAGAGAAATCTATGATGTATGAATCTCAACCCGACCTGGGAACTCCGGCACCGGCACAACAACTGGTTGAGCTGGGCGAACCCGTATCGCTGACAATAGACGGGCGAAACGTGACGGTCAGTCCCGGAACATCGGTGATGCGAGCCGCAGCACTTGCTGGAATCAAGGTTCCAAAACTGTGTGCTACTGATTCGCTGGATGCCTTTGGCTCCTGCCGTGTGTGTTTGGTGGAAATCGAGGGCAGAAAAGGATATCCGGCATCGTGTACCACTGAAGTTGCAGCGGAAATGGAGGTTCGTACCCAGTCTGAGCATCTGACCATGCTGCGCCGCAACGTGTTGGAGCTGTATGTCTCTGACCATTCGATGGATGGTGGGCCGACGTCTCAGGATTGTGAGCTTCAGGAACTGGCAGGTGAGCTTGGTATCACCAAGAGCCGTTATTCAATCAATGGGCACAGTCATCAGGATGCCGCAATTGATGACTCCAACCCCTACTTCGTTTTTGACCCTTCCAAATGCATTGTCTGCTATCGCTGTGTGCGTGCCTGCGACGATATCCAGGGAACATTCGCTTTGTCGGTCGATGGCAGGGGGTTCGAATCCCGAATCATCGCTGGCCAGGACGATGGATTCATGCAGTCAGATTGTGTTTCCTGCGGCGCATGCGTGGACAACTGTCCGACTGAAGCTCTGCAGGAGAAGTCGATCCTCGAATTGGGATTGCCGGAACGTGATGTCCTGACAACCTGTGCCTACTGTGGCGTGGGTTGT
>DATFLY010000054.1:0-2213 GCA_035267185.1 Lysobacterales bacterium | reverse complement strand
TCCCTGGAGTCTTATGAAACCGACCGTTCGGTGAGTGGCAACATGATGACCTGGCTTGAAAGTGACCTGGCCACCAATACCCAGCCATGGGTGATCGCTTTCTGGCATCACCCGCCTTACACCAAGGGGTCACACGATTCAGATACCGAGGGTCAGCTGATCGATATGCGTGAGAATGCGCTGCCGATTCTCGAAGCATGGGGTGTTGACCTGGTGCTTTCCGGGCACAGTCATTCGTACGAGCGCTCTTACCTGATTGACGGGCATTACGGCACGTCAGGAACGCTGGACCCGGTAGATAATGTTCTTGATCCTGGCGACGGCTGGGACCTGGGTGATGGGGCTTACCAGAAGCCGGACAGTCTCGCGGCAGCAAACGCAGGTGCGGTTTATGCCGTTGCCGGTAGTTCCGGCAAGGTTTCCGGAGGTTCGCTTGATCATCCGGCCATGTTTGTCAGCCTGAGTTCGCTGGGTTCGATGGTGATTGATGTCACTGGCGGTCAGATGGAAGTTGTATTCATCGATGAAACAGGAGCGGTCGAAGACATTTTCAACATCCGCAAGGCGCCCGATACCGATCCGCCTCTGCTTTCAGGCGCAACGGCAGAAGACGCAAGCCATGTGCTGGTCGATTTCAGCGAAGCGGTTGATCCCCTTGAAGCTGAAAACGCAGCAAACTACAGCATCGCAGGGCTCGTGATCAGCGATGCGACACTGCAACCAAATCAACGCAGTGTTCGTTTGACAACCACTGCCATGTTGCCGGAGCAGACCTACACCTTGTTCGTCAGCAATGTTGAAGATGTGGCCGGTAATCCGATCGCTGCAAACAGCCAGACTGACTACACATTCTTTGAGTATATGACGGTCGTATTCCAGGATGGCTTGCTACCCGATCCATCCTATTTTGCTACCCAGGATGCCTACATTCGCGAGGCCTCACCTGATACGCAACATGGCACAGAGAGCGAA
Source organism: Lysobacterales bacterium (assembly GCA_035267185.1). Lineage (GTDB taxonomy): Bacteria > Pseudomonadota > Gammaproteobacteria > Xanthomonadales > SZUA-36 > JAUIBE01. Next base: position 1,241 of record DATFLY010000054.1, on the reverse strand, counting down.
ATCCAGATTGACGGAGACGAACCTTCCGGACAGTCCCTGGATATGTACGGAATGATCCAGTGGGATATCAGTTCGATCCCCGTTGATGCGATTGTTGAGTCAGCCCAGATCGTGATCGATGTTACAAATGTAGCGAGCAGCCCTTACGAGTGCTTCAGCCTGCTTAGGGCATGGGATGAAACGTCAGTGACATGGAACGAGTCATCCGCAGGCCAGGCCTGGGCGAGTCCGGGCGCTGTGGCTTCGCAGGACCGGGGTAGTGATGTGGTTTGCAGTGTGAATGCAACCTCATTGGGCGCACTCACCGTGAATCTGACCACAGATGGACTGGCCCTGGTTCAGTCCTGGATCAATACACCGGCCAGTAACCACGGCATCATCATTGCCGACCAGAGCAATACCAATGGTGCGGACTTCCACGCCAGTGAATCGGCTGCGGCCATGTCCCGTCCCAGACTGGAAGTGACTTATCGCGTGCCGGTTGGGTCGGGCAACCAGGATCCGGTCGCTGCGTTCAGTCATGCTTGTGTTGACCTGGCCTGTGACTTTACCGATTTGTCTTTCGATGGTGATGGAACGGTGGTTTCCTGGTCATGGGACTTTGGAGATGGCAGTAGTTCAAATTCTCCCAATCCGAGCCACAGTTTTGCGGCCTCAGGTGATTACACGGTTTCACTGAGCGTGACTGATGACCAGGGTGCCAGTGACACCACAATGTCTTTGATCTCGGTACTGGCTGCGGGTACTTCAACCGTTGCTTTCCAGGATGGTGTCCATCCCGATTCAGGTTATTCAGGTACGCAGGATGGCTACATTCGTGAAGCCTCTGCCGCCACTGCACATGGCTCCGAGCTGACATTGCAAATGGATGGTTCTGAACCTTCCGGTTCAGTGACCGACATGAGCATCGTGATTCGCTGGGACACCAGTAGTATCCCGAGCTATGCCACTGTTGAAGACGCCAGCATGGTGTTTGAAGTCACTAACCCAAGTACCAGCGGGCCCTATGAATGTTACGCCTTGCTGAAAGACTGGAACCAGTCTGAAGTCTCCTGGAATGAAGCTTCCAATGGCGTGAACTGGACTGGCGCAGGGGCCACTGCTGCCTCGGACCGTGGGTCCGAGGTTGTCTGTGCTGTTGATGCAGCCAGCACTGGCAGCCTGACTGTAGATTTCAACAGTGATGGTTTGGCCCTGATCCAGTCCTGGATTGCATCGCCCTCATCCAATTACGGAATCAT
>DATFLY010000053.1:0-41207 GCA_035267185.1 Lysobacterales bacterium | reverse complement strand
CCCATCATCATTCCCTGCCACCGTGTGATCGGCAGTAACGGCGACCTGACCGGGTTTGGTGGTGGCATGGCTGCAAAAAAGGCACTTTTGAATCTGGAACAGGGCTTCTCGCACTGACCACCAGGCGTTAAGATCGGGCATCCTCAGGAGCCCGAACATGAAAAATGCATCAAACCGATTCTTAAGAATATTCGCCGGAACACTCCTTGCTTGCCTGTTTCTGGCAGGCTGCATGTCACGGCCGCACATTAGCTCTGACAGCGATGAGCACGTCAGCTACAGCATTGAGCTGACCACCGGTCCCACACCCTGGAACCACGCTGATTTTGATGCTGGTAGAGGCAAGTTCACTTTCGCGGTTTTTTCTGATCTGACCGGCGGGGAACGCGATGGCATCTTTAGCGTCGCGGCTGAGCAAATCCGGCTTCTTCGGCCCGAATTCGTGATGAACGTTGGAGACCTGATTGAGGGTGGGACGGAAGATCGGACTCAACTCACGTCGGAGTGGGATGCTTTCGATCAGCGCGCATCGCGCATCATCGGTCCTGTGTTTTACGCGGGCGGCAATCACGACCTGATCAATACGGTGCAATGGGAGGTCTGGGGTGAACGCTATGGCCCCCGTTATTACCATTTCAGGTATCAGGATGTGCTGTTCCTGGTTCTTGATACCGAAGACAACGACCCTGAACGCCAGCAGGCAATCTACGAGGCACGCGCTGCTGCATTCGAAAGAGTCACGAGTGAAGGCTGGGGAATCTGGTCAGAAACAGAATATGCCGAAATGCAGGAGACCCATACCGGTACGATCGGTGTTGAGCAATCTGATTTCTTTATCGAGAAAATCAGGGAACATTCTGATGTTCGCTGGACTTTCGTATTCATGCACAAACCGGCCTGGCTAAAGGAGGGCGAACAAAATTTTCTTGCCATAGAAAACGCTTTATCAGGCAGTAACTACACGGTTTTCAATGGACACAATCACGATTACAAGTATCGCAGCAGGAAAGGCCGTGATTATATCCAGTTGGCAACCACTGGCGGCGTTCAACTCGCAGGCAAGGAAAAGGCTGTCGATCACATCACCATGGTGACGGTTTCAGACACGGGTGTGGATATCGCCAACGTGGAAGTGTCCGGAATTTTCGATAAAACCGGCAACCTGCCACTTAACGGCAACAGCCTCTGCTTCGAGTTTGCCAAGTGTGGCGCAGAACAATAGAAGCGCTACATTCTACCTGGCACATGGATGTGCCAACGCGAAGCGCGACTCTTTGAAAACCACGCTTTTCAAAGAGTCGATGTTAGAGGGGCAGGAGCGCCTTCTAACTCATTGGTGCAATGTTATTGTTCATCCGAAACAGGTTGCCTGGATCATACTGACCCTTGATTTGCGCCAGCCGGTCTTGGGCCGGGCCGTAGTTGCCAGCTTTGGCTTCCTGGTCGAAATGAATATTGTCGTAATATCCGCCAGTGTAAGGAGCCAGTTCTGCGAACCAGGCCCGGGCTGTTGACATGGCCCACTCGTCATCTGCCGGGTCCATCCATCCACCACCCACCATGATCATGGTTTCGGCATTTCGATGCGGGAAAGCCGTGGCAAGTTCATCAACCCTGGCTGCCGCACCTCCGACTGTATGAGTGAAAAATGCCAGCCTGGGATCAGGAACGAAGGTTTCAACGATTGTATCTGCCAGTTCCCGGGTAAAAGTTTGCACCATGCCGCTCTTGATGTACGAGCGCACCCCATGTGCAAAAGCAGCATCCTCCTGCGTCTGCATGATGGTGTAATCCTGCATCGCGATACCGTCATCAGCGGGAGTTCCAAATGACCTTAGTGGCGCCATTTCAACCTCGCCCACTGAAGGGTCACCGTTATAAACCACTTCCATGCCGACAAAACTGCCGCTGCCATCAGGCATGGTGATCATGACTGGACCGACGTAAAGCTCATCCGAGAGCCCGGCATGCCAGTCGGCATAAAAATGCAGCACTTCACGAGCCTGCTCTACCGGCCACATGATCATGCCGGAGAGAACCTCACGGTTAAAGGGATACAACTGAAGGTCAAATCGCGTGACCACTCCGAAGTTGCCGCCACCGCCACGGATCGCCCAGAAAAGGTCCCGGTCCGCATCTTCGCTGATCGTGAGTAATTGGCCATCTGCCGTCACGATTTCAGCAGATCGCACATTGTCGACGGCCAGGCCGTACTTGCGATTCAAGCGGCCAAAGCCGCCGCCAAGAGTAAAACCACCCACACCGGTATGCGACACAACGCCGGCGGTTGTCACAAGACCCAAAGGCAGGGTTGCGTTATCAAGGTGGCCAAGCAATGCACCACCCTGTACGAAAGCCATTTCGTTGTCAGTGTCCACATCGACCTGGTACATCTGCGAAAGATCGAGCATCATGCCGCCGTTACAAACTGATTTGCCGGGCCAACTGTGCCCGCCACCCCGCACGGCGAGCAGAAGGTCTCGTTCCCTGGCGAAAGTGACCGCCTCCTGAACATCTTTTGGCGTGGCACACTGGGCAATCAGGGCCGGGTATTTGTCGTGCATACCATTCCAGACCATCCTGGTTTCGTTATAACGTGGATGACCAGCAAGCATCAGGGTTCCGTCGAGCGCACCGCCAAGTTCGTTTACAGCGGCTTTTTCGAGTTCGATCTCAGCGCCGTCCAGAGACACTGCTGAAATTCCCGTGTCGGCTGCGTTGGTCGCCTGATCAACAGTTCCGGCATCCGGCTCCCGCCCACAAGCAGCGAGAAATGGATAGGCGGCTGCAATACTTGCAGCAACGGTCGATTTACAAAAATGGCGTCTCTTCATGGCTTTCTCCGCTAAAATCCCGATTTCCTCTCATGCTGGAATCATATACCAGCAAACGGGCTTTCGCCCCATTGGCAAGGCAGATCAGCCGTTCGCAAAACTGATTACTTGTTTTCATACGCTCATTTGCCATACTGAGCAGCTGATGACCATTAGAACCCTGATTGCTGATGACGAGCCGCTGGCGCGCGAACTGCTGGCAAACTGGGTCCGCCAGGATCCGAACCTCAGGCTTGTTGGTGAGGCCAGTGATGGTGATGAAGCACTGGAACTGGCAGAAAAGACCCGGGCGCAGTTGCTGTTTCTGGACATCGAAATGCCTGCAAGCAACGGTGTTGACGCTTTACGCTTGATGCGGACCCGTGGCCTGGATACCTATGTAGTTTTTGTCACAGCATGGGATCAGCATGCAGTAAAGGCCTATGATCTCGAGGCGGGCGACTACCTGGTTAAACCAGTGCGCAAAGCCCGCTTCGCCAATGCAGTCAGCCGGGCAAAACGTGCGCTGGCACAGCGCTCCCACTATGAATCTCTCAGGAATGCCTTACCCGCGTTCATGGTCAGGGAAGGCGACAAAGTCATTCCGCTGGACCCCGCACAGATCGTCTGGGTCGAAGCGGCCAGCCAGTACGCAAGAGTCCATACCCGGGAAGATCAACACCTGATCTCCCGCCCGTTGGCGGACATTCAGTCAGAGCTGCCGGATACCCTGTTCCTGCGTGTCCATCGCTCGGCACTGGTCAATGTTTCCCACGTCAGTCACATGGTCAGCGAACAGGGGAGTCATAAGCTGGAGATGAGCTCAGGATGTAGAATTCCAATCGCACGCTCACGGCGCGAGCAGGTCATATCAGAATTGAAACGCACAGGAATTCACAATGGCAACTGCTGACCCGAAAGTCACCACCACAGGGTTCAGGTGGTTTCTTCTTGCCTTTATCGCCTGGTCATTGCTTTCGACGATTCCAACCTCTTCAGCCTACATCGCAGAGGGTTCAAATGGACTCGTCAGGTGGCTTTGGATATTTGGAAAAATAGCGCCGTTCTACTACATGTGGGCCCTGGCGACGCCCCTGATTTATCGAGTTTCAATCACCATCCTCCATCCGGATCGCGGCTGGCTGAACTCGGTTCTTGGACACTGTGGCATCGCGCTGGTTTTGAGTTTCGGCTTTGGCTACATCATGCATTTCAACAACTGGCAGGAGTGGCTGGTGGGCTCTATTGCGCCTGGTTACTACGCCATGAGCGCGTTCAGCTACATGTTTATCCTGTTGGGTATCTATTTCTATCAACTTCACGAGCGTGTACGAAAACAGGACGCCCAGCTTTCTGAACAAAGCAAGCATGCACTGCAACTCGAGGCCAATCTTGCTCGCTCCCAGGTGGAAAGGCTGCGTGGCCAGATGAACCCTCATTTTCTCTTCAACGCACTGAACTGCATTGGCTCCCTGATCGACACCGGCCGGAATGATCGGGCATATCTTGCGTTGGAGGATCTTGGTGGTTTACTGCGTACTTCGCTTGAGCACCGGGACCAGGAACTGGTAGCACTTGAAGAAGAGCTTGCTTTCACAAAGCGATACCTGGCAATGGAACAAATGCGTTTTGGCGATCGGTTACAACTCGAGATCAGTGTCGACAGCGCTGCAAGGCAGTGGTCGGTTCCACCTTTCCTGTTACAACCCCTGATTGAAAACGTGGTCCGGCATACGGTGGCGCCCACTCACAGGAATGTGACCATAGAACTTGAAGCCAGGCGCAATGAAAGCGGAATTGAGATTGTCGTAACCGACGATGGAGGGGGAACCAGTGTAAGCCGCTCCAGCGACGGAACCGGGGTGGGACTCGACAACCTTCAGAAACGACTGGACCTGATTTACGGGTATGAAGATCTCCTGGCATTCAGACAGGACGCCAATGGAACCCGTGTCAAAGTCACCATTCCTGAGGCCAGGAAGCCCAGGGAAGCCAGCAACAATCATCAGGACGCCGGGCGTCAGGACGCCACACGTTTGCAGACTCAGTCCTAGAGACCTATCCTGCCCTTTCGGAGGGCAATAGATTGCAAACAAAAGCGATAAGATTTCACGAATTTGGCGGAGCTGAAGTGCTCCGTTATGAAAATGTAGACCTGCCTGATCCTGGCGCGGGCGAAGTAAGAATTCGCCATACTGCCATCGGATTGAACCTGATAGACACCTATCATCGCAGCGGTCTTTATCCCATGGAATTGCCTTCCGGCCTTGGCAGCGAGGCTGCCGGGATTGTCGATGCAGTCGGATCGGGCGTTGAAAACCTGAGCGTCGGCCAACGCGTTGCTTATACCGGGCGGCCACCCATGGCATATTCCCAGGCGCGTAACTGGCCTGCAGAGCGCGCTGTACCGATTCCTGATGGCATCAGTGATGAACAAGCAGCGGCAGTTTTGCTCAAGGGCCTGACGGCCTGGTACCTGTTACGGCGAAGTTACCCGGTCCAGCCGGGCGATCCCGTGCTTTTGTATGCAGCGGCCGGAGGCGTGGGTTCCATCGCCAGCCAGTGGGCTTCACACCTCGGCGCCACGGTCATTGGAATTGTCAGCACAGACGCGAAAGCGGAGCTTGCAAGCAGCCAGGGTTGTGATCATGTATTGCTTGCTGACGATGATGACATTTCCGGAAAAGTCCGGGAACTGACCAATAATGAAGGTGTGGCCGCAGTTTACGATTCCGTTGGCAAAGACTCTTTCATGACGTCGCTCGACTGTCTCCGTCCACATGGTGTCATGGTCAGCTTCGGCAATGCATCCGGACCTGTCGATCCCTTCGCGCCGGCAGAACTGGCAAAGCGGCATTCGCTCTACGTCACGCGGCCCATCCTTTTTGATTTTATCGATACTCCGGCGCGCCTGGCCGAAGCTTGTAATGAGTTGTTCCAGGTAATCTCAGACGGAGTGGTGAAAATCCAGGTCAACCAGAGATACCCGCTGTCTGAGGCTGCCCAGGCTCACCGTGACATCGAAGCCCGCAAAACCACCGGCTCGACTGTTTTGATTCCCTAGATTCAGTGACCGGGATTGTCGCGGCCACAAGACCGCTCCTACAGCAATGGCGTTACCGTGGTAAATACAAAAAACATGTAGGAGCGGCCTTCAGCCGCGATTCATCTTATCGGGATGTGTGTAGGAGCGGCCTTCAGCCGCGATCCTGTACGGCTGGAAAAGAAACGCCAAACTCGGCGCCGGGTTTACGATTAACCACATCGACTTTGCCACCCATCGATACCGTCAATTGGTGAACAATCGCAAGCCCTATTCCGGTCCCGACCGTTTCACGTGTTAATTCTGACTCTGGCCTGTAGAACAGGCGGAAAACCTTTTTCATCTGTTCCCTGGGGATTCCCGGGCCGTGATCCCTGACACTAAAACGCACCAATCCATCACTGCTGACATTGGCTGCAATCACAATGCGACGAACATCAGCCTGCCTTGAAAACTTGATGGCATTGTCCACCAGGTTGATCACGATTTGCATCAGGCAGTCTTGATCAATCTCTACAACGACACTTTGTTGTTGCTCATTTTCTTCGGTGATCAGTTCGAAATCAGCGCTCTCCACCTGGCTGCTGATTTTTGATTGAATCTGGTCAAGCAGCTCCGCCAGCGTATAGGGTCTGATATCAAAATTCGGGCGATTCCTGGTAATGCTTGATAGCTGAAGCACATTGGATATGAGGCGACTCAGACGCTCAGATTCGTCATGAATGAATTCATAGTATTGCTGTCGCCTCGCCTCGTCGGCCCAACCTTCTTTCAGCATTTCGCTATACATCCTGATGGAGGTTAGAGGTGTCTTGAGCTCATGGCTGACTGATGACACGAAATCCTGCTGTTGACGAGCGAGCCGAATCTGACCAAGGCCGAGGCGATAGAGTGCAAGAAAGCCGCCGCCAAACACGGCCAGCAACAGGATGCTGGTCCAGCCCAGGACTGTTGCACCGGGACCTGCAGGCAGAGAACCGACTGAAAAAATCAGTTCCATCGAGTCCATGGGTGAAGCCAGTCTTGATCGGTAAAGCAAATCACCCCGCATGTCCGCCGCGGTTGAAAAGTACTCAGAGCCCTGCCCTGCAGCCTGGGTTCTGATCACGTATTCACCAAAAGTGACCACGAGATCAGTGGTATAGGAAATATCAGAGCCCTGGTAGGGGCTGGTAATCATTCCTTCAACAAATTCAGCCTGGTCAATCAGCATGCCCTGCACCAGGCGCTCACTTTCCCGCCATACTTTTCTGAATAGCACGAATTCACCGCTGTCGAGTAAAGCAAATTCAAACGGATCGACTTCGCTTTCAAAGGTCGTAATGCGTATCTCGTTGACAGGCTCTGCCGCATCTGCTGCAAAACCCGCCTGCGCAACGGTCTCAGGCAGTATTGACTGTTCCGTCCGGCGCGCACGTGCAGGTGCATCAATGCTTACTGATGGCGATGCCTGGCTCATCTCCATGAGGTCAGCTTCTTCATCTGCGCTTTCGGATTTCTTTTGCAGGGAATCATCAAATTGCAGGTCCCGGACCCGCGCATACTGGTCCTTGCGGCTGTCCTGAACATTGCCCTGAACTTTGGCTTTTTCTGACTCGGGCTCAGCCTCGGCGAGTGCTCCAATCTGGTTTTCGCGGGTGGTCGGATCAATCACCTGTTCAGCCACCTCCTCGGGAACCGGCGCATTTAATTGGCGAAGTTCATCCTCATCTCGCTTTTGTTTGCCACGGGCACCCTCTTTCAACTCATCGAAAGATCCGGGCGCCTCGATTCCAGCTGCCCCGACCCGATCAACAATCAGATTGTTTCCCGCGAGCGTTGTCCTGATTCTCTCGGCAAGCTGTTGACGCTCTCGATACTCGTCGCTGTCAATTCCCAGCAACTCAGTACTTGTTCCTACCCCCGGTAAAAGGGGTGTGGAGAAACTGCCATCGGCATTGATCTGGAAAAAACCGATGACTCCGGGGAAGGTCTGCACCACAGGAAAATTGGAAAGGGGCGAGAGCTGCAGGAATCCGGCGTCCGGATCACCACTGACATTCAGGAAAGAATACTCTGCAAAACTGCGATTTTCTGCAGCATACAACTGATCAGTGATGTCGGCATTGATCTGTCGGGTCAGATTTTCCGCCTGGCTGCGGTGCTGGTGAAAGGACTCCCACTGGATCTGGCCATAGGCCTGCCATAAAACGGCGGCAGTCGGAATCAACAACGCCAGGAACAGCAATGACAGCAGCCAGCGCAGGCGGCGCTTGTCATCGATCTTGTCAAACAGGCCAAATAGCATGACTAATCGGCCAGCATCAGTCGATAACCTGCACCCCTGACCGTCACCAGGTTTTGAGGTTCGGCGGGAGAATCTTCAATTTTGCGCCGAATCTTGGCAATGTGGATGTCCACTGTGCGTGTTTCTATTTCGAGGTTTCTCGCATAACCCCATACTTTTGATAATAATTCTTCCCTTGAGACAGGCCTCTCATGATGTTGTGCCAGGTAAATCAGCAAGTCCATTTCCCGGCGCGTAAACGGCACCTGCCCGGTCGACCCGGTCCCTGTCGACCCGGTCCCTGTCAGGTTCTCCGTATCAATGGTCATATTGGGCAGCGAAATACTGCGTGCCTGCTCCATGCCTGCCTTTGATCTGCGCAACACCGCTTCAATGCGTAACACCAGTTGCTGAACTGAAAATGGCTTAGAGACGTAATCGTCTGCACCCAGACGCAATCCTTTTACGATGTCGTCGTCTGAATCACGGGCTGTCAGCATGATAATGGGCTGCTCACGATCATCGCTGCGAATTCGATCACAGATTTCGTAGCCGTCCATTCCGGGCAGCATGATGTCCAGGAGAATAAGGTCGTATTGACCTGATCCGGCCATTTTCAGGCCATTTGGACCCGTTTCAGCACTGTCGACGCTGTAGCCGTGGTACACCAGCACATCGATCAGACCTTCGCGGATCGCCGCTTCGTCTTCAATCACCAATATGTGAATGTCGTTTTTCATGTCAGCAGAGTAGCTTATTGCCCATCATCCGGATTGTAATTTTTAGGTAAATTTTCAGGCAATCATTTTACCAATGCGTGTCTTATCCGGCTCGCCTTCTCTCAATACCATGGCTCTGCAAATCCAAGCAAAGGAGACAAATCATGGCATTGCTGAACCGCGTCTCGCAGCTCTTCAGGGCGGACTTTAACGCAGTCCTCGACCAGATAGAGGAGCCCGAGCAAATCCTCAAACAGGCCATTCGGGATATGGAAGACGAACTCGCCAAGAGTGAGAACCGTATCAACGTTTGTGCCAATGAACATGAAACCCTGACCGAACAAAGAAAGCTTATCGATGAAACAGTTTCTGAGCTCGAAACAGAACTGGACTTGTGTTTTCAATCAGGAAAGGAACAACTCGCTAAAGGGATTATTCGTCGCAAGCTTCATTCCAGGCGCCAGATCAGAAGCCTGGAGACCCAGCTAAAAGCAAACGAGCGTTATCTGAAACGGGAACGTGAACTTCTGGATGAAAACAGCCGAACGCTCGAAGGTCTGAGACAGAAAGCAGAGTTGTTTGTCAGCAACAATCACCAGGGGCAAGCCGGTTCCGACACGGTTTCCGAAGGCAGATTCGGCACCGGAATCACCGACGAAGAAGTGGAAATCGCATTCCTGCGTGAAAAAGCCCTTCGGGGTGATTCATGAATCGCCGGCCTCGATTCTGGCATGGGGTGATCGTCGCTGCAGCACTGGCGATTATGGCAAGCGTCCTGGTCACAGGCCTTGCGCTGACATCGGCTGTTCCGGCAGTTATCAAGCTGACCGCCCCGTTACTGGGTCTTGCCTACATTGTCTACCTGTTTCAGGCGACCGGCGCGCGCAATGGGCGTGTGGTCACGCTGACAGCATGGGGACTACTCACCGCTGTTTGCTGGTGGTTGAACGTTTCACTGCCGTTCTACCTGCTGATTCATGCTGGGATCATATGGCTGATCCGTTCATTTTATGCCTACGACAGCATGGTTCCGGCCATCATCGATTTTGCCCTGTCAGCCTTCGCAGTGCTGACATTTTCGTGGGCTTTCATGCGAACCGGGAGCGTATTTCTGGCCACCTGGTGCTTTTTCCTGGTCCAGGCCGTCTGGATATTGATACCGCGCAAAATCTCCGGTTCGGCCAGGAACAGGAACAAAAAAGACGACAACCGGCAATTTGAACATGCAAGGCGCCGTGCAGATTCAGCACTGCGCCAGTTATTCAACCAACCAGGTTAATCAAACCATTTACCTTTATAGGAGACTCCCATGAGAACCAAACTCTTTATCATGACCCTGTTCACCGCTTCACTGGGCGCCGTGCTTTTCTACCCTCACGTACAGGCGAAAAACATCGTGGTTGACCCACAGCCTGTGCAACACCTGATAAGCAAACAACAACCCAAAATTGATGTTGTTTTCGCACTGGACACCACCGGCAGCATGTCCGGACTGATCGAGGCTGCGAAACAAAACATATGGTCAATTGCCAGCACCATGGCGTCTGCCCAACCCACGCCCGAAATTCGAATCGGACTGGTGGCATACCGTGATCGCGGTGATGAATATGTAACCCGGGTTGTTGACCTCTCCAGTGACCTGGACAGTGTTTATGCAACATTGATGGATTTTCAGGCCGGTGGTGGAGGCGACACTCCGGAGAGCGTCAACCAGGCACTCAATGATGCTGTCCACAAAATGTCCTGGAGTGAAGGCGACCAGGCATACCGGGTGATTTTCCTGGTGGGCGATGCACCACCGCATATGGACTACAACGAGACACAGTATCCGGAAATCGTCCAGGCCGCTCGCACCAGGGGAATCGTGGTCAATACCATTCAGTGCGGAGACATGGGGGTCACCGTTGATCCGTGGAACGCGATTGCAAGCCTTGGCAATGGTGACTTCCTGCACGTCAGCCAGGCTGGAAACGCAGTGGCAGTTAACACCCCGTTTGATGATGAACTGGCGAGGCTTGCAAAACAGCTGGATGACACGCGTCTTTACTACGGTAATGACGAGGAAAAAAGCCGCATGAAGGCAAAAACAGATGCAACTGCAAAGTTGAACCAGGGCGCTTCTGTTGAGTCACGTGCACGCCGGGCTGTATTCAACAGCAGCGCTGGTGGAAGAAAAAATCTGCTGGGTGAAAATGAGCTTGTAGATGCCGTTGCCAGTGGCGATGTGGCCCTTGAAGAGCTTGATGAAGCAGCACTTCCGGAGTCACTCAAGGCGATGGCACCTGAAGAGCAGGCACAACACATTGCGGTACTTGCTGGGCAGCGAGAAGACATTCAGAAGAAGATCCAGATCCTGGCAAAGGACCGTGACGCATTTATCGCAGAGAAAGAGGAGGAAGCCGGTGGATTTGAAGATTCATTGGACGCACAGCTCTATGACGTGGTCGCGCGTCAGGCTGCAGAAGTTGGCCTGGAGTACGAGGAGGGGCCCGAGTATTGATACCAGTCTTTCACCATGATGAAAACCCAGGGGCCCGGACGGGCCCCTGCTTTTTTTGCATGAATCGCAATGGAAAACCAGGAGTATCGGGTGCTGGTGGAGGCAGAAAACCAATTCCTGCAACAGTGTCTTGTGTTAATTTATGCAGGCAGTAATAAACTAAAAGGTGTCAAAGGATATGAGAAACCTTCTGCTGATTTTGCTTGCGTGCTCATTTGCCAGCACTTTGCCAGCTCAGAATTTTGATATTTACGTCAGTGATGCGGGCAATTTCCAGAACCCGCCCTGGAAGATCCTGAAGTATGATGAAAATGGCGAAAATCCCGAGATTTTCATCAATCAGAACCTGGCATGGCCTCAGGACATCCTGTTCCTTGAAGGCAGCAACACGGTTCTGATTTCCAACCTCAGCAGCGGACAGATCAATCGTCATGACGCCAGCACTGGCGCATTTATTGAAACCTTCGCAAACGTTGTGAATGGTCCGACGCGGATGAAAATCGGCCCCGACGGACTGCTTTACGTTCTTCAGTGGAATAACAACGCACCGGTTCGCCGTTATCAGCTGGATGGCACGTTTGTTGATGATTTCACCAGCATTGGCGTCAACCAGGCCATCGGTCTTGACTGGGACAATGTTGGGGACCTTTATGTCTCTTCCTACAATGGTGCTTTCGTTCGGCGTTTTAATACCGACGGAAATGACATCGGGTTCTTTATCGATGACAGCCTCACCGGCCCGACCAATATCTGGTTTAACAACCTCGGGCAGATGTTGGTGAATGATTTCGATGGCGGCAATGTTCGCCTTTTTGATTCAGACGGTAATTTTCTCAACGATTTCATCCTCGGCATCCTGATGCCTGAAGGTGTCGATTTTTACCCCAACGGCGACATCATCATTGGCAGCGGCGGCGATTCCACTGTGCGGCTGTATGACAACCAGGGCCAGTTAATCAACAGCATTGTTCCGATTGGTTCCGGTGGATTAATGAAACCCAATGCGGTTGTGCTGCGGGAACAGACCGGCGATTTCACTATCAATGCCGGGCTCAATGATGCCTGGTTCAACTCAACCACCCCGGGCCAGGGCTTTTTTGTCACGGTTTTCCCGGACAGTGGAGAGGTCTTTCTTGCCTGGTTCACCTATGATACCGAGCGCCCGGATGCTGATATTACCGCCATTCTTGGCGAGCCAGGTCATCGATGGCTGACGGCTTTTGGATCCTACACCGGCGATACCGCAACACTTGATATCGAACTCACAAGCGGTGGGATATTCAACTCCGCTCAGCCCATGCCATCACAGGTGCTGGATGGAACCATTACCATCACGTGGTCCAGTTGTGAAAATGCCGTTTTGACTTACGATGTCACGTCACCGGGTGTTCAGGGAACGATTCCCCTGACCCGCATCGCGTTGGACAATGTGCCCAGGTGCGTGAGTCTCTCCGACCAGGCCGGAAGCGAGTCTGAATAGACCGGATTCATTCGGCCGGCACCAGGGTAATCAGGGCGTCGTCGAGTAATTCGATCCAGTTTTCATAGTTATGTGCGGCGCCCTTGTTCTCAACATAGGTGACCTCGTAACCCTCTTCTTCCAGCACATCACGAAAACGTCGGGTAGAACGAAGGTTGTCGTTGCGAGTTCCTGAAGATATAAAAATCCTGAGTGGTTGGGTTTCATTGCGCTGGTAAAGTTTTGAAACCTCGCGGACATGCTTGTCACTTGCAGGTGAATGCATTCCAATGCCCGAGAAGGTCTTTGAAGTAATCACGCCAAAGCAGGCACTGTTAAGCCCACCAAAAGACAATCCCAGAATGTTTGTGTCATCCCTGTCTGCGCTGATCGGGTAGTTTTTGTAGAGTTCCTGAAGCAATTCCGCATTAAAGAAATTCACGTACTCAATCTTGCACATGAACTCGGAGTTTCGCCGACTCTCATCAAGGTTGTCCGGGTTGCGACTGTCGACAAAAACAACGAATACAGGACGTATGGCGCCAGCAGCCACGAGCTCATCAACCACCTGGGGCATCCCCATTTGGATGTACATGGCACCGTCTGTCACAAGCAAGACCGGGTACCTGCCATCACTTTCTATGCCATCCGGCGTGAAGACGCGATACTGCAGGTCGTATCCCATATACTTGCTGCTGATACGAATATTGTCTGACAGCTGACCTGCACCAGCAATTTCAGTGATGGCAAAAAACGCCAGCAGCACAAGAGTTTTTGATGTTGTTTTGAGCATGGTATTTACCATAAAAACACAAACCCCATGACGACCGAAACCAACTTACCTCAACATGCGATAGAACGGCTGTGGCCTCAGGTCACAACGAGCCCTGAACTTCACCTGCATCAGCTTGACCTGATTCAACAAAACGGCCTTTTCGTGCAGATGCCGGAAGGTGCCTATCGAGGCGCCGCCTTCCTTGACGGTCGCAGCTTCAATAATCAGACCCTGGGTGGATGGATTCAGTTTCAACAAATCCAGCAGACCCTGTTACATGATCCCGCGCCCTCCAACCCCTTGCATTATATTTTCCACATGGGGCACACCGGTTCAACCCTGGTTTCGCGCCTGCTCGATGAGACCGGAACAGTGCAGTCGCTGCGTGAACCACTGGTACTCAGAGATCTCGCTGTGATGCACGACCGGCGTGATGAGCCGGACCATCTCATTTCACCTGCGCAGGTGGATGCCTGGACAGAAATCATGTTGCGGCTTTGGAGTCGGCGTCGTAATGATCGGCAATGCGCCATTGTCAAAGCGACCAGCTCTTCAGCCAGGATTGGCGCCACGCTGATGAAAGCGCGCCCCGACTCCGTGGCTGTTTATCTTTCCATGGCCGCAGGACCCTACCTGGCCGTAATTTTAGGGGGTGCAAATTCAATGGTGGATATTCGAGGGCATGCACAAGAACGAATGAGGCGATTGACTTCCTTCCTTGGCGAATCGCCGCAACCGCTCTGGGAGCTCAGCCCCGGTGAACTGATAGCCGCAAGCTGGGTATGCGAGGCTTTAACCCGTGAACAGATCAGGCAATCAGTGGGTGGGCGTTTAATGCGCCTGGATTTCGATGATTTCCTTGCCGATCTGCCAGGCTGCATCAAAAGGCTTTGTGATCACTTTGGCCTGCCCTCACACGATGAATTGGTCAACCGCATCGCCAGTTCCCCTACCCTCGGGCAATATTCCAAGGCCACTGAGCACTCGTATTCAAGCAAACTCAGGGCAGATGTCATCCGGGATTCCCAGTCAAAAAACCGGGCGGAGATTGATCGCGGTCTTTCATGGATTCGAAGACTGGCGAAACTCCATCCGGCAGTTCAGTCTTTGCAGAAACTTGATGCCTGATTAATCGTGGTCAGGTTGACCACATTCGAATCAGGTTACTCTTGACTGTATCGAGGCGGACTCGATTCTCCATCTTCATGTTGTAGCCTTCAAGTGCGGCCACTTCATTCAGCTCAAAAATCATTTCCCGATGTTCAGTATTGGGAACCAGGCTTTCTATAAAGGTAATACCGACCAGGCGTTGCCCGGAAGTCACAGTCAAAACCTCGTGCAATGTGTGTGAGGGGTAGATAATGGCATGACCCGCAGGAAACTTGACCTTGAGAACCTCGGTTCCCAGGTAAATCTGTAACTCGCCACCTTCATAGCTGTCCGGCTCAGCAATAAAAATGGTGCAGGAAACATCGGTGCGCATTCTTCCGCCCGGAGTGGTGATATAAGCGGTGTCAGCATGCGCGCCATACTTCATTTTGGGATCATATTTACAAAGCAACGGTGGTGCGAGAACCCTGGGAAGTGCAAAATCAGCCACCGTCTGGTTTCTTTGCAGGGCATTGGACATGATCTGGGATGATTCCTGGTATCCGGGATGGTTCAGGTCGACCTGCAGGTTATCCTTGGTCTTGTTTCCAGGGTTGGACATACGTCCATCCAGAAACTTGGCCTGGCTGGCAATCTGGCGCAGTCGGGCGACCTCTTGCGGCGTCAATAATTCGGGGACCTGGAGAAACATCGTGGTGTCCTGTTCTGCGTGACTGGTATCCGGGCAATTCTAAACGCAAGCCCACCAACGAACCAGTGAGCCAGGTCAATTGTCGCCCAACCTCGCACACAGTATCGATTGATGTAACCTAGCCCAATGGATTCTGAAATCAGGAAAATTGAACTGCCGGAAAAGGACCAGCCACTGCGTGAAGACGTCAGCTTGCTTGGTTCACTGGTTGGAGAAATGCTGGTTGATCAGCATGGCGTTTCGTTACTGGAACTGGTCGAACAGGTTCGCAAGGCATCCATTCGAAACAGGGAATCAGCAAACTCCGAATCCTCAGAACTGGAGGAATTGCTGGGTGGGCTTGACGATGACCAGGTACACCGCCTGATTCATGCTTTTTCCACATACCTGCGGGCAGTCAACCTGGCTGAAAAAGTCCATCGAATTCGCCGACGCCGTGTCTATCAACGCGCCGAGGCGGAACCACAGAGTGGCAGCCTGGAAGATGTGTTCCGGCAACTCAGGTCGGATGGCTTCAATGCCGATAAAATTTCCGAGGCCATCAACCAGACTGAAATTCTGCCGATATTCACCGCGCACCCGACCGAGGCCACCAGGCGCACCATTCTCGAAAAGGAATACGACATTGTCCTGCGACTGGTGGAACGTCTTAATCCGGAATTGACCCCCCGGGAAGAGCAACTGGCCATTCAACGAATACGTGCAGCCATCACCTCGGCATGGCAGACCAGGCTTGAGCCGCATTCCAAACCCACCGTCGCTGACGAATTCGACAACATCCTCTTCTACCTGACCGAAATTCTGTACCGGGTGGTGCCTGCTTTCTACGACGTGCTTGAAAAAGCCAGTCAGCGTCACCTGGGTCATGACCAGGGCTCGGTTTCACCTGACCCAATCCTTCGCTGCGGATCCTGGGTCGGGGGTGACATGGATGGAAATCCCAATGTCACTTCCAGGACCATACTCGACACACTGGGTCAGCAGCGAAAGGTGATCATTGGACGCTATGTCAGGGAAGTGGGTCGACTGGCCCGTTACCTTAGCCAGTCATTGTCCGAGATCAGTGTTTCCACTGAAGTTCTGGACCAGGTTACCCGTTACCGGAAATTGTTACCCCATGTCGACCGGGAGCTGCCAGAGCGCTATGCAGATATGCCATACCGGTGTTTGTTGCTTTTAGTTCAGGCCAGACTGAAGGCAACACTGGCGGGCGAAAACGCAGCTTACGAAACAACAACGGAATTTACCGGGGACGTTGCGCAGATCAGTCAAAGCCTGTTGGCCAACAAAGGCCGACATGCAGGTCAGTTTGGTGTGGATCGCCTGATGTGCCGGATCCGGACATTCGGTTTTCACCTTGCAACGCTTGATGTTCGGCAAGACGCCCTGCTCCATCGTCGCGTCACAGGTGAACTACTGGGAGAGAAAAACTGGGAGTCTTTCGATGCCAGGCGTCGGGCAGACCGACTCGCTAAACATCTTGCAGAAGCCAACTGGCCGCAAGTACCAGACACTGATCAGCTTTCTGAAGAGGCATCCGAAACCCTTGATGTATTCAGGGCGATTTCATCGGCTCGCAATACTTTTGGCCCTGCGGCGATTGGCATGTTCATTATCAGTATGGCGCAGGGCGCCGACGATGTGCTGACTGTTCTGGCGCTGAACGAAATGGCGAATGGTGCGAATGATTCAACCCTGCCACTGGAAGTCACACCATTGCTGGAGACGGTGCAGGATCTTGATGCTGGCCCGGCGATACTTGGGGATCTACTAAAGTATGGGATTTACCAGGAACACCTGCGCAAGCTGCAGAACCGTCAGACGATCATGGTTGGCTATTCTGACAGCAGCAAGGACAGTGGCATTGTTTCTTCCAGGTGGGCGCTTTACCAGGCGCAACGTGAACTGGTCAGGGCGGGTGAGTCACTGGATGTTTCGATCAGGTTTTTCCACGGTCGAGGGGGAACGGTTAGCCGCGGCGGCGGCAACCTGGTCAACGGAATACTGGGTGCCCCACCCGGAACGGTGGGCGGCTACCTTAGAATGACAGAACAGGGAGAGGTCATTAATCAAAAATACGGGGTGCGATTCCTGGCGCTCAGAAACCTTGAGCTGGTCACCGGCGCCACGATTTCACACAGCCTTGGCAGCAATACCAGGGCGTTCAATGAAGAAGAGAGTCTCATTCTCTCCAATATGGCAACCCTTTCCCGCAAGACGTTCAAGGATCTGGTTTATGGCGACCCGGGATTTCCTGTTTATTTTCGGGCCGCAACGCCCCTTGATGTTATTGAGCGGTTGAATATTGGTTCACGACCGGCTTCGAGACGGTCAGGACAGGGAATTGAAAACCTGCGAGCCATACCCTGGGTATTTTCATGGGCACAAACCCGGATGGGTTTTCCGGGTGTTTACGGTTTTGGAACAGCAATCAATGCCGCCATTGGTGAATTCGGTATCGAACGACTCAGGCAGTTGCTGGATGAGCAGGTTTTCTTTCGGGCAATGATCAACGACGTGGAGATGGTCCTGGCTAAATCAGAACTGGAACTGGGACAGCGTTATGCCAACCTGGCGGAGCCGGGACAAAGGCACTATTTTGATCTGATCAGGGAGGAGTTTGAGCTGGCGACTCGCTCGATACTCGAGCTCAAGCGAGTCAACTCACTTCTGGATGATCAACGGGTGTTGCAGAGAAACATTCGCCTGCGAAATCCTTATGTGGATCCCATTCACCTGTTGCAGATTGATCTCCTGCATCGCTGGCGCGCGGGAGGTCGTGAGAACGAATCGCAATTGAATGCGTTAAAAGCAACCGTTAAAGGCATCGCCCTGGGAATACAAAATACAGGTTAGCCTGAATATTGCACCAGGGCGGACCTGACAGCGGTAAAAACCAGCGAATCCCTGGTGCAATGTCCAGGTTAATCATCATCGACCTCAAGCTGCCCGCTCAATCTCCTCCAGACATGTGACCAGCTCAGGCCAACCGCCAGGAGTGTCGCCAAAGCAAACAGGGCCAGCCAGGAAATGGCGCTCATTGAACCTGCACTCAATACGCCAATATCAACCAGTAACCATAGACCTGTAACGATCAGGGCCGCCCCGATGATGCTGCCGAGCATGCCGAGACTCCGCTGAGTCGCGATTATCAGCATGGTCCAGCCTGCCACAAGAATCACACCAGTAAAGTAATGAATCGGGCCGAGACCCTCTCCATTGAATGCCAATCGCGCCCAATGAAACCACGACCACCCGCTCGGGTTGTAGCTCAGAAAAACCAGCAACAGGGCCAGCAGCCATCGCCAGAGAAAATCAACGAAGCCAAATGACTTGTGGGTCTTAACGAGAGTTTTGTCATTCATGGTGGGGACTAATCTGATTGATCAGCCGATATTTTAACGCGAATGCAGCGATCGTCGACCAACTTTTTCAAGGCGACACTTAAGCCTTTTTCTGTTCACAAGCATCTAAAACCATATGTGCCGTAACTAATTTCGCTGTGTCTGCGTCCTAGAGTTGAAGAGGGAGAAGAATCCATGAAAATTGCAGATACATCCCAGCAGGATGTTGTGATTGAAAAAGGACCCAATCGCACCCGGTGGTTGGTCATCGCTGGTATGGCGGTCGCACTGGTGCTGGTTTCATTCTGGGCCGTACCCGCAGTGCAACGTTGGGCAGGTTCCAGCGTGACCGTGCCGCTGGATCGCCTGCGAATAGCAACCGTGGAATTGGGTGACCTGGTGCGTGACGTATCCGTTCAGGGCCGCGTGGTTGCCGCAGTCAGCCCGACCCTTTTTGCCCCTGCAGAAGGCACCATCACTTTACAGGTTGAAGCTGGCAGCGAGGTCAGCGAAGGCCAGGTGCTTGCCATCCTGGACAGCCCCGAGCTTCAAAATCGCCTTCAGCGTGAACAGGCAACACTCGACAGCCTCAGGGTGGAACTTGATCGACAAAGAATCGAGGCGCGCCAGAAGGTGCTCGATAACCAGAAGAACATTGATCTTGCCAAGGTTGCGCTGATCGCGGCAGAACGTGAAAGACGACGTGCTGAATCAGCCTACGAAATTGAAGCCATATCTGAAATTGATTACGAAAAGACCAAGGACGAACTGGAAAATGGCCGGCTTGCACATGAGCACGCAGTTGCAGACGCAAAACTGGACGAAGAAAGGCTCAGTTTTGAGTTACAGACCCGCGAACTCGAACTGAATCGCCAGCAGATCCTGTTCAATGACATGCAAAGGCAGGTTGACGATCTCAATATGCGCTCACCGGTCAACGGCATTGTCGGCAACCTTCTGGTAGATCAGAAGGCCAAGGTGGCATCAAACCAGGCGGTCATGGCGGTCGTGGACCTGACTGCATTCGAAGTCGAAGCCCAGGTACCCGAGAGCTATGCCGACGACCTTGGGCTTGGCATGGCAGCCGAGGTGCTGGTGGGCAACCAGCCCTACTCCGCAACCCTTGTATCCGTTTCCCCCGAAATCATCCAGAACCAGGTCACAACACGAATTCGCTTTTCAGGTGAAATGCCACCGGGATTACGCCAGAACCAGCGGTTGACCACTCGCGTCCTGATGGAAGAAAAGCAACAGGTTTTGACGCTTCCGCGTGGACAATTTCTGGATTCCGGTGGCGGCAGAGTGGCATACGTCCTGGGAGAGGATGGGATTGCAAAACGAAGATCCATCGAGATTGGCGCTCGCAGCCTTTCTGCGGTGGAGGTGGCGAACGGACTGAACGCTGGTGAAAGCGTGGTGATTTCAAGCATCGACGCATTTCGCGGGGCGGATACCGTTTTGGTCACGGATTAACCTGTTTATCAATAAACCTTACTTAACTATCTGTTTCAAATATAAATAACTGGCATCAAGGAGAACATTCATGCTTCGCTTCGAGAATATTTCAATGGTTTATCGCACCGACTCGGTGGAAACCCATGCCCTCCGGGAATTCACTCTGGATGTCGAAGAAGGAGAGTTTGTTGCAGTCACCGGCCCTTCAGGGTCAGGTAAGACGACCTTTCTCAACATTGCCGGTTTGCTCGAGCGATTCACTGGTGGTCGATACCTGCTTGATGGCAAGGATGTCTCCTCGCTTTCAGACGCTGAGACCTCAAGGGTCCGAAATGAAAAAATCGGATTTGTCTTCCAGGGTTTTAACCTGATCCCTGACCTGAATATTTACGACAATGTCGATGTACCGCTGCGATACCGTGGTTTCAATGGTGCCGAGCGTAAACGCAGAATCGAAAGCACCCTGGAAACCGTGGGTCTCACCTCTCGTATGAAGCACCTGCCATCTCAATTATCAGGCGGACAGCAGCAACGCGTGGCCATTGCCCGGGCTCTTGCGGGCAATCCACGTTTCCTGCTTGCGGATGAACCAACCGGTAACCTGGATTCGAAGATGGCAATGAGCATCATGGAACTGATCAATTCCATCAACATGTCAGGAACCACCATCATCATGGTGACTCATGACGATAACCTCGCATCCATGGCAAACCGAAACGTTCATATTCGTGACGGCCGGGTCAGTGACTCCAGTGCCAACCCACAACTTGCCGAAGTCGCCACCGCATAGGACAAACCCATGTTTCGCTATTACCTCAAACTCGGCTGGTTGAGCATCAGGAGCAATCCGCTGCTGAGCCTGCTCATGGTGGCGGCAATTGCCGTCGGCATCGGTGCAAGCATGACGACCATTACCGTCAACTACACCATGTCCAACAACCCCATCCCCCAGAAGTCAGACCAGCTGTTCTATGTCCAGCTGGACAACTGGGATCCCAATAGTGATCCCGAGGATGGATTCGAACCACCCGATCAGGTGACCTATACCGACGCCATGGCGCTGATGAATGCGGGCAAAGCGTTTCGACAGGTTGCCAGCAATCGGTCAGGCCTTGTCCTTGAACCCGAGAATCCGGACGAGCGACCCTTCATGGTCGATACCCGTAACACCTGGGCTGACTTTTTCCCGATGTTCGAAACACCATTCCTCTACGGCGGCGGCTGGGACGACAATGCCGATAAAAACCTTGAGCAGGTGGTCGTTCTCAGCCGTGAGATCAACGAGCAGGTCTTTGGTGGCGAAGACTCGGTCGGCAAAAGTGTTCGACTCAATGGCATGGATTTTCGGGTGGTGGGCGTACTCGATGAGTGGCTCCCGATGCCGAAATTCTATGATGTGACTAACAACCCGTTTGATGTGCCAGAGGAAATTTTCATTCCATTCAACGTCGCGGTTGAGTATGAACTTCCACGCAATGGCAATACCAATTGCTGGAAGCCTTCCGACGGCGACGGCTTTGAAGCATTCAAGGCCTCCGAGTGTGTCTGGATTCAGTTCTGGGCGGAGCTGCGAAACGAGTCCGAAAAACAGGAGTACATGCAGTTCCTCAATGCCTATGTTGAAGAACAGAAGACTCTCGGGCGATTCCCCAGACCACTTAATAACCGGCTGGACGATGTCATGGAGTGGATGGAGCATGAAGAAATCGTCGAGGAAGATGCGCGGGTCATGATGGGTCTTTCGCTTCTTTTCCTGGTGGTTTGTCTCCTCAATACCATTGGATTGTTGCTGGCCAAATTCATGCGCAAGACCGGCGACATCAGTGTCCGTCGTGCCCTTGGCGCCCGCAAATCAGACCTTTTTACACAACACATGATCGAAGCGGGAATGATCGGACTGGGCGGTGGGGTGCTTGGTGTGGGACTGACCCTCCTTGGTCTGAAGGGAATCGAGGTCCTTTTTGGTGAATTTGTAGAAAACCTGGTGGGCATGGACTGGGTCATGGTCATGACCGCCATTGGCCTGGCAATTCTCTCTGCTTTACTGGCAGGCCTGTACCCGACCTGGCAAACCGTCCGCATCATGCCGGCAAGCCAACTGAAAACGCAGTAAGGAGACCTGAATATGCAAATCGGACCCATTTGGCGCGCGATGATGCGTAACAAGACCGGCGCGATTCTGATCGCACTGCAAATGGCGGTCACACTGGCGATCATGGTGAATGCCATTTCGATCATCCAGGAACGTAAAACCGCCATGGAACGACCCACTGGCATCGACGAGCCCAATATATTCTTCGTATCCAGCAATTCGTTTGCACCTGACTTCAACGAGGAAGTGACCATTCGGGAAGACCTGGCTGCAATCAGGTCCATGCCCGGCGTGGTGAATGCCATTCAAAGCAATTCTGTCCCCTTGCTGGGTGGCGGCTGGTCCATGGGCCTCCAGACGGAGCCAGGCGCCGAAATCGAAGGGACGGGTGTGGCCGTTTATTTTGTCGACGAGCATGCTTTGGATACCTACGACCTTGAACTGGTCGCTGGAGAAAACTTCAACGAATCCGATGTAGGTTGGCGCGAGCGGTCGGACACAAGCTGGCCGGACCGGACCATTCTGACAAAAGCCATGGCTGAGGCAATGTTTCCGGATGACTGGCGCAGCGCCCTGGGCGCAACGGTTTACATCAACGACGACGAACCCGTCACGGTAATTGGCATCGTTGACCGGATGCAGGCAGCGTGGAATGGCTGGTCAGGTGTGGAAAGAACCATGCTGGTGCCACAACACACCCTGTTCGGTTCAACCCGGTACATCATTCGCACCGAGCCCGGCATGCGCGATCAGCTGATGCCCCAGGTAGAAGAAATGCTTGCTAACAGCAACAAGGACAGGATCGTTCGCAACATGCAGACCATGGATGAAACCCGCGAACGCTCCTATCGTGGCGATTCATCCATGATAAAGATGCTGACATTCACCGTGATACTGCTGTTGCTGATCACCTCACTGGGCATCGTGGGGCTCGCCAGCTTCAGTGTAAGTCGACGCACCAAGCAGATTGGGACACGTCGTGCACTGGGCGCTTCCAAAGGCGCCATTGCCCAGTATTTTATGCTTGAGAACCTGTTGATCAGTGCTGCAGGCGTTGTGATTGGCGCCGCCATGGCCATTGGTCTGAACATGGCCCTCGTGGAAGCTTTTGATGTCGATCCGGGTTCATTGATCATCCTGGTGCCGGCGGCAATGCTTGTGCTTGTCGTGATCGGTCAACTTGCGGTTCTCGGGCCGGCACGCAGAGCTGCCAAAGTACCGCCCGCGGTCGCCACGAGAACCATATGATCAGTAAAGAACGACTCCTGACGGCTTCGATTGGAGCCGTCCTTCTTTTTTCCGGCCTTGCCGGTGTCGTGTCTGCGAACAGTGTTTCACCCATAACCGGAATACAAATGGGTGCCTCATTGGATGAACTACAGTCATTTGCAGAAAAGCATTGCAGTGAAACGACCCTGATCGAATCGGAAACAATCCACTACCCCCTCGCAAAAGATTCTGAAGCCAGCCTGCTTTGCAAGCGCTATACAGGCACCCCGATTGGTTTTGAAACCGCCGCTTTCGTCATCGCTGACGGGGTTTTTGTGCAGATGGAAGCACATGGTGTTGATACCGATTCTGCACATTCAGCTCTTGGCGAAGCGGATGGTACCTACCTGGGCATGGAAAACTATCGTGAAGGAACAATCTGGCTGGACTCAGCCACCGCACGGCTCCTCTGGCTGACTGAAGATGCCCGCCACCCCAATCTGTTTGCCTGGAACAATCCGGTTCTTGGCAATGGTACGAGCACGCAGAATGAAACCACCGAAATCCCTGCCCTTCTCGATTTCTCCGCGAGCCTTGAAGCGTTGCTGCCTGAATTTGAACAGCAATGCCCGCAAATGGTTGTTAATGAAAATGAACGAATCTGGTTACCCAACAAGCCTGATCAACAGGTACAGATCGATTGCTTTGGTTATTCCTTTGCAGGATTCGAACGAAAATTCGAGGCGGTTTTCGGGGATGGAAAATTACAGGTGATCTGGGTTCTGACAGGCAAACCTGAAGAATCGAGGTTGTCTGCCAGGCTGAAGCACGACTGGGGGCAGCCAACGATGGTCAATGATTCCTGGGAAGTATATGGCGACGGCAGAATCTCGTTATACAAGGACAAGCCTGAGTTCCTGATTCTTTCCGACGAGATGATTCCGCTTTACCAGGAAATGCTGAACGGAGATTAACAACCAGCCAACATCAAGCTGATATCAACAATCGGCGTTTTTCAGAGTCGTCAATCGGGTCAGGTTATAGGCACCTGCATCGTACGGTTCAGGCGCACTCCACGAATAAGATGCTTCATCACATTCGCCAAACTCGATACTGACCTCTCCCCAATCAGATAGCTGCACACTCTCAGGATCAAAACGGTCACCAAAGTTCCCACCGGATGATCGTTGCATTGAAATCTGCGTGTTGCCGGATTCATCCAGCTCACCCAGCCCCAGCATCCACATCTGGCTGCCATCGGTGTCATAGGTAAACCAATAGGCAAGAACATCGGATTCATTGACAACTTCGACAATAAAGCCCTGCCCATCGCGAGCAGGATTAAACCAGGCTCCCGAGAGGGTGGCATTACCATCGACTGATTGTCCGGCCGGATCATCGCAATCCAGGCCATCAATGGCTGACAGTCGACTCAGATCAATCTGACCCGATCCATATTGACCAGCATACTGGGCATGGGCTGAACTGCAATTGAAAAACTCAAGTCGCATCGAACCCCATTCCTTCCGCGCCACGTCGTTGGCGTCGAAATTCTGGCCGAACGAAGCGCCATCAGTAATTTGAAAATCGACTTCTGCTAAGCGGCCTTCCACAACGCCGGTTCCAACCATCCAGGCCTGTTTTCCATCCGGGGTATAGGTAAACCAGAACACCACGACTTCAAATCCAACCCCATCCGGTCCAGGACGATCAAGCACTTCAAAGATGAAGCCCTCGCCATCACGATCCGGGTTAAACCATGAACCGGAATACTTGGCGCGGGGCACATCCTTAACCTGGCCTGAGAAGCCGGGCTCAACAGGAGACAACCTGGCATCCACTCCAAGATAGGAAGCGAAATAGTTGTAAGTAATCGCTGTCCCTTCCTCGGTTACATCACAGCTCGAGCAGGGTTTACGCGGGTAAACCTGCGGCTTGTAGACAGAGGGCTCTGCCAATCGTGCCAGCACGTAGTACTTGGCCGGAAAATAAACCGGCCTGGCCCATTTCCCCTGGTCATCAGTGATTCGCTCACAACAAAGCGGTTCGCCGAACTCGTCGAAAAACTCGACTGTTGCTCCCGCGATTGGTCGGCGACGATCATCGGTCACTTCCCCACCCATCATGCCGCCTTCGAGCAGATTGATGTTGAGTGTGCGGGTGTCATCATTCACCGTGATGACAGCCCCGGTTTCCTTGATATCACAACCTGCATTGTCACAGTATCGGTTACCGGCCATCTCATCGAGATAGCGCCAGATTTCCGAATGAGCATCGTAGTGAACCTTGTAATTTCCGTTGGGCAGACCGTTGATCTGGTAGGTACCATCAACATTGTTTTCGGTACGGAACTGTTCCAGTTCGATGCCGGATTCTGCGTCATAAACCCGAATGGTGACCGGATGCAGCGGGTATTGGTGCCCGTGGACTCTCACCCAGCCATCGATCGTGCCATCGGCGAAGGCAGAGAAAGTCGCTGCAATAAGCAGGATTGCAAGGCAGATTCTAATCATTTCCAGGGTATACCGGGTCGCAAAAAAGGAGCCATTTTACCCACCTGCGGTGCGCTTGTGAACCTTTAAAAGGGTACACTCCATCGACCTGCAGAATTCCACTATTAAATAACCCGGGTTTACGGAGAACTACAACCAATGAAAAACACCAGATGTCTGCGTCCCCTGACATTGATCCTGTCCGTTTTACTTGCAGGTAATCTGCATGCCGAGCTGCTGGTTCTCAATGCTGATCGAATGTTTGATGCAACCCGGGGAGAAATGATTGAACCCGCAACCATCGTGATTCGTGACAACCTGGTCGAATCAGTTAACCCGGAGAATATTCCCGAAAATGCCCGGGTCATCAATTTCGGCGACAGCACATTGCTTCCCGGCCTGATCGACATGCACTCCCACGTCACCATGGACTACTTCACTGATGACTTCTGGGTAACTGCATTTGTCAATGAAACGGCTGCGGACTGGTCGGTCCGAGGCGCGAAATTTGCCAGGCTAACCCTGGATGCCGGCTTTACAACGGTGCGCGACCTGGGTGCCTGGCCTGGCTTTCCGGATGTCGCACTGATGCGGGCAATCAACCGGGGAGATGTACCAGGACCTGACGTCTGGCCTGCTGGTCATGCAATTTCGATTACGGGTGGACACTGCGATGTCACCGGGTTCGCTCCCGGCATTATGGAAATGGGACCAAAACAAGGGATCGCTGATGGCGTGGACGAGGTCATCAAGGCCGTCCGCTACCAGGCGAAACACGGCGTTCGTGTGATCAAGGTTTGTGCCACCGGTGGTGTACTTTCTTTTTCTCAAAACGCCGAGATTGGTGCACTGCAATACTCATTGGAAGAGCTTGAAGCAATCGTTCGTGAAGCCAGAAAACTGGGATTAAAGGTTGCCGCACACGCCCACGGAACCGAAGGCATCAACACTGCCATTCTGGCAGGTGTCTCATCGATCGAGCACGGTTCCATTCTGTCAGATGAGTCAATTGACCTGATGATCGAAAATGGCACATACCTGGTACCCCAGGCATATATCAACGAAATGGACATGCCGCCGGAAACACCTGCTTCAGTTGTTGAAAAGAACGAATATCTGAAGCCATTGGTGATTCAAAGTATCCAGAAAGCCTATGCTGCTGGCGTCAACATCGCGCTGGGAACCGATTCAGGCGTTTTCGCTCATGGTGAAAATGGCGCTGAATTTGCTGCGCTGGTTGGCTACGGAATCGAACCTGCCTACGCTCTTCAGATGGCAACAGTGTTTGCCGCCGATCTCCTTGGTGTAGATGACAGGGGCGTGATCGCTGCCGGCAAACGCGCCGATATTGTTGCTGTGAGTGGCGACCCACTGACAAACATCAGGACCATGGAAAACGTCGTGTTCGTGATAAAAGACGGAGAAATATTCAAGAATAATAATTGAGACAACAAGTTCAGGGAGTGTAATTATGCGAAGACTCACATTGACAGAGTGGGCCGCCATGGCGGAAGTCATCGGTACTGTCGCGATAGTTATTTCCTTAATGTTTGTGGCCTACACCATTCAGCAAAATACCAATGCGCTGCAAGGGCAGACTGAAAATATCCTTTTTGAAAGGCATGCGGACCTGGCCGACCAGTTTAGCGCTGACCCCACAATGGCCGAGATCCTCTTAAAAATGCGTTCCGAAAGCCCACAGCTGAATGACGTGGAGGCTGTCAGGTGGGAAAAGTATCAGCTCAACATGCTCGATATCTGGGCGCTGGCATACACCAGGCACAGGAGCGGATTGTTATCGCAAACCCAGTGGGAAACATGGGATATTTACTTTACCGAATTGTTTTCCGCTGGCGGCGAACGCATCAGCAAGGACTACTGGAAACAGCACAGGTATGGCTGGGATGCCGGATTTTGGAAGCATGTGAGCCAGGCGTTGTTCGAGTCTGAACAGCAGAACTGAACACGGTCGTCAACTTGTCCTGTGGCCGAAATATAACCAGCTGTAAATGACCAATGAAACAATTACATAAGTGGTTTCCACCAAACGTTTTCTTGCTGGATTCCTGTGCGCCCCGAAGACCTGGAGCACGAACTGATAAAGAAGGAAGGTGTACAAAACATAATACAAGAACGGAATGACGTGGATGTAAAACGGAAAATCTCCTGCTGATTTTCCAAACCGAGACAATATCCAGTCGATCTGGGCGTAAATTCCAAAAAGGCCCAAACCCGCATTGATAAACATCCATCCGACGGATCCTGGTCCGAATATCACCAGGTAAAAAATGATGTAAACGAATATGGCAAAGCCGCCGTGCATGTACAGGAAAGTGACATCCGGGCCGTCACTGGAGTAGGCCATCAGGAATCCCGACAGTCCAAATACAAGCATGTGGACCATGAAAAACAGGTAGATAAACCACGAAGCATTGGGTGCATCGGAACCCTTGATGGATAGAACTCTTTTTCTCTGCGAAGACATTTTCAGGCCGACATGCGCACTTTCAATGACTTGAGGCCGCGAAAGAGCGTTTTCTCCTGCCAACGCGGTTTAGGCTCCAGCAGTTCTATATCCGGAAAACGTTCCAGCAGTCGAGTGAATGCAATCCTGGCTTCTGCCCGGGCGAGTTTTTCCCCAAGGCATTTGTGAATTCCTTTCCCGAAAGCCAGGTGATTATTAGGGCTTCGCTGAATATCAAACACATCCGGATCCGGAAACTGGTGCTCGTCCCGATTGGCTGAACCAATCACAGCAGAAATCTGCTGGCCAACCTCAAGCGTGACGCCACCGACTTTGTAAGGTACCTGCGTGATTCTGTAGGTACCTCGTTGCAACGGACTTTCACAACGCAGCATTTCATCAACTGCGCTGCGTGTCAGCCCGGGATTGTTTCTTAGTTTTTCCAGTTGTTCGGGATTTTGAAGAAGCAAAAGCAAGCCATTCCCCAACAAATTGACCGTGGTTTCATGACCGGCCAACACCATCAGCAGGCACAGGCTCAATGTATCGTCGGTTGTGGGCCATCCGTCTTTGAGTCTGATTTCCGATACGTGATCAAGGAGGCTGCCGTCCGGATGGATTCCGCTGTCAACCAGGTCGCTGAGGTAGCGGGTCATCCCCCGCATACTTGCGGCTACCCTTTCCCGCTCAGAATCATTGTCCCTGCCCGAATCGAGACCGGTGATCAGATCATCAGTCCACTTCTTCAGAAGTGGCATATCCTCCCGGGGAACACCAATGATATCGGCAACCACACGAATCGGGAGAGGTACTGCAAAGTCAGCTACAAAGTCTGTTTCCGCTCGTGTTTCCATCTCTCTCAGCAGGCTTTCCACAATGCCTTCGATCAGCGCTTCCAGCCGGGCGACCTGCGTGACACTGAATAACGGTGCGATTACCGCACGGAGTTGGGTGTGTTCAGGTGGATCAAGGTTCAAAAGCATTCGGTCAAATGCAGTGACCTGGCCGGCGGGAATCAGTCGACTGACATCCTTGGATACGTCCTGGGTGTCTCTCAGCACCCGTGCAACGTCCTGGTACCGGGTAATCAGCCAGATTCCTTTGGTTCCAGTACGATCAACATGCCCGGCCCAGTGTGGTCGACCAATATCCCTCAGTTTCCTGTAAAAAGAATACGGGTCGTCAATAAAATCCGGTGATTGCAGATCTGTTGGGGAAGCGTCATCCATTACGGGTTTATCCTGTTCAGGCAGGCATTATAATGTCGCCCTCGTAAGGATTGCATGCAAAGGGAAATCAGGGGACCCAATGTCCGAAAACCTCAGAATTGCTGTCATCACTCATGCGATAGATCAGTTTGAAAACAGCAACTACCTGCTGAACAAACTGGCATCACACTGGAGTGACCGTGGCATTGCTATCGTCATTCTCAGGGGACCTGATGTCACACCGCCCAAAGCTGACATCGCCATTTCTCACATCGACATCACCCAGACCACCGAAGAATACTCGCGACTGTTTGGACACTATCCCCTTGTCATTAATGGAAACGTGCTGGATATATCCAAATCCATCATCAGCGACCAGATTGTGAAACGCGATTCTGGTTTTCAGGGCCCTGTCCTGGTCAAGACAGACATGAATTTTGGTGGCATGCGTGAACTTAAAGCGCGAATTGACTCCGGGCAGCACAATGCAGCAATTGATATCCAGCGTCCGTGGCGAAAGGTTGAGTTTCTGCAGGAATATCCGATTTACGAATCGGCAGGCCAGGTTCCGTCAGGTGTCTGGCGCAACCCCAACCTGGTGGTTGAGAAGTTTCGTCCTGAACAAAATGAAGAGGGCCAGTATGTGCTGCGGGTATGGGTCTTTCTCGGCGATCGCGAAATTTACTACCAGTGCGTATCAGACGAACCAATCATCAAGAGCCACAATACCATTCGTCGCCAGGACCTGGATTCATCAACCCTACCGCCTGAACTGCGCGAAAAACGCCAGCAATTGGGTTTCGATTACGGCAAGTTTGATTTCGGACTCAGCGATGGCAAACTGGTGCTGTACGATGTCAATCGAACGCCGGGATCAGGGGGCAGTGGCAAGCCAAACCCCAGGGCGGAAAAAAGCATATTCAATCTCAGTAAAGGCCTGGATGCCTTTCTCACCAACATAACAAGATAAGCAACCATGTCGCGAAACCTGGAATACAAGCTCGAGAGGGTACAAATAGCAGGCCTGTCTTCTGCCTATATCGATGAAGGCGTCAAGAAGGACTCATGGGAGATTTACGAGCTGGATGTTTCCGGCCCGGTGCTGACCGCACGAATCCGGATGACTTCATTCTTCATTTCCCCTACCGATCCGGGCGGGTTTCACCTGACCATTTTCTCGACCCAGGAATTTCTGGCTCAGCTATCCAACATTTATCTCCACCTTGCAGCAGGATTTGAAACCAAGGAACGCGAGACCTGGATGCGGGAATGCGCCATCACAAGCCGAAAAACCATACGGGATCACGAGAATATCCAGGTTGAAATTGATTACTATGGCCTGAAGAAACTCGGGGAAGGCGTGATTTCAATGGCGAATGCCCGGGTTTTTGATGACCATGGTGGTTTGTTTACAGCCAAACTCAAAGGCCTGTTAAGGTAAGCTGACTCGCCAGGTCATGGCTTGAATTCTTCTCTGAGATAACCAAAACGGGTAAGAAGCTCTCTGCGGCAATCGCCTTCCGTCGAACGACGTCCGTGCATGACGCGTGAATTATCAATAACCAGCAGATCACCCGCAGCTGGTGCATGCTCGTATGACACTTTATCCTGGATGTCTATAAGGGTTTGAATATCCGCCTCGCTAGGCACATCTCCACTACCAAAGCAGACCTTGTTGGTTTTGCTGGCGTAAGGATTTGCCTGGGCGTACCTCGGAAGGGTAACTTCCGGCAGATGAGCGAGAAATGCGTTGGCAAAGACCGGCTCCCCCTGGAGATCCTCGACAATTGCGTTGCGCTTGCACTGGTAATGCATTTCATCACTCTCAAAAGAGAAGGAAAAATCATGGTTTTCCATTGCCAGGTTTTCCAGTTCCTGAATGTCTTCAACACCCAGTTCAGCCTGCCATCTTTCCGTATCCCAACGGGCGGAGTAAACGACTCCTTCATTTTTAAGGGTCCGGGCAAGTTGCCCTGGCAGAGCCTGGTAAAAGGAACGACCATCGACCAGCAAAGTCTCTCCGCCCCGGCTGGAGGGGCCTTCAATGCACAGGAAGAATGCCAGGTGTGCCGGCTGGAAGGGCCGATAGCTTCCTTCATTGTGTGCCAGGAGTGTGAAGTTACCCTTAGGCGTTCGAACCGAATAGCCGTCACCGTCAGACTGGCGCAGATCATCTCGCGCAGCCGAGCGATGAAAATGGTCACACAATCGATGCGTAAATTCTTCGAATTGCTGCAGATCCAGGTCCATCCCACCCAGTAAAACCACACCGGAATGCCAGAGAGGTTCAAGGAAATGCTCTGGCGGAACAGAAACTGGATCCTCAACTTCGGAAACATCTACAACCTTCAGAGTGGTTTTTGTCCCATGGATGGACATGTTTATGGCAGTCCGAGAGAGTTCAGATGTTCAGGGATTCAGGTAAGTTCGGACTTTCTCTTCAAGACCCTTCTTTGTCAGTCCGCTGGATTTCGCAACGTCAATTGCATCATCAGGCGCCATGTGCTGAACTTCTGACAGGTATACAGCAAGCCAGGCGGCCGCCCTGTTTCCACTGCCACAATGAACCATGATTTTTGCATCAGGATTGGCCTCAACAATTTCATTGATCCGGTCGAAAGGTCCTTCGGCCAGGCTTTGTGATCTGGCATTGACCGGCACCTGGTAGTAAGAAAGGCCGATTGATTCAGCGGCTGAACTTTCGTCCCAGTCCAGTTCAGATTCACTTCGCAGGCTGATGACCAGGTTGATACCGTTTTTGTTAGCCTCTTCAAGCGCAGCCTCGTCGGGCTGCCCGGCGATGAAGAATCGATCATATTGAATGACTTTTGTGTCTTCTCCCCAGGTCCCGGCTTTCTCTTCAGCAATTGCAGGAAGTGACAGACTCAGAACAACTGCCAGCAACATCATGACCCACAGGCAATCGACAGGAGTGGATTGAGATTTTTTATTTATATATTTCATAAGTTTATATAGCATAGTTAATTTGAAACACCATTTTACCGAGATTAGTCGGAAAGACCCCGGACATCGTTTTGGAATAATAGCTGATTATCCAGGATATCGGGTCTGTTTGAAGAATATTGCGAGTGATTCTACCGGCACGAATGATGGTGCGGCTGAGTGATCGCGTCAATTAACTCACCAGCGATACGATGTGAAACATGGTTGCTGATATCACTGATCGTGACGATACCAGTCACGGACCAATCGTGGTTAAACACCGGCAGGCGACGAACCTGGCTGTCCTGCATGATCCGTGCAGCCTGGCTTACCGAATCATGCACCCAGCAGAACACGGGATCAGGCGTCATGACTTCAGCGACCGTGATCGTGGCCGGGTCATCGCCCGAAGCAACACCCCGAAGGACAATGTCCCTGTCAGTCAGAATACCGGCAGCATGGCCGTCGGAACCAACCAGGAGACAACCAATATCAAATTGATTCATCATTCTCGAGGCAGTAACAAGCGTCTCTCCGGCTCGCACGAAACGAACTGCAGTCACCATGACTTCAGTAACCATCATCAAATCTGACCTCGAACAAAGAGCAAACTGGATTTGCAATTTTTAACAGAGCTCAGGGCGTTGCTAACTGACGCAGGTCAACCAGACAGTGTAAACGGAATTTTATCGGGTCAAAAACAATGAAAGCCAGGGCCAGAACGTGATCACCAGAACGGAAGCCAGCAGAAAAAAGAAGAAGGGCAATGTATCAAGATAAATGGAGAGCACGGGGCGCTCAAATCGATAACTGGCGATAAACAGATTCAGGCCCACCGGGGGGGTGATATATCCCAACTGCATGGTCGCCAGGAATATGATCCCGAGGTGCACCGGATCCACACCAAACTGCATGGCAACCGGCAGGATCAATGGAACAACCAGCACAATGGCTGAAAAAATATCCAGGATGGCGCCGAGAATCAGCAAAAAAATCAACAATAAAATCAGGAAAGAAAGCTGACCATCCACCAGGCCACCAATGGCTCCCAATAGTTTTTGGGGTACTCCGGCGTCAATCATGTAATTGGTTGATGCCAGCGACATTCCGAGAATCAGCAGGATGCCGCCAACCAGAACCATTGACTCGCGGATAATGCCGGGTAGCCGCTTGAGAGATATTTCACGCAGTACCAGGACATCTACGATCAGCACATACAAGGCGGTCACCGAGGCCGCTTCTGAAATGGCAAAGTAGCCGCTGTAAATTCCGCCAAGCACGAGGAATGGCAAAGGGAGTTCCCATTTTGCCTGCCATAGGGCCTGCCCCACTTCCTTCCAGGAAAACTCACTGATCGGGGTTCTGATGGCCCGGTTCTTCCAGACACTGTACCCCGACAGGAAAACAAGCATCAGAAACCCGGGTAACAAACCGGCAAGAAAAAGTTTCTCAATACTGACTTCGGCAATCACCCCGTAAAGAATCAATGGCAGGGAAGGGGCAAAAAGCAGCCCAAGACTTCCAGCAGAAGTGACCAGGCCCATGTTGAATCGCTCAGGATAGCCCGCCTCTTTCAGGGCAGGAACCAGCAAAGCACCGAGGGCGATAATGGTGACACCAGACGCACCGGTAAAGGCTGTAAAAAAAGCGCAGGTGAGCAACGAGACGATTGCAAGGCCAGCCGGCATCCAACCGATCAGGGCCCTGGTGACGCGAACCAGTCGTTGCGGCGCTCCACTCTCACTCAACAGGTAACCGGCAAAAGTAAAAAGCGGAATGGCCAGGAGAATGGGAAGTTCTGCCATGCCATAAAATTCAATCGCAATGGCCTGAAGGTCTATGCTTTCCTTGCTGAATCCCCACATTGCACTTGCCGCAATGATGGCAAACAAGGGTGCGCCCATCAGGGCGAGTATGGCCAACAGAACCAGAATCACTCGCCCTCACCCCTCTTTCTGTTTCCCAGAATTTCGAGCACATCGGCAACAACAAAAAGCGAGTAACGATAACAAATCAACCCAAAACCGACTGGCAGAACAATCTGCAACCACCAGGCCGGAACACCCCCGAGCAGGATGTCGCCGTATTCATGTGAAGTCTGGACAAAGTCATAACTGAACCATGTCACGAGGGCGCATATGGCCGCACTGAATGCATGAACAAACAGCTTCGCGACCACCAGGCTTTTCTCGCCCAGGTAATTGTCAACAAGATTGATGCTGATATGACGATCTGTACGGCTGGCGGCCACTGCACCAACAACCGCCACCCACAGCACCATCAGCCGAAGCAGTTCGTCAGTCCAGAAAAAACCCATATCGAAAAAGTTTCGCAGAACGATCTGCAGCACTGAGAGACCGACCATTCCGACGAGCAGAATGACCAGCAGGGTATTTTCAGCAGCAATTCCCGCTTTGCCCAACCATGTAACAGTGCGACTTAGTCGGGCCATCCGGGGTCAGGGCGAGCTGCCGTTCCCGGATGACCTGAATTCATCCAGCAATCCAGTCAGTTGTTGATAAAGTTCTGCATCGAGTTCACCCTTGCCTGCCTGTTCTTCATGTGTCTCGAGCACCGAGGCCCGCCAAACGGGTACCTGGTCACTTTGCGGCTCAACCAATTCCAGTCCGGTACCGAGTAAAGCATCAAAGGCTTCACGATTTTCTTCATCGCCTTCAGCATCAAACCTGGCATAGACCGCTTCAAACTCCTCGCGAACAATGGCCTGGTCTGCTTCGGAAAGCCTGGAAAATGGCTTCTTATCGATGATCAGTGCGGCATAGAGATAGGCAATGGGCAGATCAGTCAGATACTTCAACCGTGTGTGCCACTGAAATACCAGTGCGCCGGCCGGCGATACCGCCACACTGTCAAGCAGGTCAGTCTGCAATCCGGTCAGCACATCCGTAATGGGCATTGAAATCGGCGCGATTCCGAGATCTTCAAGAGCAGCAAATGAGAGTTTGTCACCTTCCGGCGTCCATACTTTTCTGCCACTAAAATCTTCAACCGAGCTGAGCGGCTGCGTGGACATGAAGTAGGCAAAACCGCCCCCGGCAAAGCCAAAAGATATAAAACCTGCTTCCTCAAGCCGGTTTTCGAGTTCATCGTCCATGCGTTCGCGAACATATTCAACCTCGCGAATATTTCGGAACAGCATTGGCAGAGAATACAAACCCGCATCTCTTTGAAAGGCCGCCATTTCGCCAGGTGTGAATGCGCCCCCGTGTAACTGTCCCGTTCGCATTTTTCTTTGTACCTGGCGGGCTGTCCCCTGCACCCCACCACCGTAGAGTTTGATGGTCACGCGTCCTGCCGTTCTGTCTGAGATATTTTTCGCACCTTCCCTCATTTGCTGCATCCACGATGACCCTTCCGGCGCGATGGTCGCCAGCTTAAGGGTTTGAGCAGCAACAGCCCCGCTGAAGAAAATCAGCATCAAAAGCGTGAATATCACCGGCAAACGCCAGTATCTGTAATCTCTGGTTTTTTGCATATTCCTTATCCTGAAGACGTGCTGATCCAGGCTGATACCTAAAAGTATTCGTCCGCGCTTTCGAGCAATTCGCGGGCTTCATCCTGCGCCAGGGTGTTTGTCAGCACGTAATCGCGCTGTTCGGGGTCAGCCTCCAGTACTTCGTTCAGTAATTGGTCATGAAGTTCCCGATCATAGAGGGTTCGGGCGTAATATTTTGCGAAATCAACCTTGACGCTCAGGTCCTGCCCGCCTGTTAATTCAATGGCACGTTCGAAATGAACGCGTCCAGCCTCAAAATCCCCGCCCAGGGAAGGTGGACGAACCGTATTAAGAACGCCCAGGTAATGCTCAACGTTCCCTGCACGATAGCCAGGGTCAATCTCCTGAAGATGGTGGTAGGAAGCTTTGACCTGGGGAAGCATGGCGAGAGCGGCCCAGTCATCGCTGTGAGCCTGTATTTGCGCGAGCCAGCTCAATGAAAAGGCATAAAGCGCTGAGATATCCTCAAGGTCAAGCTGCGCCAGCGCAATGACATACTCGTCAAAAGGTCGTTCCCAGGAATCGCAGGCATTCTCATTCGAAGCGCAAAGCGCTCGCTGACCGTACCCAAGGCCCCGATCGGTCAGCTTTCGGGCACGCTCCGGGTCATCCACAAAAACCACGCCGTATGCCGAATAAAGTTCGGCAGCGGCAGCCAGCATTGCCACATCGTCTGGCGATTGTTCAACGAAACCATCAAGCATCATCAGGTACGCGGGTGCGCCATCCCTGACGATCTCCGGATCATTCTGGTTAAACATTGCGCTGCTGATGCTGCTCGCCAGTCCCGACCCGGCACTGGACACCAGTGATGCACAGCCACCTGTTGCGGCGGCCAGCGCAACAAAAATCACGAACCTGTAAATCATTACGGGGATTATTCTCCGTATGGAATCCAGATGTTCTTGATTTCAGTGGCTTTGCGAAGGAAAACCTCGCCCTCGCCCTGATCAGGATCCATCCAGTCATGGTGCTTGCCATGGTTAACCCAGGTACGCTTCATCGTCGCTGCCGCTTCTTCTTCAACCAGCTTGCTTCCCTTGCGATCACCCCAGTACCACAAACCTTCGATATCGTAGTGCTTTGCCAGCACATCGGTAAGCACATCGCGATTGCCCGTGACAATATTGATGACCCCACCGGGCAAATCGGATGTATCAAGCACCTGGTAAAAGTCAGTCGCCAGCAATGCATAGTGGGCTGAAGGTACAACCACGACCCTGTTGCCCATTGCAATTGCAGGCATAACGGTGGAAATCAATCCGAGCAAGCCCGCTTCTTCAGGGGCCACAATTCCGATGACGCCCAGTGGTTCTTTCATTGCCAGGGTGACATTACGAAACGGCGTTGAATGAACAAGGCTGTCGTATTTGTCTGCCATGGCAGCGTAGGTGTAGATGCGGTCAAGGCACATCACGAATTCTGTCGCTGCTTCGGCGGTGGAGCCGCCGCTGAGCTGTGCAATTCGACGAGTGAATTCCTCTGCTCTCGCGCTCAGGTTTTCGGCAATGTAATAAATAACCTGGGCCCGATTGTGGGCGGTTGTGGTGGTCCAGCCACTGGATCCCTGAGCAGCTTCCACCGCATTTCGAATGTCCTTTCGGTTGCCCGCAGGAATTTCGGCAATGACTTGACCCCTGGCATCCATTGCTGCGGTGCTGTAGCCACCATCAGGTCGAGTCTGTTTGCCGCCAATATACAACTTCGGTGTGCGGTCGATTTTGGGCATGGATTTCTCATCCACTTTTTCAACCGGCACATAGCGAGGCAAAGGATGAACAGGATCCAGGCTGAGTTCATCTTCCCATACTGGCTTCACGTACTCGTAAAGACCTTCTCTACCGCCCTCGCGACCAAAACCTGATTCGCGATAGCCACCAAAGCCCGCTGCAGCATCAAACTGGTTAGTACAATTGATCCAGACGGAACCGGCTTTCAGTTTGGGTGCGATATCAAGCGCCAGGTTGATGCTTTCACTCCAGATGCTCGCAGCCAGTCCGTAACGACTGTTATTGGCAAGCTCAACCGCCTCTGAAGGTGTCCGGAAATTCATTGAAACCAGGACAGGCCCAAAGACCTCTTCCTGGGCCAGCGTGGCAGATGGTTGCACATCGGTCAGCAGGGTTGGAGGGAAGAAACAACCTTCTTTTGGAAGTTCGGAATCAGGCTGCCATTTTGTACCGCCCTCTTTCACGCCCAGCTCCACCATCTCGGTCACACGCACCAGCTGGCTGGGATCGGCAAGCGCGCCGATATCAACGCCTTTATCCAGAGGGTCACCGAGAATCAGTTTTGCCATGCGCTTCTTGATTTTTTCATGCAGCCGATCAGCAACAGACTCCTGAACGAGCATTCTTGAGCCGGCACAGCAAACCTCTCCCTGGTTAAACCAGATGGCGTCGACCAGGCCCTCAACCACGCTGTCTAAATCTGAGTCCTCAAAAACGATAAAGGGTGATTTGCCACCCAACTCAAGTGTCAGCTTCTTGCCGGTACCGGCAGTTTGCCTGCGAAGAATACGACCAACATCGGTTGAACCGGTGAAGGCGACCTTGCGCACGTCTTCATGGTCAACCAGGGGCGAACCCGCTTTGTGATCACCCAAAATAAGATTGAACACACCTTTAGGCAATCCAATTTCCCGACAAACCTCCGCAAACAGCACGGCAGTCGCGGATGTGTACTCAGCAGGCTTGAGGACAACGGTATTGCCCATCGCCAGGGCTGGCGCGACTTTCCATGCCAGCATCAACAATGGGAAATTCCAGGGAATGATCTGTCCGACGACTCCAAGCTCACGATATCCAGGCAGTTCCCTGTCCATCACCTGGGCCCAGCCGGCATGATAATAGAAGTGACGACTTACCAGCGGGACATCAATATCGCGCGATTCACGAATCGGTTTGCCATTGTCCATGCTCTCCAGAACTGCAAACAAGCGGCTGTTTTTCTGAATCTGTCGGGCGATGGCATACAGGTAGCGTGCACGGCCATGGCCACCAATGGCGACCCAGCCTTCCAATGCGTCAACTGCCGCCCCAACTGCTGCATCCACATCGCTGGCATTCCCGTCTGCCACCTGTGCCAACAGTTCTCCGGAGGATGGACTGCGGGAATCAAAGTATTCGCCTGAGTCCGGCTTACACCATTCCCCGGCAATAAAATGATCCAGCGTTTGCTCGCGCTCACGCAGCCAGTCCCACGCCTGCTCTGTACTCTCAGGCGCAGCTCCGTATTCCATGTTTTCAAAAAGATCACGAACAGACATTGGTTCCTTCCCTGTTAGTTCCCGTTCAGCTTTAGCCGACCGGATGCCTGTAACCGGCTGAATAACTACCGGTCAGATAATGTTCAAGCTGCCGTTCTATGTCGCCCAGCAAACTGCTGGCCCCAAACCTGAAAAGCTGCGGAGACAGCCAGCTTCTGCCAAGCTCTTCTTTCATCAACACCAGGTAATCGATGCTGTCCTTTGCCTTACTGATGCCACCAGCGGGTTTGTAACCTACCTGGTAGCCGGTCATTTCATGGTAGTCCCGAATGGCACGGACCATCACCAGGCTGAAAGGTAAAGTGGCGTTGACCGATTCCTTGCCGGTACTGGTCTTGATGAAATCCGCACCGGCCATCATGCAAACCCAGCTCGCCTTTGCAACGTTTCTCAAAGTCGCCAGTTCTCCGGTCGCCAGGATGGCCTTGACATGTGCCTTACCGCAGGCTTTCCTGAATGCGCTGACTTCATCAAAAATGCCTTGCCAGTCACCGGTCAGCACTTTGGCCCGGCTGATGACAATATCTATTTCCCGCGCACCTGCCTTCACTGATTCCCTGACCTGGGCCAGTTTTAACTTGAGCGGAATCTGCCCGGCCGGAAATCCTGTCGATACTGCTGCGACCGGAATATCGCTGCCTTCGAGTGCTTTCACCGCGGTCTCGATAAAGTTGTGATAGACGCAGACC
Source organism: Lysobacterales bacterium (assembly GCA_035267185.1). Lineage (GTDB taxonomy): Bacteria > Pseudomonadota > Gammaproteobacteria > Xanthomonadales > SZUA-36 > JAUIBE01. The sequence continues at coordinate 1,150 of DATFLY010000053.1, read as the reverse complement.
GCACCGGTTGTGATTCCAAGATCCTGAACACCCAGGCCCTTGAGAATGTCACGCCTGATGGGCCGTCGTGCTTTTTCGCAGAGTCGTCGCACTTTTCCAGGCGTGTCATCGCCTGCAAGGGTGGTCAGATCGATACAGGTAACCGCTTTCAGCATCCATGCCGCCTGGTGGTCTTTCTTGATTGAACGTCGTCGTCCCACCGTCGCAGCGCGACGTTCCACAGCACTGCGATTGATGCGGACTTCATTAATGAGTCCGGGTGAGAATTCCATACCGGGATTCCGCTCAATCGGCCGCTGAGTGATGGAATGGACGTTTTGTTCGGAAACGCTGGCCATGTTTGCTAATCGATTTCATTAATTATTCGGCCTACCAGTATAAACGAGGCATCACTTTCAGGTATAAACGAGGTGTGCTGACAGCAATCGTCATTTATCTGATCATCCTGGTGGGCCTGGCGCTTTGGAGCCGGCGTGAGGCCAAAACCATGAGTGGTTACTTCATTGCGGGCAAAAAACTGCCTCCGTGGGTGGTCGCATTCAGCACCAACGCGACAGGTGAAAGTGGCTGGCTGTTGCTGGGGCTGACCGGCATGGGCTATGCCGCCGGAGCGCAGGCGTTCTGGGTGGTGGCCGGAGCAGTGATTGGCATTTCCCTTGCATGGTTGCTGATGTCCAGGCGCCTGAAAAAGCTCTCCGACGAATCTGACGCCATCACCGTTCCTGATGTACTGACTGGTCGCTTCACCGATCGGCTGCACATCCTGCGGGGCATTTCAGCGTTGATCATCATTCTGATGGTGGTCGCCTATGTCGCCGCGCAAATGGTAGCCACCGGAAAAGCCATAGGCAGCTTTACAGGGATGGACTACCACTGGGCCGTTGTAGCCGGCGCCGTGGTGATCATCGCCTACACACTGGTCGGAGGATACAAGGCAGTTGCGTGGACGGACCTGGTCCAGGGTGTGCTGATGCTGCTGGGCCTGATCGTTCTACCTCTGGTCGCAATCGAAGCTGCCGGTGGCTGGGGTGCGGTGACCGCCAGCCTTCACTCCCAGAATCCCGATTTACTTGGACCCTGGGGCCCGGATGGCAAGTCAACCGCCGCATTGGTGGCCATTGCCAGCTTCCTGGCAATCGGTCTCCCATTT
>DATFLY010000052.1:0-13769 GCA_035267185.1 Lysobacterales bacterium | reverse complement strand
ATGCTGCGGTGGCGCTCTTCATCAGTCGCCGGGTCGCCCATTTCATCGTAGAGGGCTTCCTTGAAAGATTCCCACCATGGCGGGATGGATGTCAGCGTCCGTACCCAGTTGGTAACACCAAATATGTTGATGCCAACATCAAACGCGTCCGGGTGAAAGGCCAGTGCTGCGGCCACCATGTAGCCCCCGTATGAGCCACCCAACACCCCGATGTTTTCACTGTCTACCCAGTCCAGTGACTCAAGGTATTTGCGACCCCAGACGATGTCCTTGAGGTCTTCCTCACCATGGCGTTTGTCGTCCATGTGGAAAAAAGTCTTGCCATAGCCTGATGATCCACGGTTATTCGCGCCCAGGATGGCGTAACCATGATTGACCAGGTGCTGGCGTGCCGCGCTGTAGCCCTTGGTCGTCTGGCCTCCGGGCCCGCCGTGTACCCATACTATTGCCGGTACCTTATTCTCAGCCGACGCCTGTTTTGGCTTGTAGAGAATCGAAGGAATCTCAAGGCCATCAAAGCTCTCGTAGCGCACCACTTCCGATTCAACCAGCAAATCCGGATTGATTGCAGGATTGAGTGCATTGGTCAGGCGCTCAGCTTCGTTTGCCTCCAGGTCCACCACGAAAATGTCGCTGGGGATGGTATCTGCGTTGAGCAGGAAAGCCACTTTTAGATCGTCATTTGAGAAACGAACATTACGAATGTTGCCGTTGGGAAGATCTGGCAGAGAAACGGGCGTTCCGCTTGATGTTTCAGCAATCGTGACGACCGCCTCGGCGTCTGCGTTGACTCCGTAATGTCGATATTTTCCGGTTTGCGAGTAGCCAACAAACTGAACATCCCAATCGGCTGCCAGGTATTCGCTCATCTCACCGCTTTCGATTTCGTAAGCCCATGCCTGGTTCCACTCGCCATGTTCATTGGTAGACAGAATCAACTGGCTGCTGTCAGGTGTGAATGCGTAAACGCCGTAAGAGATATTTCCTTCATGTTCGGTGATCAACTTTGGTTCTTCGTCCAGGCTGGCATCGGCGAGGTAAACATCAGAATCGGCGCTGGTGCGTGACTTGACCATTGCAATCCAGCGCCCGTCGTTGCTGACCGCAGAAATTTGCAGCGCCAGATCATTCTGGTAAACCATTTCCCGGGCATAATCCTCGGCGCTGTACGCGTAGAGGTCCATGGCTTTTTCATCTCGCTCATTGGTCATCACATAGAATCGACTGCCGTCGCCAGCCCATCCGGCAAACAGGGCGCGGGTGTTTTCTGTCGCGGTCAGGTCACGGACTGTGCCGTCCAGTTCACGCACCCAGATGTGGTCAAGCTCATTGCCGCCTTCATCGGCACTGAACAACACACGCTCGTCCTGCGGAAAAAATGACTCGGCACTGTAGGCGTTGCTGGTTGACTGGGAAAGCTGGCTTTTCTCACCATTGGCAAGGTCTGCGACATAAACATTGAAGATTCCGGATTCATCGCTGGTGTAAAGAAGCTTGTTGCCGTCAGGAGAGAAGGCGTAGCCGTCCGGATCAGCCAGGAAATAGGTGGTGGTGGCGAAGAATGCTTCAGCGTTGTAAGTTTCAAATTCGCTGGCAGCTTCTTCAACCGCAGGGGTGGATTCCGTTGGCGCTGCTTCTGCAGGCGTTGACGACGCTGTTTCAGTTGCTTGCTCACTGCAAGCCGCAAGCAATATGACTGATAAAATAAGTGTAGTAAGTGCAGTCCAACTGCGATGAAAATTCATGTTTTGTTCCTTTCTGTATTTGTGGATCCGGGGCGTCTCTGAGCGTTTTTCGGAGACTGTCCGCCTTGCGAGATAGTGGGTCCCGGACAAGTCTACTCGCAACGGCTCCACTCGCGCACTTCTTGGCCTTCGGCCAAACCGTACACTCGATTCCACCTGCGCTCGACTTTCCGGGATGACGTTAAAACGTCACTTTCCGGTATGACGTTAAAACGTCAATTTCCAGGATGACGTTAAAAACGTCACTTTCCGGGATGACGTAAACGCTAACTTCCGGGATGACGATTCTTTTGTAGGAGCGATCTTGTGGTCGCGACTTTTAATAAAACCGGGCTCCACCTGTTAACTGCTATCCTGTTCCAATGACTAAGCAAACAATCGACCCTTTATTCGATCTGAGTGGCCGTGTTGCACTGGTTTCCGGCGCAAGTCGCGGCATTGGCGAGGCCATTGCGTGCACGCTTGCGTCCCATGGTGCGCATATTATCGTATCCAGCCGCAAAGCGGACGGATGCGAGCGTGTTGTGGCCAAAATTGAGTCAGAAGGACACAGCGCTGAGGCTTTTGCATGCCATGTTGGGGATATGGACCAGATCAATGCCATCATCAGTCAGGCCAAAGACAGGCATGGCAAGCTGGACATCCTGGTGAACAACGCTGCTGCCAATCCCTATTTCGGGCACATCCTGGACACGCCCCTGGAAGCGTTTGAAAAAACCTGCGAGGTCAACCTGCGCGGATATTTCTACATGTCAGCGCTGGCAGGCCGGGTGATGAGAGAGCAGGGTGGGGGCGTGATTCTCAACACCGCCTCGGTTAACGGTTTGCGCCCGCCTCCCATGCAGGGCATCTACTCCATTACCAAGGCCGCCATCATCAACATGACCAAGGCGTTTGCGCGCGAGTGCGGGCCTTTAGGAATCCGGGTTAATGCCTTGCTACCTGGCCTTACCAAAACCCAGTTCGCTGGTGCCCTGTTTGAGAACGAGGCGATCTACAAAAAATGGATGGAGCTTATTCCGCTGGGCCGGCATGCTGAACCGGAAGAAATGGTGGGTGCTGCGTTGTACCTGGTTTCCGATGCGGGTCGGTACACCACGGGTGAATGCCTGGTGGTTGATGGTGGATTGACGATTTAGGTTTTATTCGAGGTCTGGTCGCGGCCACAAGACCGCTCCTACATGTGAGATGCCGTGGGTCGCGGCCACAAGACCGCTCCTATATGTGAAACGCATTGGGTCGCGGCCACAAGACCGCTCCTACATGTGAGATGCCGTGGGTCGCGGCCATAAGACCGCTCCTATATGTGAAACGCATTGGGTCGCGGCCACAAGACCGCTCCTACAAAAACTCACCTCACTAATCTTCGAAGCCATCTGCAAAAAACGCCATCGACTGGCTTTCGTAAGCGCCCTGGTCGACTGTGACATTAAAGATTCTTGGGTTGCCTTCGATATCGGTGGGGCCAAGGCCACCCAAAGGTGCGTTGTTTCCGGCATTGATGGCTGGTGAGCCCACTGCAAGGCGGTAATTTCCTGCAGCAGCATTTACGAACCCGGCACTACCAGTCAGCAGGTTGTCCGATTCCGTGGTGCCTGCTGTGATTTCCGCATTGGGGTTGCCATTTACAGAAATGGAATTGCTCAGGTTGATCTGGCCCCCTGCGGAAAATTTTGAAAGGCGAATGCCGGCACCCATATGGTCTGCAATGGTCAGATTGACAAGATAAAGAGTCGGATTACCATCACCGCTGATACCGGCGCGAACGCCCAACGTGCCAGAGTTCACAACCACGCTATCGCTTAGAATACTTGAGCTGTCGCCTGAGACTGAGATATCCAGCTGAGTAGCAAATTGTGGCGATGGAACGCTGGCGTTGTTGGCTTCTACATAGTTTCGTCTGGCAGTGATTGTTCCGGAACCCGACATCGAGAGGCCAATGCCGTTGAAGGGAGTTGTTCCGCTGATGGAATTTCCTATGAAATGATTGTCTTCGATGGTCAGGACTGAAGTGCCGGCAATAATAAATTCTGCACCACCTGTGGCGGCGGAACCGGAGCCGATCGTCACGCTGTTATTCAGTATTTCGTTTCGATTAAATGTCACTTGTGTGTTTCCAAAGCCTGTCAATGAAATTCCACCAGCCCTGCAATCGACGCTCCCGGTGCAAATCACCTGATTCCCAACAATCCGGCTGTCCACCATTGTGAACGAAGCATCGTCCTCCGCGTAAACATCCATTCCGCCACTGGTCGTGCGATCATTCTGTGCCGTGTTGTTTTCAATCTCACAATCACTGATCATTAAAGAACTGTCGTCAATCAGACTGATGTCCAGGCCGCCACCGGAATTGGCCAGGCCATTCTGGAATTTCAGGTTGTCAAGGATCAATACATCGCCACTATCGATGTCGACGTACAACACAGGGCCGGTCATATCACCATCTACTACACTGGGAATGTCACCTTGCGAATCGAACAGGCTGTTCCAGCCCCCACTGATCGTAAGAACTTTTCCTGATCCAGTAGGAAAATAATTCAGATTTTCGACATATGTCCCGCTACCGACGCGTATTTCGTCACTGCCTGAGCTCATTAGTGCCTGGTTAATAGCGGCCTGGATATTGTCATACGTACCGCCGGTTCCGACCGTGAAAGTTGCTGCATGGTTGATGGATATCCAAAGCATGCCAACGAGCAGAGTGGAAATTTTAAACATCTTTCTTCTCCGAACTGATTAGTCTCGAACGTGAGAGCTCGTAAAACATTTCTTTCTAAACTACCACTTTGCGGTTGAAAAAGTTTAGCAATCCAGGGCAAAAAAAAACCGGCCCCAGGGGGCCGGTTTTCCGATCTTTCAAAGTGACTCAAATCATCAGTTGGTTTCCGGGGCGTCCGGGATGTCAGACTCGATGGCATCAAGCAATTGGTCACGTTCGCGTGGTGTCTGGTCAGGAAGTTCCTGGTCCATCAGGGCCTGGCGCTTCATTTCGCTATCGACAAATGCCATCCACTGCTGTGCTGTGCGGCGGCTGCGTTCGTCACGAGAAGCTGCTTCAAATGCCCGCTTTGCACCTTCCAGGTTGTCCTGGTTCATCAATGCCATCCCGAGCAGAATGTTGGTCTGGTCGGGGCGCTTCAGCCCGCCCAGCCGGAGTGCATTCTGGGCCGCGGTGGCTGCTTCTGCCCACTGGTCAAGATTGACATAAGATTGTGCCAGTCGAACGTAGAGGTCACCGTCGTTGGCAATTTCTGCAGCACGCCTCAATGGCGGTATGGCTCTCTCGTCATCACGCGCTGTGTACCAGGCCTGCGAAAGCAGTCTGAGGTTTCGTTCGTTGGACTCAACCGCGTCTGATTCCATTTCCTTTGCAAGAACAGTCGCTGCCTTGTAAGGAATACCGTGTAGCAGGTACAGGTTAGCCAGGTTGACCGCGTGGCGAGCCGGTTCAATGGCTCCGGCCTCGTACAATACTTCAGTCAATGCCAGCTGTTTCTTGGTATCGCCCAATTCGCTGTAAACACCAGCGAGTGTCAGGATGTAAGTGTCCTTGGGATAGTGGGCAATCAGTTCCTGCGAGATATCCAGCAGGGCAGGGTAGTCTTCCAGCTGCAGGTAGCACGAGTGCAACAGCAACAGCCAGTTTTCCTTGGGCACCTGGCCCTGGTCACGATACATCTGGACTGCCCTGTTCAAGGGTGGCAGTGCATCTTTGTAACGTTCCATCTGATAGTAGACCTGGCCTTCCAGCAGAACGATGTCGGCACTGGGTTCAGCAACGGCATCGTATAGCCTTCTTACAGTATCCAGAGCACCTTCATAGTCTTCGGTCATGAACTGAAGCTGAGCCATGGTCTTGAGCGTGCTCAGCACCAGGCCTTCAGGAAGCTCTGGCTGACGCAACAATTCGTTGTACGCGCTCAGTGCTCCCGGATAGTCCTCTGTCAGGTAATAGACATAACCCTGGAGATTGTAGGTCTGGGCCCGCTCGTAGGGGCTCATCTTTTCGTTGGCCTTCAGGTCGTTAAGAGTGCGCTGGGCATTGGTGAAATCCTCTGCCTCGACAAACTCCTGGATTTCGGTCAGCCTTTCGAACATCTGCTGACTCATGGCCACGGTTTGCTTGGTCTCGCGCTCACCTTCCTGGGCCTGCACCGGCGAGGCCGACACCACCAGGAGCGACAAGCTAAAGACAGCGATTAGAAACTTCTTGCTTTGCATTGAATTAATCATATTCCGGATGAGTTACCTAATTGGTGATTTCAAAGGTGAACTTGTTCTGCACTCCGGGCACTTCCACTGCTTCACCATCCATTACCCGGGGCTTGTATTTAAACTTCAAAGCAGCCTCGACTGATGCGCGGTGAAACATTGAACTCGTGCATTGGTCCTCGACCACAAACGGGTCGCGAATGGTTCCATTGCGCGTCACGGTGTACTGCACCACGCAAAAACCTTCCAGCCCTCTGGCCAAAGCACGTTGCGGATAAATCGGAGCAACCTTCACGATCGGAAGGTAATCACCTTCACCTACGCCAAGGCTGAATCCGCCTGTCATTTCTATATCTGTTTCCGCCGGAGGGGCTGAAACCGCAATCTTTTCAGCATTGGGATTCAGGTTTTCCATCTGCGGAGTCGGTGGCTCCGGTGGCGGCTCTTCTGGTTCCGGTGGCTTCTCCGGCTTACGCTGGCGTCTCTCGATCTGCTCATTTCGTTTGAGACGAACGAAATCGAGGAGATGGCCCGATTCTGCGTCGTTCAATGAACGATCTGCAGTGACGATCATATATTGCATCATCCAGAAAAGACCGGCGGTTATGGCCAGGCCAAATACAAGGCCAAAAGCCATCCTGACGTACATGGCCGTTTGGCTAACGCTAAGCGTCTGGTCAATCGTGGCAGCCATGGTTTTGCCTCCTACTGCTCCTGGGCAGCGATTGAAACGTTGAACACTCCGGCCGATCGGGCCGCATCCATTACCTGGATCAAAGTGTCTGTTTTACTTTCCTTGTCAGCTTGTATGACAACAGATCCTTGCGGATTCTCCGCATGAAGCCGCTCAATGTTCGGGCGAACCGAACGTGGATCAATCCGACGACGGTCAATCCAGATGTCATTGTTGGGGCCAATGGCGATAAGAATATTGGCCTTTTCCTGCTTCACCGCGGTTGCAGCATCGGGCCTGTTCACCTCGATACCCGCTTCCTTGATGAAGGTTGCAGTCACGATGAAGAAAATCAGCATGATGAACACCACGTCGAGCATCGGCGTGATGTTGATCTCCTGTTCTTCCTCGGCCTCAACCTGATTAAACATTTGCCGCATTTCAGTTCTCCTGTCCACCCGGGCCAGCTGGTGCCGGGGTATTTATCTGGTGGGCATAGTGCGTGCCGATATCGAGTTCGTCCGTGATCAGTTCGCGTTCGTGGGTCACCTTGTTCTGCAGATACGCCTGCATGGCCACACCCGAAAGTGCAGCGACCATGCCGGCCATCGTTGGAATCGTGGCTTTAGCCACGCCCGATGCCATCGAGCGTGGATTGCCTGAACCTGAAATCGCCATGACCTGGAACACTTCGATCATGCCTGTCACCGTGCCCAGCAGTCCTAAAAGCGGACACAGGGCAACACAGGTCTGGATCAAAGCAATGTTCCTTTCGGCCAGCGCGGCAACTTGCGAAATGATTCTCGAGCGAATCGCATGCGCTTTCCACGAGGAGTGATCATCCCTTGCGTTCCATGTCGAAAGCGCATTTCGAACCAGCCGGTTATGGGTGGTTCGAAAGTAAATCAGGCGCTCGATGATCAGGATCCACATGAACAGGGTGACCAGTGCGATAACCGTCAGCACTGGACCACCGAGCTCCATAAAGTCACGAATGGTCCCGAGAAACGGCAGGTAATAGTAGAGAAAATCCATAAATTTTCCGCCGTTGCGTTATGCCGATCCGCTGGCTTGTCGCTCAGCGCGCTCAGAAAGCATGCCTGCGGCTTCTTCCTGCAGGATCTGGCTCAGACGCCGCGCGCGGCTCGAAACCAGGGTATGCAGGAACACCGTCGGGATGGCCACAACAAGGCCAAGAACCGTGGTCACGAGAGCGGTAGAAATACCACCAGCCATCATCTTCGGATCGCCTGCGCCATACAGCGTGATCGCCTGGAAGGTCACGATCATACCGGTCACCGTACCGAGAAGACCCAGCAGCGGTGCAACCACAGCGATGATCTTGAGCAGGGGCAGCATCTTGTTGAACTTGGGTGTTTCCTTGAGGATGGCTTCGCCGAGCCTCAATTCAAGACCTTCAACATCAACATTGGGGTTATCCAGTGCAACCTTGAGCACTCGACCCAGCGGGTTGTTGCCTGCCTGGTTGAGGTTCCTGGTTTGCTTCTTAACCGCACCGGCTGTGGCTGTCAGAGCCAGCAGTCGCCAGATGGCAATAAGCACACCAACGATACCCAGGGCGATAATCACATATCCAACTTCTTTACCCTGAGCGATACGCTCCGGAAGGCTGGGCGATTGCACCAGCAGGGCCAGAAGCTGACCACGTGTTGGATCGATGCTGAATGGTGTCAGGCCGCTGCCGGCATTCTGGACGCCTTCAGCCATATCAAGGTAACGCGAGGCAGGTTGGCGCTGCAATTCAACCAGGCGACCGGTCTCGGGCACATACTCGAGATACTTGCCGTCTGATACTGCGTTGAATACACCAACTCGTGTGACTTCGCGCATCTGCTCTTCGCCATTGGCGTTGACCACGTTGGAAGAGAAGGTCAGCACTTTGCCGGACTCGACCATTTCGCGCTGCAGTTCGAACCAGAGCGTTTCAATTTCCTCGAGGGTTGGCATACGTGTCGTTGAACCCATCTTCTGGGCAAACGCTGTCAGCCATTCGGCTCGATCAGGATACTGTACCTGGGTCAGCGAACTTTCAAAGTTGCCGCGCGCATCACCTGATGCCTGCTGGAGAACACCGAAAAGCTCTTTCAGGTCACCAAGGCGTTCAGCCAGTTCGGCTTCCAGAACGATGATTTCTTCATCATTAATTTCGAATGTGTTTTCCAGGGCTTCGGAACGTTGTTCTTCACGGGCCTGCTCAGCCTGGATGTCCCTGACCTTCTGCTGCTGGTTTGCACGGTCACGACGGAACTCTTCAAGCCTGGCTGCATTTTCCTGGGCGTCTTTTACACGACCCGATTCAACCTGTCGAAGCAGTTCGTCTACGGAAACAGCCTGGGCTGCCAGGGCAGAGCCACTGAAAGTCCCGAGGCCGATGATCAAGGCGGTAATGACGACCGCCGGAATGGTCTTGTTAATCCGGGTCATTTTTACTGCCCTCCTGAAGTAGGTGCGGGAACCGGCACGGTCATCAGGTCAGGTGCAACCTGCTTGCGTGCCACCTTCAGGCCATCAGAAACCTGATTCTTGTAAGTTGCCGGGGGCAGCTCTACGAAACTTCCGCTGACCGGATCCCAGCCACCGGTAGTGCCGCCACCAACAGACTGGTAGGTCAATGAAACCCGTCCAACGCGAAGGAAATCAACTTCCACCTGGTTGCCGTTGATGTCAACTGAACCTTTGTAGGCTTCAATGGTGCGGCCATATTCATTTTCAATCTGGTAGGCCTCGATCACCTGGCGGAATTTCTCAGCCGCGGTGACGTCAGAGCGCTCCATCATGTCACGCAGCCTCGCGATGCGTTCTTCGCGTTCATCCAGCAGGAAAGGTGTGTCCAGCCGAATAAACTCTTCGAGCGAATCAATCATGCGCGTCATTAACGGCGTGATCTGGCGCTCGATCAGGGAAACGTTGTCTATGGAAGTGCTAAGCGCTTCCATCTCGGTCACCTGATTGTCTACCTGGCGCTGCAAGAGACTGTTGTAAACCTTCAGTCCGTCAACGACTTTCGTCAGTGACTTGTACTGTTGTTCAATCTCGAGTGTTTGATCCGCCACCTGCTCAACCTGCTGTTGTGCAGCGGCACCCGCGTCGGCGCGTTCTTCGCCGGCCTGGGTGACCTGGTTGATGCTGGCTTGGGAAAAAGCCACTGCGGGAAGCAGGGCCAAAATAAATATGGCTGCGGCGACACTTGGCCTACCCTTCAGCCTGAATGGGTTGTGATTCATAAACATGCTGTATCCCAGTTTGTTGAAAGAGTTCGATTTGGGTCAGAACGGAACACTGTATAACTTTGGAATTAACCCAGTCAATCACCAAAACCGCGGTGTGTCGCATTTTTTGCAACATAGGCGTGTTTTTTAAGCATCAACTTGGAAAATTCTGGCCCTGCGAAGTTCAACCCCAGTCTAAACCAAATTCCGGGGCGAAATTAACTGTTGTTACGTGTATCATGCTCCGCCGAATTCGAGTTGAGGTGTAAAGCCTTGATGATAAGCAGAAATATTTTGCACCTGGCTGTGACGATTGTCCTGTTTTGCCCGCTTAATATGGCGATGGCAGCCAATCGAAACCTGGAAATTCTGGGCTGGGTGGAGAACGCATGGCTTCATGATCCGGAAATGAAAATTAAGGCCAAGCTCGATACCGGCGCAGAGACATCTTCGCTCGATGCCGAGATCGTTAAGAAATTTCGCAAGGATGGAAAGCGATGGGTTCGCTTCACGGTGACGGATCGGGAAAGTAATGAAGAATACTTGCTTGTCAGGGAGCGAGTTCGCACAATCGGGGTTGTTCAGCACGATGGCAGTCGCCAGGTGAGGCCGGTTGTGAGCATCAATATGTGTATCGCGGGGCGCAGTCTCGAAACTGAAGTCAGCCTGGTGGATCGAGGTGAATTCATCTATCCGCTTCTGCTTGGGCGCAACGCGCTCGACAGTTTTGCGCTGATAGATCCCGCTAACACGTTTCTGGGTGGGTCCGAATGCGAACAAAAAGTTTTCAGTTCAGCAGGTAGTAATTAGTTGAGTCGGTCCCGCCAATGGATTGTGCTGTCCCTGTTTCTGATCATTGTTGGGTCGCTGATACTTGCCTATAAAGTGGTGCGCCTCGGCTATCCACCACTTCCGGATATGGAAAGTGAAGCCTGGTCTATTCAGGCCCGCGTGGAGCTTGAGCCTCGTTCAGGTCCGGTCCGCGCATTCCTGGTACTACCCAGCCGCCCAACCGGCTTTACAGTCAGCGAAGAGAATTTTATTTCCAGGCAGTTTGGCCTGACCCTCGATGAAGATACATTCTGGCGGCAGGCTGATTGGGCCGTGCGAAGACTCAATGCGCCAACCACGCTTTATTATCGCGCCACGGTTTTTCGCGATACCCGGGAGAAGTCGTTTGCACCCAGGCCACAATATCCCCAGGTGCCGGAACTGGAAGAGCCTTTTGCCACGGCGTTGAATGAAATCATTACCGAGGTTCGCGCCGAGTCGGCTGACATAGAATCTTTTGCCGCTGCAGTCATGGCGCGAATGACCGGCAGGGAAAATGACGAGAACACCAAGCTGTTCCTGTCCACGGTGGAATCATCGCTTGATCGTGTGCGACTGGTGCAGACCCTGCTTGCCGGTGCCCGTATTCCCACCCTTCAACTTCACGGGGTGTTCCTGGACGTTGAGCAGCAGGCCGCGGCTATAAGGACATTGCTGGCCGTCCATAATGGTGAAGACTGGCTGGTGTTTGATCCTTTTACAGGTGATGAAGGCCTGCCGGATAATTTTTTCATCTGGTGGACCGGTGATGGCGAGATGTCCGCAGCGCAGGGTGCCAGCATTTCAGAGGCGGCCATAACCACCCGCCGACAGATCAAGAGTGCACTCGAGCTTGCCACCGAGCGCACCCGTCTGCGCGATTCGACCATTGGTGAAATATCCATTCTTGATCTTCCGCTTCAGACCCAGTCAGTTTATGAGGTTTTGCTGCTGATTCCTTTCGGAATCCTGGTGATCGTGATCCTGCGGAATTTCGTGGGACTGAGTTCATTCGGCACGTTTGCGCCGGTGCTGATTGCACTCGCGTTTCGTGAAACCGAGTTACTCAAGGGCATATTGCTGTTTATCCTGATCGTTGGGCTCGGGTTGGGATTCAGGTTCTATCTTGAGCGGCTCAGGCTTTTGCTGGTGCCCAGGCTCGCGGCAGTGGTCACCATTGTCGTTTTGCTGATGACCACCATCAGCATCATCAGCAACAAGATGGGTATGGAAACGGGACTCTCGGTCTCCCTGTTCCCAATGATCATCATCTCCCTGGTGATCGAGCGAATGTCCATTGTGTGGGAAGAGCGTGGTGCGGGCACAGCGCTCAAGGAGGGGGCAGGAAGCCTGCTGATGGCATCGCTGGCCTATGTCGTGATGGGCATCGATGTCCTGAGTTACTGGGTCACAGTATTTCCGGAGGTTAATTTCATCGCCCTGGGCATCGTGGTGGCCATGGGTCGCTACACCGGGTTCCGGGTGACCGAGTTGTTCCGATTCTCGGAAATTAACGCTGGATCGGGTTAAAGATGCTCAGGTATTACCAGACATTGAAAAAGACCGGCGTGCTGGGGCTCAACGCACGCAATGGTGATTACATCCTGATGCACAACCAGCGAAAGTTTTATCCGCTGGTAGATGACAAGGTGCTCTGCAAACGTTGCCTGCAGGAAAGGGGACTGGCAGTCCCGGACCTCATTGGTGTTGTTAACTCCATGCGTGGCGCTTCACACCTGGAAGAAGCACTGGGTGGCAACACTGAATTCGTGATCAAACCGGCGCATGGCAGCGGCGGTGACGGCATCCAGGTCATCACCGATCGTAAAACGGAATATTTTGTCGATTCAGATGGCAAGCTGGTGGAATACGCTGATCTCAAACATCACGTCACCAACGTGATCGGCGGCATGTATTCGCTTGGCGGCCAGCCTGATGTTGCGATGATCGAATCACTGGTTCACTTTGATCCCGCATTCGCGTCACTGACTTATCACGGCGTTCCGGACATCAGGGTGATTGTCTACAAAGGCTATCCGGTGATGGCCATGACCCGGTTACCCACCCGGCGATCGCATGGCAAAGCCAACCTGCACCAGGGTGCGATTGGTGTGGGAATTGATCTGGGAACCGGTCTGACGGTGGGTGGTGTGTCGGGAAATTCACCCGTTAGCATTCATCCGGATACTGGTGAGGAAATCCAGGGTTTCGAGATTCCACACTGGCAGCAAATACTGACCATGGCTTCACAATGTTATGAGGCGGTTCAGCTTGGCTACCTGGGAGTGGACATCGTGCTGGATCGCGATCTGGGTCCGTTGATTCTCGAGTTGAACGCACGGCCTGGCCTGAACATCCAGATCGCCAACAGGACTGGTCTGAAAAGCCGGCTCAAACAGATCGAAAATCTTGAGACCCTTCACGATGAAACCGACGAGCGCATCGCATGGTCGTGTGAGGCGTTTGGGGCATAGAATGATTGGGGCAGGTGTATTGTTCGATCTGACCGCTTCGCGAGAGAGTGGGTCCCGGATAAGTCTATTCGACTTTCCGGGATGACGTTAATCGCAAGGCGATTCGGACAAGTCTATTCAACTTTCCGGGATGACGTTAATCGCCACTTTTCGGAATGACAAACATATTCGTCATCCCGGCGAAAGCCGGGATCCACCGGCTTTGCGAGGTAGTGGGTCCCGGATAAGTCTATTCGACTTTCCGGGATGACGATAAGAACGCCACTTTCCGGGATGACCACCCTTACCCCGTCATCCCGGTTTCGCGGAGCGAAGACCGGGACCCACGTCGTAGCGAAGGCGCTACATCGAGTCGCGGCGAGGACGCCGCTCCTACATACAGCACGACACCCTGCGATATTTTTACGTCATCCCGGTTTCGCGGAGCGGAGACCGGGATCCACCCGTTTGGGAAGGAAGCGGGTTCCGGGCGAACTCTACGCGCTGGCCGGTTGCTCGCCCGTTTGTGACTGCCGCAGCTCGTTGAAATGTTTGTGAGCCTCTGTGAATTGCTTGAGCGCACGCTCGATGTACATGTTGACCTCATCAACATAGCCATCGGTTGAAGCCGACCACACCCGGTTAA
>DATFLY010000051.1:0-2698 GCA_035267185.1 Lysobacterales bacterium | reverse complement strand
CTGGATCGAATCTTTTTTCTCTCTGTATCTCATTTAGGCAGCACCTGTTGGCGCAGGCGTCAGGTGGTCTGGCGTTTCCGTTTCATCCGGTTGGCCAATGTTGTCCTGCGCTACGCATAGAAAATCTTTCATCTGGGCCAGTTCGAGTTGCATTTCCTGCGCCTTGCGGTTGAGGATGCCATTGACGATCAGGCCGGGGATGGCAACAGCCAGTCCCATCTGAGTGGTGAAAAGGGCCTGGGAGATACCGCCTGCGATACCGCCGGATTGTGAAAACAACGACATATCGCCCAGGGAATCAAAAGTTTCAATCATGCCGATCACGGTGCCCAGCAGACCCAGCAATGGCGCCACCAGGACGATTGTGAGGATCAGAATGTTGTATTGGCTGATGGCGTTTTCAAACTCGGCAAATGCATCGTCCAGGTATGGTCGCAAGGGGTCGTAACCCTTTGCCTGCAACTCCAGACCCACACGTGCAGCCTTCACCATGACACCTTCGCGCTTTGGCGGTTTGCCTGCAGCCATCCTTTGGATGAGATTACGCGCACCACGTTTCGTGCCACGTTTCAGGGCTGCGAAACGAAACCCAATGGCATACCACAACACGATGGTTCCTACGATCAGCGGTGGCATGACCCAGCCGCCCGCTTCGACGTAGTTCGCCAGTTCCTGGAAAAAGATCGCAAACATGACTTGCTCAGCTGGCCCCAGCCTTGATTTCAACGTTGGCCTTGTACAGGTTCGTGACATTCAGTGCAGCGCGTTCCATTTCCTGTTTGATGGATTCCGCCCAGCCGGACAGCAGGTTTCCGAAGATCAGGGTCGGGATGGCTACCGCCAGGCCTACCTCGGTGGTGACCAGGGCAATTGAAATACCACTCGAGAGCAGTTTCGGATCGCCAGTGCCGAATTCCGTAATGATGTCAAATGTGGTGATCATGCCGGTTACCGTTCCCAGCAGCCCGAGCAACGGGGCAACCGCGGCTATCACAAGAATGGCCGCTCCAAAACGATTCAGGTGCGGCGACTCATGCAGGATGGCCTCCGAAACGATGTCCTCGATGTGATCACGGTCGTGCTCAAGATTACGAATGGCCGCGGCAACCACTCTCGAGGCAGCGCCCCTGAGGTCCTTGCAGGCTGCCAGTGCTTCTTCCAGACTTCCTTTTGAAACCAGGTCTGCAATATTGGTGCCCACTTTGCCGGTACGAAAGCGAGCACGACGCAGAAACACGACCCTTAGCAAAATCATCATCAAACCGAGGCCGCCAAGAAAAACAATGATCCAGGCAATGATTCCACCGCTGTTGATCACGCCCAGAAAAGTCTTGCCCTCGCGTTCTTCGATTGCAGCGGTTGGCGACTCGTAGAGAAAGATACCGAGGGTTGAAGGTTTTCCACCAGCAGCCAGCTCGCCCGCCAGTTCAGCGGAGCTTTCAGGCCAGACTTTGAGCCGGCCCTCACCGGCAGGCGCAAGTGCTCCCCCGCCAGCACCGGAATTGCCGTAAGAAGCGATGTTGCCGACCTTGACGATGGTGCCATTAACCTCTGTACCATCCCTGAGGAAGAACTCCCCCTGAATTTCACGGACTGAAGAAAGGCCGGTCAACAGGTTTAGTGTTTCATCAAACAGCGTGCTGATTTTCTCAGCATCGCCACTTTCCCGAAATTCCTGTGATGTCAGGACCTCAAGGTCTGAAAATTCTTCGGCGTACTGTTCCAGGGTTGACCCGGCCTGGGCAAAGGTTGCTTCCAGTGTTGACCGGCTGTCCTGAACGGATTCAATCTGACGATCCGCCTCAACAAGCAGGTCATTCAGGCGCTCACCGTCGGACTGAAGTCGAACATATTCAGACTCGATTCGATCGATTGAGGCCTCTTTTTGGCTTTGTGCCGTTTCCGCCTGGGATTCAAAAGTACCCAGCCGATCCCGCAGGTCACGCAACTGGGCCTCCAGGAAGGCATATTCTTTTTGATATGCCTGCTCCAGCTGGTCCCGGGACTTGGCGGGATTGATAATCGGCACTGGTGGCTGAGATTCAACGACGCCGCTGGCTGCGTCCTCTTCCTGTGCCGCCAGTGTCAGCGCGGAAAGGGCCAGTAATGCCGTGGCGACTTTTGACAGGGCCTTCATGATGAACCTCCCGCGACGGGCAGTGCATAGGGCAGTTCAAAATATCCCTGGCGAATTTGTTTTCTCAGGGAATCAAAAAGTACGGCCACCTGTTCCTGGGCTGCCGGAGATTCCAGCAACTCAAAACGCCAGCCAGAATTGGTCGATACAGCTCGTCCATATGCTTTTCCACGGGTTCGGAAATACATCATGGTGTTCCCGATCTTGGCAATGTCCACCAGGATGTTTTCACCGTTCAGATTGATAGACTGGGTGTAGATGGCATTTTCGCGACTGATTCGAATCTCGTCCTCTACGAATGCCCAAAGGCGATTGACTGCACGTTGTGCATTGACGACGCCGCTGTCCAGTTGGTCTGAAATTTCATCCAGTGCAGCGACTCGTTCCTGAACCTTAAACGGGTATCCTTTGCTGACCTGGTCACGGAGCGCGCTGATATGGTCCAGCACAACCGGAGTCAGCGTTTCTGAAGTGTCACCTGCAGCCGCCACTTCGAGCCTGATCTCCTCCAGGTCTTCTTCAAGTTGACGCACCCTGAGCGCCTCACGGTCCTTGCTGGCT
>DATFLY010000050.1:0-9327 GCA_035267185.1 Lysobacterales bacterium | reverse complement strand
ATGAGGAGGCCGGCTACGGAGCCAGAGGATTACGAAGTACATCCCTGTACTTTGCCCTTTCAGAGCCACCGATACATGCCGGAATTAAAGCCGATGGGATAGTCGTTGCTGAGTGAAACCGCCTTGCTGCGCAGCAGCGAGCAGGGAAGCGAAGCAACGTCAAAGAGTTCGTTATGAAATTCAACACTGCAGTGTTCCCGACAAATTTGTCGAACCGCGTTGCGTGTCGCTATACACGCAAATTATGAAGTCGCATTGCGACTCAAATTAATACTACTTCCTTTCCTAACCTCAAAAACGGCCTTCCCAAAAAAATGAGGAGGCCGGCTACGGAGCCAGAGGATTACGAAGTACATCCCTGTACTTTGCCCTTTCAGAGCCACCGATACATGCCGGAATTAAAGCCGATGGGATAGTCGTTGCTGAGTGAAGCCGCCTTGCTGCGCAGCAGCGAGCAGGGAAGCGAAGCAACGTCAAAGAGTTCGTTATGAAATTCAACACTGCAGTGTTCCCGACAAATTTGTCGAACCGTGTGCTCTCCCATCGCGACGACAATTATTAGAAATAAAAAAGGCCTTCCCGGATGAGTGAGAAGACCTTTTTTATTTCTAATAATTGGTCGGAGCGAGAGGATTCGAACCTCCGACCCCTACAACCCCATTGTAGTGCGCTACCAGGCTGCGCCACGCTCCGACCGAAAACTGAAATATTACAAATGCCCACCTGTACGCGGGACCAGCATTCTAATTGATTCGCAATAGCTTAGAAAGCTCTGGACGGATGTCCAGAGCTTATAAAAAAATCACAATCAGCGTTTCAGAACCTGTAAGACCTGCTCTAACTCAACACGCACCTGCCGAATAATCTGCTGGCTGCGGTTGACGTCTTCTTTGGCTTCAGATCCGTCCAGAAGCTGGCGGGCGCCCCCGATGGTGTAGCCCTGCTCATACAACAAGCTTCTGATCTGGCGGATCATCATGACATCTCCACGCTGGTAATAGCGTCGATTGCCACGTCGCTTCACTGGTTTAAGTGGTTCAAACTCCTGTTCCCAATAACGAAGAACGTGCGGCTTTACGCCGCAAAGTTCGCTTACTTCACCAATTGTGAAATATCTTTTCGCCGGAATCGGCGGTAATTCGCGATCAGTTCCCTGATCCAACATACGCTTCTACTCTTGAACGTAGTTTCTGACCCGGTCGGAATGTCACCACTCGACGAGCCGAAATAGGAATTTCTTCCCCGGTTTTAGGGTTCCTGCCTGGACGTTGTTTTTTGTCACGTAATTGAAAATTTCCGAATCCCGACAGCTTCACGTTATCGCCTTTCTCAAGCGCTGCGCGAATTGTCTCGAAATATGCGTCTACGAATTCCTTGGCTTCGCGTTTGTTCAAACCCACTTCTTCGAAGAGGCGATCCGCGATATCTGCCTTAGTCAATGACATGTTTATCCTCTCAACCGAGCACCCAGCCGTCGCTCCAGTTGGGCGACGGTCTCCCCTACTAAAGCATCAATGGCTTCATCTGTAAGAGTGCTGGAAACGTGCTGTAAAATCAAGCCTATAGCCAGACTTTTGTAACCTTTTGTTAAATTCTGGCCTTCATATACATCAAATACTACCAAATTTTGCAATAAAGCGCCTGCTGCCTCAACCACACATTCGCGCAGTGACCCATAGTTCACTTCAACAGGAACTTCTAATGCCAGGTCTCGCCTGACAGATGGAAATCGCGAATATTTTTTCGCGTATGGAACTTCTTTTTGGCGAACCTTGTTCAAATCCAGTTCAAATGCCACTACCGTCTGTCCAATTTCTTGCGCCTTCAGGACGTTCGGGTGGAGCACAGCACACCATCCTGCTACCTGTTTCTCACCATCCTGTTCGATGATCACAGAAGCACTGGCGCCCGGGTGCGCCCAGGCTTTCAATTCGGGTTCGAATGATACTTTTTCAGCGACCCCGCGCAGGGTAAATATCGACTCGATATCACCTTTGACATCAAAGAAATCAACCTCGCGATCTGTCAATGACCACTGCTCCGGATAAGCACGCCCGCAGGCGACCCCTGCAAGGCATTCCGTTTCGGTGAGATTTTCAGCCTGGAAAAAGGTCACCCCCGACTCAAACAGCCGTACCCTGGAGTGCTGGCGCCGCAGGTTTCGGCCCAGGCTGGTGACCAGGCCCGGAATCAGGCTGGTACGCATCACCGCCATATCTGAAGTCAGTGGATTGGCAAGCGGCAGTGCACCTTCGGACATTCCAAAAGACTCCAGCAATTCTGGATTAACAAAACTGTAATTGACGGCCTCGTTATAACCCGCTGCACACAGCGTCGACATAATGCGGCCCATCGGCACATCATGACTGGCGGCTGTACCAACCGCTAACGCGCCACTCGGAACAGCCTCCGGAATATTGTCGTAGCCATAAATTCGAGCGACTTCTTCGACCAGGTCTTCCTCAATCTCGATATCAAAACGCGAGGATGGCGCCACAGCAGCCAGGCTTTGCCCGTCTTCAGCCACGTTCAGCTTCATATCAAGGCGCTTCAGGATGGAGGTGACCTGATCCATATCAAGACCCGTACCCAACAGCTTGTTGAGCCTTGAAACACGCAGTTGAACTGTTTTATTGACTGGAATGTAATCCGGTTCTTCTGCAACCATGACCGGGCCGCATTCGCCGCCGGCAATCTGTATCAGCAACTGTGTGGCCCGCTCTATTGCGCGGACCTGCATACTTGTATCGACACCACGCTCGAAACGATGTGAGGCGTCGGTGTGCAGACCAAAATCCCGGGCCTTGCCCATGATGGTGGAAGGCTTAAACCAGGCTGACTCGAACAACACATCAGTGGTGCTTTCAGTGACCCTGCTGTCAAGCCCACCCATGATTCCGCCCAACGCCACGGGGCCATTGTCATCACAAATCGCCAACACCGAATCATCCAGTTCTACTTCCTGCTCATCAAGCAGCACCAGGCTTTCACCCGCGACACCCTTGCGTACGGTAATTCCGCCCTGGATTTTGCCAAGGTCAAATCCGTGCATCGGCTGACCCAGCTCGAGTAATACAAAATTGGTAATGTCCACCACCGGGCTGATTGAACGCAGACCGCAACGTCGTAATGCTTCACGCATCCATAATGGCGTTTCAGCCCTGGGGTCTATGCCTCGTATGATTCGACCCACGTAGCGCGGACAGTGCTCCGGGCTCTCAAGGCGAATTGGCAGCACATCCTCAATCTGCGCTGCGATCTGTTCAGCGGCATTATCCCTGAAGTCAGCATTACAGCTGGCCGAAACATCCCTGGCAATACCGCGAATCGAAAGGCAGTCTGCACGGTTAGGGGTCAGATCAATATCGATCTGTGTATCGGCCATGTCCAACGCTTCGCGAATATCCTGCCCGGGAGCGGTTTCTTCAGGCAGTTCGAGCAAACCCGAGTGGTCATCACCCATGCCCAGTTCTTTGGCGGAGCAAAGCATCCCGTTCGATTCAACACCGCGCAATTTCGCCTTGCCTACCTTGAAATCCTCTCCCAGTCTCGCGCCGACCAGTGCCAGCGGGGCAACCAAACCTGCCCTGGCGTTCGGAGCGCCACAGACGATTTGTAAGGGCTCTTTATCGCCTGCATCCACGCTGCAGACAACCAGCTTGTCGGCATCGGGGTGTGGTTCGCAGGACCGAATCACAGCCGTCACCACGCCATCAAATTCACCCGCCAATGAGGTGACGCCGTCGACTTCCAGGCCGGAGGCGGTCAGGCGCTCTGCAAACTCTGAAACCTTCAGATCGATGTCCACCCAACGCTTTAGCCAGTTATAACTGATCTTCATGATGCGCCTCAGTGAAACTGCCGCAGGTACTGCAGGTCGTTTTCGAAAAGCTGCCTCAGATCACTCACGCCATATCGCAGCATGGCCAGGCGCTCCACGCCCATTCCCCAGGCATAGCCGGTGTATTTCTCGGGATCCACATCGCAGGCACGAAGGACATTGGGATGGACCATTCCGCAGCCCAGGATCTCCAGCCATGATTGCTCTTCACCTTTGCCCTTGTCCCAGGCAATGTCGACTTCTGCCGAGGGTTCGGTGAAAGGAAAATAAGAAGGCCTGAATCGCATTGCCAGTGAACGCTCAAAAAAGCCGTTCACAAAAGCATGCAGGACGCCCTTCAGGTCAGCCATGGTCACACCCTCACCCACCAGCAAGCCTTCAATCTGGTGAAACATTGGTGTGTGGGTCTGGTCCGAATCACTGCGATAGACTTTCCCCGGCGCAATCAAACGGAACGGTGGCTTGCCATTCTTCATGGCGCGAATCTGAACAGGCGATGTGTGGGTCCGCAGCAACCTGCCATCACCAAAGTAGAAAGTATCGTGCATGGCACGTGCCGGGTGATGCGGCGGAAAATTAAGCGCCTCGAAATTATAGAAGTCGTCTTCAACCTCAGGGCCGGTCGCTACATCGAAACCCAACTGGCCGAAAATCCTGGTGGCACGTTCCATGGCCATGGTTGTCGGATGCAGACCACCCGGAGAATCACCGCGACCCGGCAAGGTAACGTCCACACTTTCGGTTAAGAGCTTTTTCTCAAGTTCAGCTGACTCAAGCTCGGTTTTACGCCCGGAGATTGCCCTGTTGACTTTATCGCGTGCGGCGTTGACGGCCTGGCCAAAAGACTTACGTTGTTCCGGAGGCATCCCACCCAGGGACTTCAGCAATGCAGTGATTTCACCTTTCTTGCCAAGATAACGCACACGGACGTCATCCAGCGCGCGCACGTCATCGCTGCCCGCAATGGCGGACAGAGCACTCTCAAGCAGGTGTTTCACTTCCTTCACGATGAACTTTCCAAACGGCCCTGAATCAGCCAGCAGAACTCAGTCACCGAGACCGGTAGACAGAGATCGAAGCCAAAGCAGGTTTGCACCGGAGGACGCGCCTCCGGTGCGACGATTATTATTACGCCAGGGATGCCTTGGCTTTTTCAGCCAGAGCGCCAAATGCAGCACTGTCATGCACTGCGAGGTCTGCCAGTACTTTACGATCGATTTCAACGTCAGCCTTGTTCAAACCATCCATAAAGCGACTGTAGGAAAGGCCGTGCGCGCGTGCGGCTGCGTTAATACGCACAATCCACAAGCGACGAAACTGACGCTTACGCTGACGACGATCCCGGTAGGAATACTGCCCGGCCTTGGTTACAGCTTGTTTGGCGACGCGATAGATCTTGCGCCTGGCACCGTAATAGCCCTTGGCCTTCTTCAGAATTTTCTTATGACTCTTACGAGCCTGTACACCACGTTTTACTCTAGCCATTGTCCTGACTCCTAAATTTGTAAATACGCTTTACGCGTACGGCAGCAAGCGTTTAACGGTCTTCTGGTCAGCGGAATCGATCATGTCGGTTCCACGAAGCCCGCGTTTACGCTTCTGGTCTTTTTTGGTGAGGATGTGGCTTGTGTAAGCGTGGCCACGCTTGAAACCGCCGGAAGCAGTTTTCTTGAAACGTTTGGCCGCGCCCCGGTTGGTTTTCAACTTAGGCATTTTATTGCTCCTTTTTTGCCCGCTTGTGGGGCTTCTTTTAATGCGCTCTCAAGCGGTTACCAATATCGGGTAACTCTTTCTTTCAGCTCGATGACGCTTCTGTAAAACCCGGGTCATTAGCGCCCGGGGCCGTGCATTATAGCTGTTTTATGTCTTCTTGGGGCTGATCAGCATCACCATCTGGCGGCCTTCCATTCTGGGCCACTGCTCAATGACGATCTCATCAGCCATTTCAGTCTCGACTCGCTTCAGCATTTTGGCACCCAATTCCTTGTGTGCCATCTCGCGACCACGGAAACGAAGTGTGACTTTCACCTTGTCTCCTTCATCGATAAAGCGGCGCACATTACGCATCTTCACCTGGTAGTCCGCTTCTTCAGTACCCGGCCGGAACTTGACTTCCTTGAGCTGGATATTCTTTTGTTTTTTCTTGGCCTGCTGAGCCTTCTTCGCCTGTTCAAACTTGAACTTGCCGAAATCCATAATTCGACAAACAGGTGGTTCAGCGTTGGGCACAATCTCAACCAGATCCAAACCCTGCTCTGTTGCCAAATCCAATGCGGCCTGTACGGCCATGATTCCGGCCTGTTCGCCGTCGTCCTGTATTACCCGAACCTGCGGTGCTGTTATGTCTCCATTGCGCCGCGTATCTTTGTGTGAAGCGATGTGTTTTTCCTCCGTTAGCCTGCCGTCTGTCCCCGGCGTTGAATATCTGATGCCAGGACCTGCACAAATTCATCAAGGTCCATCTGGCCCTTGTCTTCTCCGGACAAAGTTCGAACGGCAACAGCATTTCGTTCGACCTCCCGGTCGCCAATTACCAACAGATAGGGGACCCTGGCCAGAGTGTGCTGGCGAATTTTAAAGCCGATCTTCTCGTTTCTCAAGTCTAATTCCACCCGGAAGCCTTGTTTTTCAAGGGATTCGGCAACTTTTCTGCAATATTCGCTTTGATTATCGGTAATGTTCATCAAAACAACCTGCACCGGCGCCAGCCACGCGGGGAAGGCACCAGAGTAATGTTCAATCAAAATACCGATAAAACGCTCGAGTGAACCCAGGATCGCCCGGTGCAGCATGACCGGAATCTGTCGATTGCTGTCATGATCAATGTAGGCTGCGCCAAGTCGTCCGGGCATAAAGAAATCGATCTGCAGGGTACCGCATTGCCAAACACGGCCCAGGCTGTCCTCCAGTGAGAATTCTATCTTGGGGCCATAGAAGGCACCTTCGCCCGGGTTTTCCTGCCATTCAATGTCTTTTTGATCCAGTGCTGCGGCCAGTGTTTGTTCTGCCTGGTCCCACTGCTCATCGTCACCAATACGTTCCTGGGGGCGAGTCGCCAGTTTGACCAGCACTTCGGTGAATCCAAGATCCCTGTACACCTCGTAAAGAAGATCGATAAATTTCATCGACTCTTCCAGCACCTGGTCTTCGGTACAGAAAATGTGTGCATCGTCCTGGGTAAAGCCACGAACCCGCATCAGGCCGTGCAAGGCACCCGATGGCTCATTTCTGTGGCATGACCCAAACTCCGCCATACGCATCGGGAGATCCCGGTAACTGTGCAAACCCTGGTTGAATATCTGCACATGGCAGGGGCAATTCATTGGCTTGACTGCATAAACACGGTTTTCAGATTCAGTCAGGAACATACCCTCACCAAATTTGTCCGCATGACCCGATTTTTGCCACAGGGAAATGTCTACAACTTCAGGCGTATTCACCTCAGCATAACCGTTGGCCCGCAGTTTGCCGCGGATAAAGTCCTGCAACATGGTGTAGATGCTCCAGCCACGGTCATGCCAGAACACCATTCCGGGCGCTTCTTCCTGGAAATGGAACAGGGAGAGTTGTTTGCCAAGTTTACGGTGATCCCGCTTTTCAGCCTCTTCCAAACGCTTTAGATAGGCTTTTAAATCCTTGTCGTTGGCCCAGGCAGTGCCATAGATGCGCTGCAACATTTCGTTGTTGCTGTCACCACGCCAGTATGCCCCGGCCAGTTTCATCAATCGGAAGCTACCCAGTTTGCCAGTGTCCGGTACATGCGGGCCCCGGCACAGATCCATGAATTCGCCCTGACGATAGAGTGAGATTTCATCTTCTTCAGGGATCGATTCAATGATCTCGGCTTTGTACTCTTCGCCGTCCTGGCGAAAATGCTGTACCGCCGGACCTCGTTCCATCACGGTGCGATTGACGGGCAGGTTGTCCTTCACGATTCGGCGCATCTCAGCGGCAATGTGATCTATGTCTTCCGGATCAAAACCTTCAGGATACGAAAAATCGTAATAGAAGCCGTCCTCGATCACCGGGCCAATGGTCACCTGGGCCTTTGGAAATAGGCGCTTGACCGCCTGGGCCAGAAGATGGGCAGTCGAATGCCGAATGATCTCAAGGCCTTCCTCGTCCTTCGAGGTGATAATCCTTAACGATGCATCAGAATCAATTTCAAAGGAGGTATCACGCAACTGGCCATCAACTTCGCCAGCCAACGCAGCCTTGGCAAGGCCGGGCCCAATATCAGCAGCCACCTCACTGATGGTTACAGGCCTGTCGTAGTCTCTTTGACTGCCGTCGGGCAGTTTAATCGCAGGCATTTGATTCCTCGCTTCTGATCAACAAAAAAGGGCGCAAAGCGCCCTTCCGGATTCGCTTTGCGGATGTTCAGCTCAACCTGGAGTTCGTGTCCAAGTAATCATGCAGTCTATTGTACGGGGAATGGGTTTGGGTTTAAACCCGGTCGAGTCAATTTCCGGGGAAGTTTCAGTAAGTTAAATAAGCGAAGGGCCGAGCGCAGAACGCTCAGCCCTTCTTTTCGCCAGTGTTTCAATGCCCCTTCATTTGGCCCACCAGTCATCCATGACCGATGCGGGCAGAATTTAACGAAACACTAGTCCGAACCAAAAAACTCCTCGCGCCAACCAATGTTTTCACGCCAGCTCGCGATGATCATCTCACCCGGGCCTGCAGCGTAGAGACTCTCAGGTGCACTGCCACATTCCGGAGCCCACATGGCCTGGCCAGTTCCATCCAGAAGCTGATGTGCAGCCCAAAGCGCGGCACAGTCAAACTTGTACAGCGCTGTGCCACCACCGTTGTTGTCGAAGTTTGAGTCACCGAATGATCCATCGCCAGGGGCGTTGAGAATGACCACTGAGCCACCATGGTCACCACCTATGCCGCCACCCGCAATCGTAAATGTGCCGCCCAGCGTGACAATCAGGCCATCAAACTGAGGTGTTCCGTTCCAGGCCAGGTTACCGTTAACAAACATGATGCCGGCGCCGGTGACGTCTCCACCCATATATGCATTTCCGTCAATGTAGGTGATTTGCGGCAAGGCAGTTGTACCAAACACCGGGTTGCCAAATTCATATGCGCTGCCGGCACTGTAGCAATAGGCCTGACACCCTCCTCCCGCCTGAGCCGCTGCCGCAGCAGCTGCAACGTGCAACCTGAATACTTCTGTCAGCGCAGGGCTGTTCCATGGTGCGCCTGTGTCAGAAGTTTGGATACCACCAACGTAGTTACCAATTCGGTTGTTCATTACA
Organism: Lysobacterales bacterium; assembly: GCA_035267185.1. Lineage (GTDB taxonomy): Bacteria > Pseudomonadota > Gammaproteobacteria > Xanthomonadales > SZUA-36 > JAUIBE01. The sequence goes on along the minus strand of DATFLY010000050.1, from coordinate 219 downwards.
CCGCCAAGTATGCCATCGGTCATTGCCTGGCAGCCGCCCGTCATGGCTGGACCACCATCACCATCGACGATAAATGCGTTGGACTCTGGAAAATTGAAAGTACCCGGATTGCATCCCGGAAAACAAATGGTCCCACAACCGTCGCCAAGACCTGAGTCACTCCATCCACCGATGTCTAAACGAACCTCGATGTCTCTTTGTGCCACCAGGTTTCCACCT
>DATFLY010000049.1:0-4583 GCA_035267185.1 Lysobacterales bacterium | reverse complement strand
ATCGGGTCAGTTCGATCCGGCCACTTCAGAGCACTGGGGCTACCTGGAATTTGAACTCACCAATTGCAACCAGGGCAGTTTCGGTTTTCGCAGTGATCTTGAGGAATTTGGCTCCGGCGAATTCGAAATTCAGCGCCTGGCGCACATCAGGCAGCTCGACTGCGAACAGCCGATGGGGGGAGAGTGATCATGAACAAATCTCCCGCACGCAAACTAACGTTGGTGATTGGGCTGGTCTTTTTGTGCCTTGCACATGGTATTGCTGCACAGACCCTCGTTGTGCAGGTTCCCAGAAACAATACCCAGGCGTTGATTGCCGCCATCGAAGAGGCTGCACAACGGCCAGGTACCGAATCAACCGAAATCATTATTGGCGGTACGTACCGGTTTGACGACTCCCAACTTGCAACCCTGATTCAATCCGACGTGACCATCAGGGGTGGCAACCGGGCAGCGGTCCTCACGGCCGATGACAACCGGGCACCCTACCTTGAAGTCGATCGCGGTGGTTCGCTCACGCTGGTGAACCTTGAATTCGCAGACATCGAGATGAACGGTGATCTGATTCGTAATTCCGGATCCCTGACCCTGGATCGGGTTCAGTTCACACGCGTCCAGGCACACCCTTTTTGCTTCAGATTCGGTTGCTCCAACATGGGGCGACTGGTGCTCAACCAGGAGACTGGCTCAGTGCTGATGGAGCAGGTATCGGTGATCGATTCCGGCGCCAACGGACCGGCGTATTTCAATCCCGGAGCAATGTTGCTCAACTATGGCGAAGCGACAATCCGTAACTTCCAGCTCTACCTGCCAGACGGACTGGTTGCGGCGCCGATATGGAACCTGGGCTCGCTGCGAATCGTCAACAGCACCTTTGCGGCATTCAATGGCGGACCCGATCGTGAATTTATCAGTGGTCTTTTTGGTGAAGATTTGCCATACACAGAATTTTCTAACTCCATCGTTTCCGGATTCGATGCTGGCTGGTGTCAATACGTCACCAGCACAGGTCACAACCTGATCGACAACCCGGATTGTGTTCTCGATGGCGATGGCGACCTGACCGGGGTTGATGCCAACCTGATCTGGGCGCCGGTCACCGCCGACTGGAGTCCAACCAGAACCGAACTACTGACCAGGGCGCTGGTTCCCCTGGCTGACAGCCTGGCAGTGGACAGCGGCAGCATTGAGGCATGCAACGAGGGAAGCCTGTTGGCGGCGGTTCGCATTTCCGAAGATGGCGACGGAGATGGCCTGAGCCGTTGCGACCGTGGCGCCGTCGAACGCGTTCCTTCAACGGTGACCCAGGGTGGAATCAACGGCCTGTACTTCAACCCGGATGCCGACGGCCACTACCTCTATATCGCAGACACCGGTGGCCCAGTCATGGTGATGTGGACAACATTCGATGCCAACGGCGACCCGGCCTGGATATTCGGCCTTGCAGACCGTATACGCCCCAACGGCAGGGTGAAGGCTGAGGCCTATATCAACCGCAATGGCCGGGTTGGACTTGACGGGAGACTGAGATCTGCCGAGTCACAACCCTGGGGAACCCTGGATGTTCGAATGAACTCTTGCAATTCCGGACGTTTGATTTACGAGAGCGGCCAACCCGGTTTTGGCAGTGGCACATTTGAATTCCAGCGCCTGTCCGAAGTTGACCAGATCGGTTGCGTGAACGACCGCTAGACCTTAGTTAGTACAACCGCGTCAGCCCATCCTTTTCAGCGAATGCTTCCAGCTCTTCAGGCGTTGTCTCCAGGTGTGCATGGGCAATCATGGCCTCACCGATATTTGCTGTTTTTGAAGCATCCGGCCAGGCCTCCGGTTTCCACATCTTCGATCGCATCATGCACTTGGGACAGTGGATCAGGACCCGCTCGACATGAATCACGGTCGCCAACTCCGGCACCCGGCCGTTGACTGCCATTTGCTCACGCAACGCCTGGTCACGAACAATGCGGCACTCGCCCGTGACGCGCAGTGTTTCGCCCTTACCGGGGATGAGAAAGATCACCGCGAGATAGGGGTTGCGGAGAAGATTGGTGAAAGTATCCACCCTCCGGTTGCCCGGACGGTCCGGAATGGCCAGGTATTTTTCGTTCAGCACTTTCACAAAACCTATTGGATCACCCTTGGGTGAGATATCGGGATAACCGTTTTCATCAGCGGAAGCCAAAACGATAAAGGGGGATTTCTCAATGATCCGGCGCGATACCTCATCGATGTGGTCGATGACTTTCTCAACCACTGGCGGAGGTGGTTCGCCAACGATTTCGCGTATCTCATCGATGCTTCCAACCACGCCATCGAAATCTGCAAATGGATCGTTTTTGTTTGTCATGTCACTTCCTGTGCCCTGGTAATCCCGGGCCATCTTGGTTTTAATTCTGTCCAATCACCATCTAGAATGATGAAATGCAGCATTCCCGATTATATGCGGTGATGAAACAGGAGTTGGAGGCAAACAACCTTCAGCTCTCCCCTTATGGTGTCGGGCAACTGGAAAACCTGGTGGGAAACGGACTCAAGCGAATGACAATGGCGAACGTTGTTGACCACTCCGGTTACATCATGCAGGCAGAGCGGAATCTGAAATCGCTCATTGAATATTTCAATGATTATGCCAAGAAAATGGAAACCCATCCCGAGCTGAGCGACAGCCATTTCGATGCTGCCATCCGGACCTGCCCCACCCTGTGGCCCTATGCCACTTCCGGATAATCCGAAAGCAGGACAAGAAGGCTATTCCTTCTTTTTCCCAATATTTCGGGTTAACACTTTGACCCTCCGCTCGATCTTGCTGGCGATACTGGCCTCAATTCTGCTCAGTGCTTGCGATCTCTGGCCAAGGGAACTCAAGCCCCTGGCGGATTCCATTACGAAACAGGTGTCTGGCGAAACGATTGTCTGGTTGGCCGGCGGCGATGTTGTTGTGATCGACATAGCCGCTTCTCCACTCTACACGGAAGATGAGTCTGTACTGGAAATCATTGCAACTGACATTGCCGAGGAAACCATCGCATTTGTCGAGGTACAGCTCGAGAGCATTGCCATCACTTTTCATCAGGGCGCAATTTCGCAAGACGAAGACACCATGCGAGATTTCATTTTTGTGGTTAAAGATAATCGCCCTGAATTACAGCCCTACATCGACTTCGATGCAACAGGGCCGCTGACTTCCGAGGAGATTCGAACATTTATTGAACAGATGGGCGAATCGGTGACCGGGAATCAAAAAAACTGTGCTGTGGTTGAAGCCGAGAAGCGTGCAGCGGCTGCTGGAGATCCTGAGACGCTTGACCCTGCGACCATGGAAGGTCTGTCTGCTGAATCGTGGAATATCCTGGATCCGTACTCGAAGCGACTGATTCTGGCTCAGTTGATCATCACTGAGGCCTTGTTCTATTGCGTCAGCAATCCATGAGCCAGGCCAGAACCAGCCGCCCTAATTCTGACCTGTGATCAAAGGCAAAGGCGAATCATAGAACGCTTCATTGCACTCCACTCTGCGTGACCTGCCCTGGCCCCGGGTTTCTGAAGTCCTGGTTTGCGCCATTCCCAATTCGTCAATCTGGACGGTGACCCAGTCGGAGGCTTTTCCAATCATGCATTGGCCTTCCCTGACAGTCCTGTACTCCAGTTTCACCGCTTCATTGGCCAGCCTGACTCGCGCGCCGCACCGGTCAATCACGGTATCAACGGGGGTTGAGCTGCCAAACCGGGAACCTGTCTCACAAGCCACCGACAATGCCGGACCGTCGCCGTAAACCAGTTGTTCATCCGGTATTTCAGGGTGATTTTCCACCGCAGCAATATATGCCAATTCCAGAATTTTCTTCGCATCGACACTGAACGCTGCCTGCTTTCCGGGCAGCTTTTGGTCCATTGACGCAAGGCGCGTAATGACTTCATCACTGCACTCGACATACTGCCCATCCTGGACGTTTGTGGGATGGAAATGAACACGGCTGCTGCCATCGGGACTCATATGAACCGTCGCAGTTTCCGGTGGATTCAGCATTCTGCAATGGCCTTTAGCATCGGTATAGAAATATTCGATTGCACTTGCAGAAACATCGAAATTGACCGTTGCCATGCAATTGAGTGTTGAATGGTCAATTCCGGAAGGACCGGCGATGTTCGGGCTTGCGTTGCAGTTGAAATACACCTGCGATGTCAGTTCCACATCCCGGCCTGAAACATCAGGATATCGAGTTTTCAGCGCTTCAAACGCCAATTTTGGCAGGTTTTCGGCTTCAACAGTGAATGAATCTCCACTGACAGAATAGGCCGTTGATGAAAATACCAGCACGGCCAAAAATACAACTGTTTTGAAACGACTCTTCCAATGAATCATGAAAATCCCCGTTGCACTGTTTTGTAAATCATATTTGAACACACACTGGCGGATCATTGTTAACCAGAGTTTACACTTGTAGTGCCACACTCACGGTCTAAGAACATATACTCGGTGCCCGTGAATGTGCAAAACGAACTGGCTGACCCGGTAACCAGTGATCATTCACAAATCTAAAAATGAGCGCCCCGATTCCATGGAGACAAAAGAATGAAAAAAA
>DATFLY010000048.1:0-2012 GCA_035267185.1 Lysobacterales bacterium | reverse complement strand
CACGTGCATGACCATCTCCTCACCGAGCAGATCAACATCCGAGTCGTTGTAATCGACCAGCTCGCCGGCAAATGCCTGTCCACATATCTGCCTGAGATTTTCCATAAACAGATCGGCCGCTTCCGTCGCCAAAGCAAGTGGTGAGAAAAGGACTGCGACCAGGGCAGTGGTCAGATAACGGATCATTGCATCTCCTGAGGATGGGTGGTTTAAATAATGGCGTCAGAGCCTTTTTCGCACAATTCGAAAAAGGTGTCAAAGCAACCAATTTATTAACGGGGTCAGAGTGTATGCCAAGGTTGGCTGACCTCATAGCTTATGCCCCTATTTCTTGCCCGAATACTTGCTGACCTGTATGTTCCGACGGTTCAGCATGAACATCATCGACGCTCACGTACACCTGTTTAACCCAGTGGCCAGGCCAGACCTGCCATGGCCGCCAGTGGGCAGCCCACTGCGACGGCCTTCTATGCCAAAGGACTTACGCGATGCCGCATCTGGTTTTTCCCTGGGCGGAGCGGTGGCCATTGAGGCCAGTCCGCGGCTGGCGGATACGGAAGACCTGCTGAGACTTGCTGATTCAGATCCCTTCCTGCTGGGGGTGGTGGGTAATCTGCGTCCGGATTTAGATGGTTTTGCAGCCCGCCTGGAAGCCGCCTCGTCACGCTTTAGGTTTTTGGGTGTCCGATTGCGCCCGATTGAATCATTCAACCTGCGCAGTCCCGCGTTGATCCGAAACCTTGCCATGTTGGCGGCGGCGGGAAAGAGCCTGGAGTTGGGTGCACCACAAATCGAGCAATTGGAGGCATTGCCGACACTGCTAACCAGGTTGCCCGACATACGGTTCATCCTCGATCATGCGGGCCATCCGAGTATCAACTCCGACAAAGTGGACGATCGTTGGCTTAAAGCGATCAGGGCAGTGGCCCGGTTTCCCGGTTCGTACTGCAAAATCTCCAACCTGGTCAGGCCAGTGGGTGCCGTCAGGAAGTCCCCGGACCTGGCATTCTATCAATCCCATCTGGATGCGCTCTGGCAGGGTTTTGGTCCTGAGCGAGTGATCTTTGGCAGTAACTGGCCGGTGTGTATCGAGCATGGTGGTTACGCAACGCAGATACAGTTGCTGCAAGACTTTCTTGAAGGACGAGATCAGGACGCTGGTCTTTTCTTTTCAGCGAACGCCTGTTCAGCCTATCGACTGAAGGTTTCCGGGTCAGAGTCAAGCGCAGGCTAGATCAAGTCCGGCCGCGTGATATCAGTAGTCGCGTGTCAAAGCATAGATCGCAAACGAACCCAGCCAGTGTGAGCCGACATAATTGTCGCCAGTCACATAGGGCAAAGACGCGGCGAGATGTTGCTTTGCCTTTGCTCGCAATGCGTTGGCACGCTCTTGGTTATTGATGTGGTTGGCAATAATAAACAGGTTCCACGCACGACTCAGGTTAAGACCATCGAGGTGCACGATCTTCGGATCTGTCCGGTCACTGACATCCGCCGGCGGGTAGTCGGTCAGGTCATCAAGTTGCGGTAAAAAGCGAGAAAGCCATTGGGCAAAGTCGTCCTTCGTCATAATGCGGGACATCAAGGCCGCTTCTTCGAGACAAGGCGACAGGAAGTCTTCGCCGCTGGGTTCCCAGAATATCGGGCAATTTTCATCGTCACCGTAATAGCGCAGTGCCGTTGCTTTGATCATGTCTGCAAGCTGCTGGTCTTGTGCTGTCAGTGCATAGTCATATGCAAACGACATACCGAATGCGGTGTTTGGATGTACGCCGGTACGCACCGGATAGTTCTGGATGGGCAGGAATTCAATGTACCGATCGCTCAGATAATCAGCCAGCGGCTGCATTGCTTTCGCCATTGCCTGGCCATTTGTGTCATCCCAAGACAGCAGTTCATTTTGTAGTTGCAGCAGCCAGGCCCAGCCATACATGCGCTCCCAGCTCTTTGACTCCTGTTCAAAGTAAGCAATTTCCGCAGCGATGTTCTCCGGCGTGATCGATGTATTCAGG
>DATFLY010000047.1:0-50287 GCA_035267185.1 Lysobacterales bacterium | reverse complement strand
CACCAGCCTGCTGGAGTCCGATGGCCCGCCCGCGGTTTTTGCGGAAAAAGTGATACCAGGCGCAGATCGAACCATCCTGGTTTATATCCACTATGACGGACAGCCCGCAAATGCGGATGACTGGGCTTCAGATCCATGGACGCCGGTGATGCGAACTGCGCTGGTGGAAGATGATGGCGAGACGGTGCCGATCGAGGCGCCGTTTGATCCTGAATGGCGACTTTTTGGCCGCTCAACCGGCGACGACAAGGCGCCCGTCATCGCTTTGTTGGCCGCCCTGGATGCATTGGAAGAACTGGGCCAGTCGCCGAGCGTCAACCTGAAAGTGTTTCTTGAAGGTGAAGAAGAAGCCGGCTCACCGCATTTAAAGGAGGTGCTGGCTGAAAATCGCGATCTTCTGCAGGCAGACCTGTGGCTGTTTTGCGATGGCCCCATGCATCAGAGCCGGCGCATGCAGCTGGTATACGGCGTTCGCGGTACTTACGGGTTTGATGTCACCGTTTATGGTGCTTCCCGCCCCCTCCACAGCGGTCATTATGGCAACTGGGCACCAAACCCCATTGTCGAGTTAATGGCCCTGTTGCGCAGCATGCGGGACGAATTTGGAAATATCCTGATCGACGGCTACAGTGACCAAGTCACACCGCCCACCGAAGCTGAGTTGGCCGCCATCAATGCTGCACCAGAGGTTGATGATCTGCTCCTGGAGCAGCTGGCCATTGGCGCGCCCGAAACCGATGATCGGGTCGAAATGGCCATCATGCGACCGGCCATCAACATGCGCGGAATTCGTTCCGGTGATGTCGGAGACGATGCCCGCAACGCAATCCAGGTGTCGGCCACCGCTTCAGTCGGACTGAGGCTTGTTCCAAAACAAACGCCAGCTTTCCTGCACAAGGCCATCGAGGACCATCTTCGAGAGCAGGGTTACCATATTATTTACCAGCCACCGAGCATGGAGGAACTTCAGGGCCACGCCAGGATTGCTGAACTGTCCTGGCCTGATCATGGTTATCCCGCTTACCGGGCGTCCATGGATCTGCCCATCGCCCAGGAAGTCGCTGAAATTCTGGATGGGCTCAACGATGATCCACTCATCCAGCTGCCGACCATGGGTGGCAGCCTGCCGATTTACCTGATTGCCGAAGAGGTAGGCTCACCTGTGCTGATCCTGCCGGTTGCCAACCATGACAATAACCAGCACGGCAAAGACGAGAACATTCGTCTCCAAAACCTCTGGGATGCCATCGAAATATATGCTGCTGTATTGACCGGGCTATAGAATGGCACAACGATTACGATGTGACGTGTGCCGGTGATCTTACCATCAGTAAAGCGCAACCGGATTTCCTGGCGAACCAGTTGCTCCTTTCATTTTCAATGGCGACCACACGAACAGAAATTCTGATACGCCGTCTTCAACCAGCTGGGTTAAATCCAGGTTCTCGATATTCCAGATGCCATGTTTTGGCATCATGGTGAGATGGCATTCAAACGGTTGTTCATTCTCGCCCGCGAAAGTACCGGCGGCTGTCGCTTCGGTGCTCCAGTTGTCTGCCCCCATCAGTATGATCTTTCGCCCGGCGAGGTAATGGCAGGCCGAAATCCCAAACCCTGGCTGTCCTGAGTTGAATTCCGCCGTCCTTTTAGCCTTTTCCTCTGCAGAAAAAGTATCCCACTCCCGGGGATGCCACAGGTTTCCGTGGCCCGTGTAAAGAAACACGCAATCTCCCTCTTTGATTGGCGCAATACCCTGCGCCTCGATCATGTTGCGTACATCCTCGTCGGTGATAATTCCGGGATCACCCTGGTTGGGTGGTGATGCGGGAATTGGCAGTATCTCCATGCCGCGATATTTTGCAGCATCCAGAAGCACGCCCCGGCACACGAATCCAATCTCGGCGATGTGCTCAACACCCAGGGGCCCCAAACCGGTGGGTGTGCCAACTTCTTCCAAAAAACGTCCGTTGTAGAAGTAATCGCCTTGTGACGTACGTATACCAATGTGGCCAGGCCCGTCAAACTGGGTGCCCACCTGCCCAAGCTCTGCGGTGACCAGTTCTTCATTTCCCACCAGCTGCTGTGGGCCCCAGGATTGGGGGCCGCCGCGGGGAATGGTGAGCTTCCAGCTTCGACCCGGAAAGGTCGGCATGTCGGCCTGGTAGGTCTTGCCAAGCGTGGCGACCTTGCCCTGTTTCACCAAACCTACTGCAGCCAGCACCAATTCCGGCGTGATACGGTTTACAGCGCCAATCAGATCATCCGGGCCCCACTCACCCGGCGCCCAGTTTTCTTCCAGCGGCTCGTCATTAACCGCTTCCACAGTCGAGACAGAAAAGGCCAAAACCATTGCCAAAAAAGCCATTGCCGATCGTGATTCAAACAACATCTTTATTCTCCTCAACCGTTGTTTAATTCAGTCCCGCCATGGTCAGGTATTTCAATTCGACATATTCGTCGATTCCGTACTTCGAACCTTCCCGGCCGATTCCGGACTCCTTCATGCCGCCAAATGGCGCCACCTCGGTTGAAAGAATGCCGTCGTTGATACAAACCATGCCGTATTCGAGCGCTTCGGCAACTTTCCAGATGCGCCCGATATCGCGGGCATAAAAATAGGCCGCGAGACCAAACTCGGTCGCATTGGCCATCTCCACCACATCTTCATCTTCTTCAAACCGGAAAACCGGCGCCAGCGGCCCGAAGATTTCTTCGCGGGCCACTTCCATTTCCTGGGTAGCATTGCCCAGTACTGTCGGCTCGAAAAACAGGTTGCCAAGCTCATGACGTGAGCCGCCAAGGGTCAGTTCTGCCCCTTTATCAAGCGCATCTTTCAGCAGTTTTTCTACCTTGCCAATTGCACTGTCTGAAATCAGAGGCCCGACATTGACGCCCTCTTCATCACCGCGCCCGACCTTCATCTCTCCTACGGCGCTGGTGAACTTCTCCATGAACTCGTCGTAAACACCGGCCTGAACATACAGTCGATTGGCACAGACACAGGTTTGTCCGGCATTGCGATACTTGGCGATGACTGCACCTTTTACTGCCGAGTCAATGTCAGCATCATCAAACACGATGAACGGCGCGTTTCCTCCGAGCTCCATGGAGACCCGTTTTACCGTTGAGGCACACTGCCTGATCAGTTGTTTTCCTACTGCTGTCGATCCGGTAAAGGAAAACTTCCTGACCTGTGGGTTACTGGTGAGTTCTTCACCAACCTCTGAAGAACGGGTTGAAGTCACAATATTCAGAACGCCTGCTGGTACACCAGCCTGTTCTGCCAACACGCAGATGGCCAAAGCTGATAAAGGTGTTTCTGATGCAGGCTTGCCGACGAAAGTACAGCCTGCGGCCAGCGCCGGACCGGCCTTCCTGGTGATCATTGCGTTGGGGAAATTCCAGGGCGTGATCGCGGCCACGACACCGACCGGCTGCTTGATCACCATGATGCGTCTGTCATTCATGTGGGTTGGAACCACATCGCCGTAAAGTCGCTTTCCTTCCTCGGCAAACCATTCAATAAAAGAAGCGCCGTAGGCAATTTCTCCGGCAGATTCAAACAAGGGCTTGCCCTGCTCGGCGGTCATAATGGCTGCCAGGTCATCCTGGTTTTCCATCAGCAAATCAAACCAGCGTCTTAGAATTGCAGCCCGGTCCTTGGCAGTGCGTGTACGCCATTCCTTCCACGCCCTGTCGGCCGCCTCAACCGCCCGGCGCGTCTCGGTTGTGGTCAGCTCCGGCACGTCGGCGAGATGCGAGCCATCCGCCGGGTTGGTCACAGCAAAGGTCTTCCCGTCATCTGCATCAATCCATTTGCCGTCAATGTAAGCCTGCTCTCGCAGCAAATCCGGATTGTCCAATTTCAGTTGGGTTTTGGTCTGGTCAAGCATGTTCTTTCCAACAGTTTCTGTTGCGGGAGCTTACCTTCCGCTTTCGCTGGTTCCTTGTCAATACGATGCAGGTTTGCGGGTTTGCTGATTACAGAGAAACAGCCCCATCAGGATGAAACCCAATGACATCAGCAAAATCATCAGCCATTCAGCCATGTTCTCGAGGCGATCGATCAAATCGGGGTTGTCAAAAATAAGGCGCTTGAGCACCGAGAATACGCCCGTCACCCACTGCAGGCTCACCAGAACCACGAACAGTGATGCCAGCCAGCCCTTGAGCACACCAAACGCCGCCCAGACCAGTCGCGCCACCAGCAACTGCGCCAACGCTGTCATGCCAAAAAAGAATACAACCCCATATCGTCTCAGCCATGAATAGACTTCACCCTCGGTGCCAAGGAAAATCACGTAGAAAACCAGCGCCACTGCACCGACCATTCCAAGGCGAACCGTCCACAGTCGAGACTTCTCCCACCCTGGCATAATGCCGGCCATCCAGGCGCCAACGTTCCGCCAGCTGACCGCAATCATGAGTGCGCACGGCAACATCACCAGCTTGAACCAAAGCAATCCCGGGCCGGATCGAGCCGCCCTGCTGACTGAAACACACCCTTCGAAATAGGGATTGCACTGGTATACAGCGGCAAGAACACCCGGGGTATGGATATTGAGCCAGTATGCGTAGTGGATGATGACCAGCGTCAGCAGGCCGCACAACGCCGCAAGAATCCCTTCCCGATTCATGGGGCCTTGGCGATGTTACTTGCCAATGCAGAAGCTGGAGAAAATTTCGCCCAGCAGATCATCAGGGGTCACTTCTCCGGTAATTTCACCCAGGGCCTTTTGCGCCAGGCGCAATTCTTCTGCCAGCAACTCACCAGCCTGGTTATCGATCAATTGCGACCGTCCTTCACGGAGGTGATTTTGCACGCGACGCAGCGCATCAATGTGTCGCTGGCGCGCTGAAAAACTGCCTTCTTGTGCCTGTCCGGCCCCTACACCCATCAGTATGGTGCTTTTCAAGGACTCCAGCCCCTCCCCGGTCTTTGCTGACACGGGAACACCGGATATTTCACCACGCTTACAGGCATTTTCAAATTCAACCCGTCCCGTCTTGTCCAACAAATCAATCTTGTTGAGCACATGAATTCCGGAGTTTTTGTCTTTGTACAGTTCAATGTCGCTGGTGGTCGCATCAATGACATTAAGAATGATGTCCGCTGAAGCAAGCGCCCCGCGAGCCCTTCTGATGCCTTCAATTTCGATGGGGTCCTCGGTATCCCGGATACCCGCCGTGTCCATGACGTGCAACGGCACACCATCAATGTGGATTTGCTCACGGAGAACGTCCCGGGTTGTGCCAGGTATGTCTGTTACGATCGCAACATCACTCTCAGCCAGTGCATTGAGAAGGCTGGATTTCCCGGCATTAGGCCGCCCGGTGATCGCGATAACGATCCCGTCACGCAAGAGTCGCCCCTGTTGAGTACGCACCAGAAGATTCTCGAGTTGATTGATCACAGACAACACCTGCTCGGTGACATCGCTCTCCGAGAGGAAGTCGATTTCCTCGTCGGGAAAGTCGATTGCTGATTCCACGAACACCCGGAGTTCAGTGATCGCCTTCTGAAATGCCCTGATTTCTGTCGAAAACCTTCCTTCAAGCGACCGTTGCGCCGCGCGCGCTGCTGCTTCGGTTCCCGATTCGATCAGGTCCGCAATGGCTTCCGCCTGCACCAGGTCGATTCTGCCATTCAGAAACGCACGCTCCGAAAACTCTCCAGGCCGGGCCATCCTGGCACCGAGCTCCAGGGCCCGCTGCAACAACAAATTGAGAACCACGACGCCACCATGACCCTGCAACTCCAGCACGTGTTCACCTGTGAAGGAGCTCGGTTTCGGAAAATAAAGCGCGATTCCGCTGTCCAGGGTTTTCCCATCGGCATTGACAAAATCGGTGAGCTTCGCATGTCTTGGTGCAGGTAAGCTGCCAAGTATCCCCTCTGCGACCTCCGGAACCCCCGGTCCTGAAAGCCTGACGATTCCGATTCCGCCGGTTCCTGGCGGCGTGGCAATGGCGCAAATGGTGTCAGAATCAGACATGTCTTATTGCATTGCCTTCAAATCAGTGAATTTGGGCTGTTCCATCGAACGTGGCACTCTCTTTATCGCAACAAGTACGGACCAGGGTTTGAATATTGCCAGAATACCAAGCCTTCATGGTCTTCCACACACTACTGGCTAATTTCATATGATCGAATTCAATCGACGGGATTTTCTCAAACTGGGCGCAGTGAGCAGCCTCGGCCTGATGGTTGGCATCCCTGTAACAACCTCTTTTGCAGAAAGCCCGCAGGAATTACATCCGCTGGTACGAATCAGCCCGGATGGCCGAATCACTATTTACGCACAAAACCCGGAGTTGGGTCAGGGTGTCAAGACAGCCTTGCCCCAGATCATTGCCGAAGAGCTTGATGTGGACTGGAAGCAGGTCACTGTTGAACAGGCTGACTGGGATATACGCCTGGAAAACCAGTTTTCCGGCGGCAGCCTCAGCGTCAGGCTGAATTATGCTGCGATGCGTCAGGCCGGCGCCACGGCCCGCAACATGCTGGTTGCTGCTGCATCAGAGAATCTGGGCCAGCCGGTATCTGAACTGTCTACTGACAACGGTTTTGTTGTTCATGAGGCCAGCGGAGCACGCCTGAGTTATGCGGAGCTGTCTGAACAGGCAGCGAGCATGCCTGTTCCTGAAGAACCACCACTTAAAAACGAATCTGACTTCACCCTGATCGGGAAAGATCTGCCTGATGTCGATAGCCCCGATATCGTACGCGGCAGGCAGACCTACAGCATTGATTTCACCTTGCCCAACATGCTCTATGCGGCGGTGAAACGTTGTCCCAATGGTGATGGTCAGCCACTGACCTATGATGCCACTGAGGCAAAAGCGGTTGCAGGCGTCATTGATTTTCACATTCTGAAGAATTCAGATCACGGTGGTCGAATCATTCTCCCTAACTGTCCAAATTTCGTTTCCGGGGTTGCTGTCCTGGCCACAAACACATGGGCCGCTCTTCAGGGTGCTGAAAAGCTCGAGGTCGAATGGCAAATTCCCGAAAGCGGCGACGACAGCGATGAGCTGACACAGAAGTTTGAGGCCGCATTGGGTGACGATCCCGAGGTGGTCAGGGAAGATGGCAATCCTGGTGTCGAAAACCCGGACCTTGATGTCATTTACAGGGTTCCGTTTCTCGCTCATGTGCCGATGGAACCCATGAATTGCACGGCCAGGGTTGAAGACAATCATGCCGAGGTATGGGCGGCCACACAAAACCCCTCGATGGCTGCAGAGGCGATTGCCAAAGTGCTCGGCATTCCGCAGGAAAACGTCACCATTCACGTGATGCGCGCAGGCGGGGCGTTTGGTCGGCGCTTTTATGCTGATTTTATTACCGACACCGTCTTGCTCGCAAAATTATCCGGACGACCAGTCAAAGTGGTCTGGTCGCGTGAAGACGATGTGCGTCATGACTATTTCCGGCCCGCCAACCTGCAACGTATTCAGGCGAAAGTCGAAGAAGGAAAAATCAGCCACTGGAACCAGCGCGTCGTCAGCCATCCGCGCCAGTGGTATCTCGAGAGGGATGGTTCGCCTGCTGAAATTGGAAATTATGAATTTCCGGCCGCTTTTGTCCCCAACCTGCTGTTTGACTATGTCCCGGTCCGGGCGCGTGTCCCACTGGGGCAGTGGCGTGCTGTTGACCATTCCGGAAATGTGTTCGTCGTATCCAGTGCCATCGATGAGCTGGCATCAAATGCAGGGACAGATCCTGTTGAGTTCTGGCTGAACCTGGTCGGGGAAGAGGAATTCGTCCAGGTCCGTGAAGATTTCAACTTCAGTGCGGCAAGATTACGCAAGGTGATTGAAGTTGCAGCTGAAAAATCGGGTTGGTCCACACCCGTCGCTGCCGGAAAAGGACGTGGTATCGCCGCGAGCTACAACCAGGGGGCGTGGGTAGCCGAGGTGGCCGAGGTTTCGGTCACTGGCCGGACCATCCGCGTTGACCGGATTACATGCGCGATCGACTGCGGAAGAATCATCAATCCCCAGGGCGCCGTAAACCAGGTTCAGGGTGGTGTGCTTGAAGGCCTCTCAGCTGCTCTTTTCGGTAAAATCACTGTCCGCGACGGTATTGTGCAACAAAGCAACTTTAATGATTACAGGATATGCAGAATGCAGGACACGCCTGTGATTGATGTTCACTTCATCGACAGTGATGATGCACCCAGGGGACTGGGTGAAGGCCCGTTGCCACCGGTGGCACCAGCGGTCACAAATGCAATATTTGCTGCCACCGGCAAGCGCATCCGTGAACTGCCAATTGAATCGGGAAAAACGGGTTAAGTCCCGAAACCGGGCTAGGAGCGCTCAATCTTACGCGTGATATAAACCTGCTGAGCCAGCGAAAGGCCAGCGTTGGTCGCCCAGTAAAGCACCAGGCCTGCAGGGAAAAACGCGAAAAGGACGGAAAACACTACCGGCATCGCACTCATCATTTTTCGCTGAACCGGATCCATACCAACCATCGGCGTGAGG
The DNA here is from genome assembly GCA_035267185.1 of Lysobacterales bacterium. Taxonomy (GTDB): domain Bacteria; phylum Pseudomonadota; class Gammaproteobacteria; order Xanthomonadales; family SZUA-36; genus JAUIBE01. Next base: position 41,794 of record DATFLY010000047.1, on the reverse strand, counting down.
CGCTGGGTCGCTATCATGAAGATGGCATTGAGTGCGGGCAGCACGAAGTAAGGGTCGCGCGCCGAAAGATTTTCAATCCACAGAATAAAGGGTGCCTGCCTCAACTCTACCGATTCGATCAATACCCAATAGAGCGCAATAAATATGGGGATCTGGACAAGGATCGGCAAACACCCACCCAGCGGATTGACCTTTTCGGTCTTGTACATTTCCATCATCGCCTGGCTCATGCGCTGACGGTCGTCGCCATATCTTTCCTTCAATTGTTCTATCCGGGGCTGAAGTTTGCGCATTCGCGCCGTTGAGCGAAACTGTGCTTCGGTCAGTTTTAAAAAGGCGAGCTTGATCAGGACAGTCAGCAGGATAATTGACCAACCCCAGTTACCCACGTAGTCGTGGATTTTTTCCAGCAGCCAGAACAAGGGCTTTGAAAAAACGGTGAAAATCCCGTAATTGACGGTGTGCTCAAGGCCCGGTGCAATTTGGGGCAGATCATCCTGAAGCTTGGGCCCGACGTACAGCCTGCTGGTGAATGTGGCAGTCGCGCCAGGTGCTACCTGCACGGCCGGTGAGACATCCCTGGCAATATAGCGAGTCTGCCCGTTTGTCGTCACCTGCTGGGTGGAGTAAGTGACCAGTTCTTCAGTAGGTGGAATCCAGGCAGCAAAGAAATAGTGCTGAACCATGGCCAGCCAGCCGCCGGACACTGTCTTTTTGAACGGTTCGTCAACCACATCGTCGTAATCAACTTTCTGGAACTTGTCTTCAGCGTCATAAAAGCCGATGCCATTGAAACTGTAGCGCTCGGGGTTGTTAAACCCGCTGCCACCCTCATCGGTAGAGGCTGCACGCTGCAGTTGGTCGTAACGACTACCCAGCCATGTTGCTTCGCCTGAGTTGCGTACCTCATGCAGAACCGTGATGTCGTACTGATTCCGATTCAGAATAAAACGTTTGGTGACCTCGACGCCGTCATCCGAACGCCAGGTCAGGGGAACTTCCAGTGTGTCCTGGTCTGCGCTGAGTGCCCAGTTGTTCTGTGATGCGCTGTAGACACTGGTGTGGTTGGGTGCACTCTGGTGACTGAGCAGTCCTGACTGGGCAAGGAATGTCTTTGGCCCTGACGGCTGAAGCAACACAACTTTCTGTTCGGGATTCTCTACCGTCTCGGCGTAATCGAGAAGCTCGGCAACCACCACGGTACCGCCGGTCAGGTCGATTTCGAGTCTCAGGACATCAGTGACCACTTCGACGGTTTGTCGCTGGACAGGTGTTTGCTGCGGACTGGTCTGGTCTGAATTCTGCTGACCAGCCATAGCAACAGAATCATTGATATCAGGCAGATCTGCCGGAGGTTCTGCGGATGACCCGGGCTCGCCCATAACAGGCACGTCCGGTGTTCCAGTCGTGGTGTCTGTCTGAACTTTGGCCGGCGCCTGCGCAACAGGCTGCGGACCATAGTCCTTCTGCCACTCCAACCAGATCAGGTAAGCAAGAAAGACCAGCGTTATTAACAGTATTGGTCTGAGATTAGCCATCCGGGTTACTCGAATTATTCCTTGTTTCGTTATTAGCCTGTGCGGCCCTGTTTTTCAGTTTGAGATCCACTTTCTGCCAGTGCCTGGACAGTGATTCCCGAATCTGCTCGTTATCTGCGCTGGCTGAAGGCGGAGAGGCCACGACAACATAGTCCTGCCCGTTCCTGGTGCCTTCAGCATAATTGTCCTCGCCTGACGAACACTGATTTCCGACAGGGTATTGGTGTCTGAAGCTTTCCCGAATAATTCGTTTGATTCGATTGCGAACGACGGCTCGTCGGTCAACCTTGCGTGAGACAGCCAGCCCCAGTCGCGACCGGGTAGCGCTGCCAACACAGGCGAAGACCCTGAACAAGCGATCGGAAGAAATCACCGCCCGGTTGAAAACATTTTTAAAATCAGCGGGTTTCAGAAGCCTTGATGTTGGTTTGAAAGACCGCGACATGGTCACTTCCGGATCACTCGTCTGATCGCATTCACAGACATCAACGGCCAACGATGCCGCCCAATGATGATGCTATACCGGGATCTTATTCTGATTAAAGTGCTGGCTCAGGCTGACAGGCGCTTTCTGCCCTTGGCTCTTCTTGATCTGATCACGGCGCGACCGCCGCGTGTTGCCATGCGGGCACGAAAGCCGTGACGGCGCTTGCGCTTGAGTTTGCTTGGTTGAAATGTACGTTTCATGACTGCGTCCAAAATCGTCGACAAAAGAGGCGAATTTTAACTCAGAACAGCCTCACTAGACAACTCCAATATAAGTTTTAGGCCAACTTGTCGAATGCCAGTGGCCAAGTTATCCACAGCGAGTTAGACTACCCGCCCGGGAGCATCCGTTGAATAAGGCTGGCCCTGGGCGCAACCGCCACTCCACACAGAATAATATATCGCCATAAAATGGCCCAACAGCACTGGGAAACCTGCCTCAAGTTCCTCGAAAAGGAATTGCCGGCTGAAGAATTCAACACCTGGATACGTCCTCTGCAGGTCAGGTCCCGTAAGGACCAGATCATTTTGACGGCGCCCAACGAATACGTCTGCGACTACATCACCACCAATCACCTGGAGCGAATCCGGGATATTTTTGAACACCTGGGCTCAAGCCGTGAACAGGTTCATATCGAATTGGGAAGTGTCAGCTCGCAGGTTCCCGACGTGGCAACAGAAAAAACACGAATCATTCACAAGACCGGTCTTGACAATCGATATCGTTTCAACAATTTTGTCACTGGTAAATCGAATGAGCTGGGTTACGCCGCCGCCCAACAAGTGGCAAAAAAGCCTGGCGGCGCTTACAACCCGCTTTTGCTCTATGGAGGCACCGGCCTTGGTAAAACCCACCTGCTACATGCTGCCGGGAACCTGATTCACGAGCGCGATCCCCATGCAAAAGTGCTGTATTTGCACTCCGAGCGCTTTGTCAGCGAAATGATCCAGGCCCTTCGTCGGGATACCATCGAGGCATTCAAGCAACATTATCGAACGGCAGAAGCCCTGTTGATTGATGATATTCAGTTTTTCGCTGGTAAGGACAGAACGCAGGAAGAATTCTTCCATACTTTCAATGCTTTATTGGATAGCAAACAGCAAATTATTTTGACCTGTGACCGTTATCCGAAAGAGGTAAAGGGGCTTGAGGCCCGGTTGCGATCACGTTTTGGCTGGGGGCTGACTGTTGCGATTGAGCCACCCGACTTCGAAACCCGGGTAGCGATTTTGCTGAACAAGGCCCAGGAGCGGGACATTGCGCTTGACGAGTCGGTTGCGTTCCTGATCGCACGAAAAATGCGTTCAAACGTTCGGGATCTTGAAGGGGCGCTGAACACGCTTGTTGCCAACGCCCGGTTTTCCGGCAGGACCATCGATGAGAGTTTTGCGCGTGAAGTCCTGCGCGACTTGCTGATGGTACATGATCGACTGATTACGATAGAAAATACGCAGAAAACCGTTGCGGAATACTACAAAATTCGCGTCTCGGACCTGCTTTCACGGCGCCGTTCAAGAAATATTGCACGTCCGAGGCAAATGGCCATGGCATTGACCAAGGAACTGACTGAGCATTCTCTACCCGAGATAGGAGATGCATTTGGTGGTCGTGACCACACCACAGTCCTTCACGCTTGTCGTAAAATTGCAGAGTTATGTGACACTGATGGAAGAATCAGGGAAGACAAAGCCAAACTGCTTCGGCTGCTGACAGCATGACGAGCCGGAGCATTGAGCGGGATTCCCTAACAAACTGTGCAAAGGCTCTTGAATAGTTGTGGATAAGCTATGGATAAAAAGGCACCATCAATTTATCCACAGGCCATCAACAGTTAAAGTGCCTGGTTATGTACCGCGATTTTTTTGATAAAGTATTGAATTTATAGTGTTTTATGGAACAAGTTGTTAATCCACAGCACTTACTACTACTACATATATATATATAAAGAACAGTAATTAATAAGGAAGCGTCTTCATGAAATTCGAAATTCAGCGCGAAGTATTCTTGCAACCCCTAAGCCAGGTCGTCGGTGTGGTTGAACGTAAACAGACGCTTCCGGTACTGGCTAACTTCCTTATTTCTGCACGGGGTGGTGAAGTGACCGTCTCTGGTACCGATATGGAAGTTGAGCTGATCGCCGCCGTCCAGGCAGATGTTCAGACGGAAGGTGAAATCACCATTCCAGCCCGCAAGCTTGTGGATATCGTTCGAGCATTGCCTGATGGCGTCTCTATCGGGGTAACGGTAGATGGTGACAAGGCAACGGTTTCCTCAGGTCGCAGTCGTTTTACCCTGGCCACCCTTCCGGCGACAGAGTTTCCAGCCACCGATCAGGTCGAAACACTCGAAGCCATTAAAATTCAAGAGGTTAATGTCAAAGAGCTTTTGGAGAAAACAGCCTTCGCCATGGCCAACCAGGATGTTCGGTACTACCTGAACGGATTGTTGTTTGAGTTCCGCGATGGCCAGTTAAGAACAGTTGCCACCGATGGGCATCGTTTGGCCATTTGTGACCTTGAAAAAGGTGTAACCGTTTCCAGTGATCGTCAGCTGATCGTTCCGCGTAAAGGCGTACTTGAGATGGTACGGATGCTGGGAGACAGCGAGGATGAAGTAGAGCTGGCGATTGGCAAGAACCACATCAGGCTGGTCAAAGGTCGCACAATCCTGACTTCCAAGCTGATTGACGGTCGATTCCCGGATTATGAAGCAGTGATACCGGTGGGGACGGACCGCGAAATCAAGATCGATCGAGATGCTTTTACCCACGCACTTCAACGCGCAGCCATTCTTTCTAACGAAAAATATCGCGGTGTCCGATTAGAGGCAGGTGGTGGGGCCGTGAAGATTATTGCGCACAACCCTCAACACGAAGAAGCGGTGGAAAACCTCGAGGCAGAAATGAATTTCGACCAGATTGCTGTCGGATTCAACGTGACGTATTTACTTGATGCGCTGACCGCGCTTCAAACCAGCGAAGTGAAAATGGCGCTGCGTGACGCCAACAGCAGCTGTCTGATCAGTGGCATAGAAGACAGCGTGGATCGACATGTTGTGATGCCTTTAAAGCTTTAAAACCAAACAAATACAATGCCGAACATTCAGTAAAAGTTATTGTTAATCAATAAGTTAAACATAAAAAACCTGCGAAACCTGGAGCAGGTTGAACTGTCCCCCCACCCTTCAATCAATACTTTTTTCGGCTCCAATGGTGCTGGTAAAACCAGCGTTCTGGAGTCCCTGGCCATTCTCTCCAGGGGCAGATCCTTTCGTGGCAATAAAATCGGGGGGGTGATCGGACAAGCCAGCAGCAAACTGAGTGTGTACGCTGAAATCAGCGGTGATGGTGATACCGACGAGGGAAACCACCTAACGCGCATGGGGTTGGAACGAAGTTCAAAAGACTGGAAAGCAAGAAGGGACGGAAATGACCTCAATCAACTGAGTGAGCTGGCAGAATCCCTGGCTGTTGTGGTCATGGAGCCCAACAGCCATTTGTTGGTGAGTGGCTCACCTGATGTGCGAAGACGCTATCTTGACTGGGGTGTGTTCCACGTGGAACCACGCTACCTGGATTCATGGCGTCGTTATGCTCGTGCCCTGAAACAACGAAACGCAGCCTTGCGTGCCGGACAGGTAGATGTCCTGGCTGGTCTGGATAGCGTGCTCGTGTTGGCAGGTGAGCAGATGACTGAGCTTCGAAGCAAATATGTGGAAGAGTTATCAGGAAGTTTTTCAAAACTGATGTCCGAACTTAGCCCTGGTCTTGGCAAGGTCTCGCTCGAATACCACAAAGGCTGGTCAGCTGTAACGCTGGAAGCAGCGCTGTCTGCTCAGCGAAATTCAGACATTGAACGCGGCAGTACTCATTCGGGCCCGCATCGGGCCGATCTCAAGCTTAAGGTTGACGGCTACGTTGTCCGTGATACAGCCTCAAGGGGCGAACAGAAAGTGCTTGCGACAGCGCTTGTGTTGGCGCAAACACGCAGACACTGTGAATCTGACAAAAAACCATTGCTGCTTCTGGATGACCTGGCTTCAGAGTTTGATCAGCATCACTTCGCCGCAGCCCTGGAAGTCGGAATCGGTTTTGGTGTGCAGATATGGATTACCGGGGTTGAGGAGTTTGACCCGGGCACCCCCCACTCGAGGTTTCACGTGGAACACGGCCAGGTCCGGAAAATGGTATAATTACGCCATTGTAACGGGCGCCTTGCCCGATCGTTTCGACTTCTCATAAGATCCGGGAAATCAGTGCTTTAGAGGTGGCGATGCATAGCACGCCAATGACAATCCCTATATGACAGACAAAAAGATTTACGACTCTTCAAACATCAAGGTCCTGAAAGGGCTGGATGCGGTCCGCAAACGTCCGGGCATGTATATCGGAGACACCGATGATGGCACCGGATTGCACCACATGGTCTTTGAAGTGGTGGATAACTCAATCGATGAGGCGCTGGCCGGGCATTGTGATGCCATCACCGTCACCATTCATACTGATGATGCGGTGAGCGTTGAAGACAATGGTCGAGGTATTCCCGTAGACATCCACGAAGAGGAAGGCACATCAGCGGCGGAAGTCATCATGACTGTGCTGCATGCTGGCGGAAAGTTCGACGATAATTCATACAAGGTGTCCGGAGGCCTGCATGGCGTGGGCGTTTCAGTGGTCAATGCCTTGTCTGAAGAGCTTCTCCTCAGAATCAAGCGAGAAGGGCAGGTCTGGCGCCAGACCTACAACATGGGAATTCCGGAAGCGCCATTACAAGCGACCGGAGAAAGCGAGGATACAGGCACAAAGATCTATTTTCGTCCAAGTCACAATGTATTTAACAACGTTGTTTTTCATTATGACATCCTTGCCAAGCGTCTGAGAGAGCTGAGTTTCCTCAATTCCGGTGTTCGTATTGAGCTCAATGACGAACGCACCGGTAAATCGGATGTCTTTGAATATAAAGGCGGAATCAAGTCCTTTGTTGAGCATCTGGGTAAAAACAAGAACCCTTTGCACCCAACTGTGATGTACGTTGCTGCAGAGGGCAATGAAATCCAGGTCGAAATGGCCATGCAGTGGACGGACGCCTACCAGGAAACTGTTTTTTGCTTTACCAACAACATTCCCCAGAAGGATGGCGGAACGCACCTTGCTGGTTTTCGGGCAGCGCTGACTCGAACAATCAACAGCTACATTGAATCATCCGGCGCTGCCAAGAAAGGCAAGGTATCAACAACCGGTGATGATGCACGTGAAGGACTGATTGCTGTTCTTTCGGTAAAAGTGCCTGATCCCAAGTTTTCCTCTCAAACCAAGGACAAGCTGGTTTCTTCAGAGGTCAAGCCAGTCGTAGAGTCGCTTGTAGGCTCCAATCTGCGCGATTTCCTTCTGGAAAACCCGGGTGAAGCCAAAACAATCACTGCCAAGGTGGTTGATGCGGCTCGTGCCAGGGAGGCTGCCCGAAAAGCGCGTGAAATGACGCGGCGCAAGGGTGTCCTGGATATCGCCGGCCTTCCCGGAAAACTCGCTGATTGCCAGGAAAAAGATCCCGCACTGTCTGAAATCTTCCTGGTCGAGGGTGATTCTGCCGGCGGCTCCGCCAAGCAAGGTCGAAACCGAAAATACCAGGCAATTCTGCCACTTAAGGGTAAAATTCTGAACGTCGAGAAAGCCCGGTTCGACAAAATGCTCTCATCTGCAGAAGTAGGTACGCTGATCACTGCGCTTGGGTGCGGCATTGGAAAAGACGAATTTGATCCGGACAAACTTCGTTATCACCGTATCATCATCATGACGGATGCCGATGTTGATGGATCCCACATTCGAACCCTGTTGCTGACGTTTTTCTACAGGCAAATGCCTGAGCTGATCGAACGCGGCCATATTTACATTGGACAGCCACCGCTCTACAAGGTGAAGCAGGGCAAGCAGGAACAATATCTGAAAGACGATGGTGAGCTGAATGATTACCTGCTTGCACGTGCACTCGATGGCGCAGAGCTTCAGTTCGATCCGTCAGCGCCGGCACTGCGAGGTGAAGGTCTCGAACACCTGATGCGTGATTTCCTCGCTGTCAGCCAGGCAAACATCAGGCTTTCACGGCGCTATCACCCTGAATTTCTTGAACAAATCGTTGATTCTGAGAGGTTTTCACCGGACTGGTCTGCAAGTAAAATGGCAGACTGGGCATCCAGAGTCGAAATCGGAATGAATGAGAAAAACAGCGAAAGTGTCAGGTACGAGCTCGAAGTCGTGAAGGGCGAAGAGGGCAACGATTTGATGCTGCGCAAATTGGTCCACGGTGTCTCAGAAGAGAAACGGGTCGGACCGGAGTTTTTCCTGGGGCCGGATTATCGACTGATCGGCCGCCTTGCGGACACACTTCATGGGCTGATCCAGAAAGGAGCGGTTGTAGCCAGGGGAAATGCCTCGACCGAGATTGAGTCATTCCGCGAGGTATTTGACTGGTTAATGGCTGAAAGCCGCAAGGGACGGACGATTCAGCGATTCAAGGGTTTGGGTGAAATGAATCCGGACCAGCTCTGGGATACCACCGTCAACCCTGAAACCAGGCGTTTGTTACAGGTGACAATCGAGGATGCTGTAGCGGCAGACCAGATTTTCACAACCCTGATGGGTGACGAGGTTGAACCAAGACGTAATTTCATCGAACGAAACGCCCTGGACGTCAGCAACCTCGACGTTTGAGCAACGCTGAAGACATTTTTAGCTGCTGGCTTTTTCTTTCAGGGCAGTCAATTCCGCAATAAGCTGGCGAGATTTGTCCAGCGCCGTGGCCTGAATTCCGAGCTGCAGCGCTGCCTGGGCCCACTTCCGACTGGAACTGAATAAATAACAGGTGTTTGGAGATGCCTTGTATCGCTGCATCATGTCGCCTAAAGAATTGATTCTGTTCTTGTTTTGGGACAGCAAAGAGCGAGGAACATAGTACACACCATCGAGTGTTCCGCCCGCTTCGTCAATTCGGCTGCGAATGCTGTCGGGACCGAACAAGTCCGCATCTCCACCGCCTTTTAGCCAGCGCTCCCGGGAATTACTGTGATCCGGCATGGTGGCTGTGGCAAGCAAGTGAAAGTCATTTCTGGTCAGCCAGGCCAACAGACGAAACAGATCTTTTGATTGTGGACCGTCAGCCACGGCGAGAATATCGTCACGGCTGATCATAAGCAGGGTCTGTTCACTCATGTGCAGGTTTCAGGCAAGTACCGACAGGTCTGCGATTTCGTCGAAAAGCGCTTTGAGTTCAGCAAGCAGCGCAAGACGGTTGTCGCGTAAGCCCTTATCTTCATCCATGACCATGACATTTTCAAAAAATTGATCCAGAGGTTGTTTGAGGCCGGCCATATGTTCCAGGCTGGCTGGATAGTCCGAGCTTTCGATAAAAGGTTTTATTTTCTTCGAAATACTTCTAAATTCATCAAAAAGAGCCTTTTCTTCGTCTATCACCAAAAGCTCTTCCCTGGTGCCTTCAAATGACTCCAGGTTGGATTTCCGTAGAATATTTCCAATTCGCTTGTTGGCGGTAGCAAGGCTTTCAGCTTCATCCCGGCCCATGAATGTTCTTAAAGCAGAAAGCCGGGCCTCCAGATCAGGAACATGTTTCCAGGGCGAGGCCAGTACGGCGCCAATCAGTTCCGGACCATAGCCCTGGTCGAGAAAATATCCCCGCGCCCGCTGGACAATAAATGCTTCCACCTCTGGCAAAACGGTCGAATCGCAGGCATCAACATTTCGAAGGCCGTGCGCTGCCCACTCCAGCAGTCTTGAAAGCGCAACCGTGATATGGGCCTCGGCGAGAATGCGTATCAGCCCAAGGGCTGCACGCCGCAGCGCAAATGGATCCTTGTTGCCGGTTGGCGCCATACCGGCAGAAAAGATTGAAACCAGCGTATCTGTTCGATCAGCCAGACTTACCACTCTGCCTGCGTCTGAGATCGGGATCTGGTCGCCGGCGAATTTCGGTGCATAGTGCTCGCCAATGGCCGTGGCAACCAGGTCAGTCTCACCCGATGCGAGAGCATAGTGCGCGCCCATAACACCCTGGAGTTCAGGAAACTCACCAACCATTTGAGTCATGAGATCACATTTGCAAAGTGCCGCCGCCCGAATGGATGCCGTCGAATCCAGACTCATAAAATCGGCTAATTTCTCCGAAATCTCGGTAATGCGCTTCGTTTTTTCACCAATTGTTCCGATCTTTTTTTGGAAGACAACATCATCCAGTAGTGGAATATAGTCCGCCAGGGCCTTCCTTGAATCCTGTTCAAGGAAAAACCGTGAGTCTGCCAGCCGGGGCCGCACCACGCGCTCATATCCGGTTCGAACCTGCTGCACATCTTTGCTTTCGATGTTGCTGATGGCGACAAAGCGGTTTGCAATAGACGATTCTGATTCGGTTGCGCCCGGTGCGCCAACCGGGAAAAACTTCTGGTGATCCTGCATGGTGGAAATCAGGGCAGGGTGCGGAACTTCAAGAAATTCCTCGTCGAACTGGCATTCTACAGCCACTGGCCATTCAACCAGGTTATTGACTTCATTCAACAAGCCCTCGTCGATGATGACATCAGGGTTTTTGTGTTTTAACGACTCGACGATCAGGCGTTTTCGTTCTTTCGGATCGGCCACGACCCAACCATCCAAAAGGGTCTTTTTGTAATCATTTGCTGTTTTCAGGCGGTGTGGGCCCGGGGCATGAATTCGATGAGCAAAAGTGATATTCCCGGCATTCTTTCCAAGCACCCTGCCTTCCGGGACACGATCACCATGCATCACCACGACCCAGTGAACCGGCCGCACAAACGAATACTCGTGATCTGACCAGCGCATGGGACGGGGTATTGGCAAAGTGCGCAGTGCGTTTTCAATGATTTCAAACAGCAGATCATCCAGGCTCGCGCCTTTGACAAACTGCTTGCTATATAACCACTCACCCTTGTCGGTTTTAAGCCGTTCCAGTTCTTCCACCTCAAGACCCACCGAGCGTGCAAAACCGGTTGCTGCAGGCGTGGGCTCACCAGCGTCATTGAATGCGGCAGCAACAGCCGGACCACGACGCTCAAGCTCCTGGTCTTTCTGCTTGTCCGCCACGGAGGCAAGCTGTACCGCAAGCCGCCTGGGTGTGGAAAACTGTCGGCTGTTTTCACGATCAAAATCGATCTGGGCTTTGCTCAGCCCGTCGCTGATGCCATTGAAAAACGCCTTTCTCAGATGATCCACCGCCCGGGGTGGCAGTTCCTCACAGCCAAGCTCGATTAACAGGTCAGCGACTGATTCATCCGACATGGCCAGCCTCCTTTTCACGATCCGCAAGCCCCGGAAAGCCAAGCGATTCGCGACTGGCGTAATAAGATTCTGCCACCTGGCGTGAAAGGTCACGAACGCGCAGGATGTAGCGCTGCCTTTCCGTTACAGAAATAGCCTTGCGCGCATCCAGCAGGTTGAATGTGTGGGAAGCTTTTAGGACCTGGTCATAGGCTGGAAGCGGCAGGTGAAGCCCGACCAGCTTTGCGGCTTCGCTTTCACATACGTCAAACCAGTTGAAAAGCGCTTCCACATCGGCATGTTCAAAATTGTAGGCAGATTGTTCCACTTCGTTCTGGTGGAAAACCTCGCGGTAAGTGACATCCCTGCCACCGCTTTGGGTCCAGACAAGGTCGTATACGCTGTCGACCTCCTGAAGGTACATGGCCAGCCGTTCGGTTCCATAGGTAATTTCCCCGGTCACTGGCTTACACTCCAGGCCACCTGCCTGCTGAAAATAGGTGAACTGGGTGATTTCCATGCCATTGAGCCAGACTTCCCAGCCCAGGCCCCAGGCCCCCAGTGTTGGCGACTCCCAGTTGTCTTCTACGAAGCGAATATCATGAACCGCCGGATCGATCCCCACGGATTCGAGTGATTTGAGATAAATCGCCTGAATATCTTCAGGAGAAGGTTTCATTACGACCTGGAACTGGTAATAATGTTGCAATCGATTGGGGTTCTCTCCGTACCGGCCGTCAGTTGGACGGCGGCAAGGCTGAACATAAGCCGCACTCCAGGGCTCCGGCCCGATTGATCTCAGGAATGTGGCCGGGTGGAAAGTGCCGGCACCAACCTCCAGATCTAGTGGTTGGACGATCACACAGCCGTGCTCGGCCCAGAAATCCTCGAGCTGCCTGGTGAACGCCTGAAAGGTCATGGTCATATTTATGGTTGTCCGGCCTGGTATTTAGATGAGCGCCAAAATAAAGCGGAAATAGTAAAGCCAATTTTGACAGAAGGAAAACAAACTCGCATGAATAAATCCCGCCTCAAGCGCCCCGTTCTTCTTATTAAGACCGGAGCTACCATTCCTGAAACCCGGGAAGAGTTCGGAGATTTTGAAGAATGGTTTGCACGCGGGCTGGGTGTACAGGGTGTGGCCCAGATTGATGTTTTTGCAGGTGAGCTTCCTCCTGATCCTGCTGGTTTCAGTGGCGTGATCGTAACCGGTTCGGCATCGATGGTTTCTCACCAACATGACTGGAGTGAACGCACAGCCGACTGGCTACATGATGCTGTTCACCTGGGTATGCCTGTTCTGGGGGTATGTTTCGGACATCAGCTTCTGGCGTACGCACTGGGCGGCGCAGTCGGCCCAAACCCGAGGGGCCGCCAGATCGGAACACAACAGATCAATACACTGCCTTCTGCTGCAAGCGATCCTTTGATGTGCGAACTGCCGTCGTCGTTTCACGCACAAACCACGCATGTTGAAAGCGTGCATGAGCTACCACCGGGTGCGGTACGACTGGCATCCTCACCACGGGACGAAAACCATGCTTTTCGCTACGGTGAGCGCGCCTGGGGCGTCCAGTTTCACCCTGAGTTTGGTGCCGACATCATGAGTGGTTATATTCGCGCACGCTCGCATGTTATTCAGGCAGAAGGCCTGGACCCGGAACACCTGGCCAGCCGTGTTTCAGAAACACCCGTGGCACAAGGCTTGCTGGCGCGCTTTACAACTTTTGTTGCCGGCCTTCCTGGTAACAGCGACGACCTGGAGCAACGTTCAGCGTTTGAGGATGCCCGTTTGGCCGCAAACGGCCCGGCTGGCATCATCACCCGGTCTCCACTGGTTCACGGCGCACGGACGACCTGAGGGAACCTGGGCGCTATTCTCTACGGGGGTCTGACTGGTCCCCGGCTTGTAATCCGGATTCAGCATGACCCGGCGGAACCCGGCGGGAGTAACGCCACGCGAAAATGGCAATTACGGTTAGTGCTGCGAAGGCTATAAACTGGACTTCGAAAGGAATCGAGGGCAGGACCAGCACGAGAAAGCCGATTGAGGCTGCCGCGATTCCGAGCCACAGAAAGAAGTATGTCGGTGCAGCCAGCTCCAGAATCAGCAGGAGACCGGCGAGTATCCACCAGTGTCCATAATTCACGTTGGTCAACCATTCCATCACCTTTCAGGTATACCCCCAAGTGTTTTTTTGTGCTTGTTCATGATCAGTTTGCGCCCGAGAATGAACACGGAAGATAATTTTCCGAAGAGTACCTTAGCACCCGGGCCACCCCGAAGGATCGGCCAGAAGTCATTGGGATAAATGTTTTGCGAGTAAAAAATGAGTGATAAAGACACACTGTATCGGGACGAGTCCATCCAGGCAGATCAATTCGTGTTTGATGATCGCGTTGTGAGGGTCTTTCCGGACATGATTCGAAGGTCGGTACCTGGCTACGGGCTGGTCATACCATCGATCGCCCTTCTTGCACGCGAATATGCACAACCGGAATCCAACATTTACGACCTGGGTTGTTCGCTGGGTGGCGTCAGCTTTGCCATCATGGACGCAGTTACAGATAAAAACTGTCGGCTCACGGCGGTCGACAACTCTGCGGAAATGATCGAAAAGATCAGTGCTTTCGCAGCAAAACGCCAGGGCAAAACTGCAGATTCTGTTGATTTGCAGATCGTGGAAGCCGATGTGCTTGATGTGGCCATTGAAGATGCTTCTTTTGTGGTTCTCAATTTCACCCTGCAATTCATCGATCCATCCCGGCGCCTGGGGTTGCTTGAACGAATCTGCGGCGGAATGCGCCCGGGTGGGGCGTTGGTGTTGTCCGAAAAACTGTGTTTTGACGATCCACGCGAACAGGATTTACACAATGCCTGGCATCTGAATTTCAAGCGCGCCCAGGGATACTCGGAGCTGGAAATTGCACGCAAAAGAGATGCGTTGGAAGACACGCTGATCCCCGACTCGATGAAAGAACATCTTGAACGACTCAGCCAGGCTGGTTTCAGTAAAGCCTACCAGTGGTTCCAGTGTTTTAACTTCGCCTCAATCGTGGCGATTCGCTGAAAGCCCTTGGAAACCAGGCCTTATAACTCGTTGCAACGGTTCTGCAATGAACTCGGCTTCAGTAGTGAGTGGGTCGAAAACGTCTGTGCGCTTGGTAATCAAAAGCTGTCTGATTGTAATCATGGCGATTTCGGCAGTTGGAAGAGTGCCATTGATTCTCTGCCCGGCGCGAAACCCTTTGCTGATCTGGATCTGGCTGCACCGCAACTGGGTGAAGAGGCACAACCAAAGAACGAGCTCGAAAAATTACTGATGGCCCTGCATCCATGGCGCAAGGGGCCGCTCAACATTGCCGGAATTGATATTAATACGGAGTGGCGGTCTGACTGGAAGTGGTCTCGGGTATCACCACATGTTGACCTCTCCGGAAAAAAGATACTCGATATTGGCTGCGGCAATGGCTATTACGGCTGGCGCATGCTGGCTGAAGGGGCGGACCTGGTCACCGGCGTTGATCCCACCTGGGTTTTCGTCATGCAATGGCTGGCGTGCCGGCATTTCGCCGGTAATCTGCCAAATTTCGTTTTGCCGCTTGCGATCGAGGATCTTCCGGACAGCCCGGTCTCGTTCGATTGCGTGTTTTCGATGGGTGTTCTTTATCATCGGCGCGAACCACTTCATCACCTGGGGCGATTACGCAACCTCCTGGGACCCGGCGGCACAATGGTGCTGGAAACACTGGTTTTGCCGGACGATCAATCCTCAGAAGTCCTTGTTCCTCCCGAACGCTATGCCAGGATGCGAAATGTCTGGGCAGTCCCGGGCTGTGGCCGCCTGGCAGAGTGGGTCAGGAGCGCAGGCTTTTGTGATGTTGAAATTGTGGATCTGGCCATGACGACTACTGAAGAACAGCGCAGTACCCACTGGATGAAGTTCGAGTCCCTGGCACAGTCGCTGGACCCAGACCGTCCATCCCTGACCATCGAGGGTCACCCCGCACCACGGCGAGCGGTGGTGGTTGCGCGGCGAAAATGAAACAGTGCCAGTGTTCTGATTCGGGTGAATCAGCTGGCTGGCAAATCGATCGTGATCCAGGTGGCGCTTGCCCATGCAAGCGGCGTGCCTGCTGTGTCATAGATGGCTGAGCCTGTCAGCCTTTTTCGTCCTTTTCGGGCAATCTCCCAGCCAGCAACCATGTACTCCTGACCGCATTCCAGGTCAGCCTGGATTTCCGCAGAAAACTCACCCAGCAATGCCACCTCTTCCCCTGAAGAGAGAAAAGACCAGCCGCTGGGGCAGTCGAGCGTCGCCCAGCAGAACTCAGGAAGCACTTTGCCGTCGGGCCCACAAAAGGCCTCGTGCGCCACCCATGTACAGGCCACATGGTTGGTAACAGAGGGGGGCATTTCGCTGGCGTTCTGTGGCGGTCCGGGATAGATCAATAGTCCATCTCCCTTGCTTCGCTCCGTTCCACATACGAAGCAACCCGGGAATGCATGATATGAGTGCCCTGCAAAAAGGCTGGTGCGGTGTCTGGCGTCTTCGAGGTCGGGTGCCGGGGGGATTTCAATCTCCGGCCCGCCCGCCCATGCGCGGGCGACCAGTTCCTGTTCATGTACAAGCTGAATTTCATTTTCAGTTGCTGATACATCAAGCGGTGTATCAAGCGGCGGGGGCTTCATCAGCCTGATGGTGGCGGGACCTTCAATGTAATGCGCCATTCGGCCACAAACATATCCGCCGTTGCCAGAGCCCGGCGGGCCACAGAACTGTTGGTTGATGACAATTTTTTCGATCATCCGGGAAGGATGTTGCGTCTCAGCCACCGGATCGCTCACTGTTCTGGTAATTAAAGGCCTCAACGCACTCTGGCAGGTCGTAAAACAGGGGGGCCCGACCACTTCTTCGACCGCCGGATCGACTGCCATAGTCAGAATAGAAAGTTTCACACTCGGACACGGTCTCAAACTCCTGGTTGTCTACGCATTCGTGAACCAGCGCCTGACGCATCGGGACCAGTTTTTCCTCACGGGCAGCTTCACAGGCTGCGTCCAGTTCAGCCTGTTGTGCCTCGCGATCGCTGTTTGCCGAAACGGTACCCGGCAAACCGAGGGTGGCGATGATGACGGCCAGCCATATTAATGATTTGAGGGTAGGCATTTTGATTCTCCTGGTTCCTACAAATATTTAGGAATTCTACCGTATCAACCGCTTTGCCCTGCCGGCAGAATGCCAATAA
This sequence comes from Lysobacterales bacterium, assembly GCA_035267185.1. Classification (GTDB taxonomy): domain Bacteria; phylum Pseudomonadota; class Gammaproteobacteria; order Xanthomonadales; family SZUA-36; genus JAUIBE01. The sequence continues at coordinate 25,239 of DATFLY010000047.1, read as the reverse complement.
ACCCAGTCCACAAAGTCTCACAGAGCAAAAAGGAGCCAGATGTTCCATAGATTAGTTCGTACAAAACCACGCCAGTCCCTGGTTCTCTTCTTGCTGATGTTCGTGACGACAGACCTGGTGGCAGACAGCATGCGTTGTGGGCGAAAAGTGATTCGGGATGGCGATTCACCGGCATTGCTCCTGGAACTATGCGGCGAACCCCTTTATCGGGGCCGCGCGCATGCGGATGTAGACACAGGCAGTGGTGTGCGCAGTGTCAAGGTTGAACAATGGCACTACAAGCTGAGCGAACGGGGCTTTGAGCGAATTGTGCAGATTTACCAGGGGGAGATTGTGGCCATCGAAACCGGAGGGCGGTAGCCCCAATATTGCACCAAGGCGGACATGACTGTGGAGAATAATATACTGAACCAAGCAGTTGCAGCATTTTGGGAAGATTTTTGCCCGTGACACTTTGTCCTATTCGGATTCTGACTGAATCTGACTTTGCATCTTGAACGATCCCCGCCACTAAATACTCTGGGCAATAGCTACGGCTATTACTCTGCGGGCGATCGTCCAATCTGCTTTGCCAGCTTCACCCAGAATCCCGAATCCTTGGTGCAATATTGGGGTTAGCTGCCAGGCTGGTATCGAACCAGGCCGCAATCAGCCAGCACTTCCGGCCAGGGAAATTTTTCGCCAGGGTCTCTTTTGCGTCTTACAGCCTTGGTTGGGTCATTGCTGGCCGGGACAAAGTCGCGGTCCAGGTCATCATGACCAGAAATCAGTTTCAACGAAGGAAGGTGATAGGACAAATCGACGATCAGGTTCAGCAGCGCCCCGATTTGCGCGGACGGGTATTCTTCCTGCATGAACTGACGACCCGATTCGAGCCAATAAGGGTACCGACCCAGATTGACCAGCTCGATACCCACACTGCGCTCGTTGTAACCACGAACATGATGTGCAACCCGTAACTCTGGAATCCAGAGTTCCGTAGAGCCGTCCCTGTCGATGTAATAGTGTCCGGAATTGCCTGTACCGGACTGTGGGTAGAGGATTTTCTCGCCATATTCCCGGGCTGTTTCAAGATCAGGCAATTCGGTGCAATGAATCACCAGCATGTCGACCTGCTCGAGCGGTCGGATGTCCAACTGTTCGGTATACGGGAGAAGCCGATAACGGGTTTCGATTGTTGGTGACTGGTCCATGCGGTTTTACATTTTTATCCGTCTCTGAGCAGCTTGCGCAGATCAATGATCGCGGCATTGGCCCGCGCAATGTAATTGGCCATCACGAGTGAATGATTGGCAAACACGCCAAACTTGCTGCCATTCAGGACCATCGGGCTATGCAAAGGCTCCTGGGTGGATTCCAGCTCCCGGATGATCTGGCGGTAGCTTGTCAGTGCATTCTTGTCGAGGAGCACCTGTTCAAAATCAGCCTCCATGGCCCGCAGGAAGTGAATTAACGCCCAGGCGCTTCCACGTGATTCATAGAAAACATCATCGATTTGCATCCACGGCGTTTTTACAGAAATTTCGCTGGGTGCTGCCGTGGATTGCTGTGCTTCTCTGTCACCGGAAAGGTCAGTGTTGATGCGATGCTGGCCCACACTGGCTGAAAGGCGTTGTGACAGCGAGCCGAGTCTTTTTTCAACAATGCTCAGCCAGTCAGTCAGGTTGTCTGCCCGGGCAAAAAACTGCGCACCGGGATCATTGCTGTCAGCCAGACGATCGAGATAACGCTCCAATGCATCGCGGCCTTTTTCGTAGCGACCTTCGGTGGCCGGAGGAATCCAGCGCTCGCTGTCGTAATGGAAAAGCGGGTCGGCTTCAGTCAGGTCCGGGTCTTCGGTCGATTGGGTTTGCGAGCGACTGAAGTCGTTTCTCATGGCACGTGCCAGGTCCCGCACCTGGGTTAAAACGCCAAACTCCCAATTGGGTACATTATCGAGAAACACCCACGGTGGCATGATGTCGTTGGAAAGGTATCCGCCCCGCTTGTTCAGAAGGGTGTCGACTGTCTCGATCAGTGCCGTTGTGGTGATGTAACCAGTGACCGGTTGTTGTCCCTTCCGGGCAGCAAATGACTCGCCACGGCTGACCGGATCGAACATGTCCGGCTCGTGGTTCAGCCAGAACATTGCAATCAGGCACAAAATGATCAGTGCGCCGGCGATTGAAACGTATAGTGTGCTGCGACGCGGCAGACTGGCAATAAGCCTTCTCAAGATATTTTACTCCCGTGACCAATTCTCTCCCTGGGGAAGATAACAGATCAAGAAGATTACGCTTGAGTCAGAAGTAACATCCTGACGCACCAGCATGGTTGATCAATGACCACACCAAATTCGTCAACGTCCGTTTCCGGGCTTGCGAAAGAGCGGGTCAGGAAGTAACCGATGCTGGTCGAAGGCCTTCCCTCGCAATGGTGTAGATGGGTGCAATGGCTTCTTCGGAAGGCCCGATAATCACCGCGGAACCGCTTTCAAGCGGTAGCGTCGCCGCTACTTCCTGGCCAAGGTCAAGTATATGCCCGTTAACAGTATCCACCTCGGGCATGAAAATCAGGGTGATTGGTCCGTTTTCGGTTGAAATCACCACGTGAGCACCCCGTGAACCCGGTGTCTTGCATTTGTGAACGAAATCAATTCGTTCGGCAAAGCCAGGCGATACCTCGATACCAAAGCTGGCGAACAGGGCAGGCGCACCCTGGTCAGTCTGGCCATCAGCCTGTGCCAGCATATCGCTTCCATCCTGTGCCCAGTGTTCAACGATGAAATCGTCGACGTTGTCCCACTGGAAGGTGGATTCGTAATAGGAGTAGCTGGCAAAGCCAACGCCCGCCACGAGCACAGCGGCTGCAGCAAGCCAGGCCAGACGGGTTTGTCTAGGCCTTGGTGTGATGGAAGCCACTTTCGGAATGGAAGCGATCTGGTCAAGAAGGAAAGGTGGCGTCTTGATTGCAAACGCAGCCTCAAGCTTCTGCTCAAATGCTTCAGCCTCCTCGGCTGCGGCACGCATTTCGGGTCTGGATTCGATCGCACTCAGAATCTCGGGATCCTGGCTGCGCGGCTCCGCTCCTAGTATTTTTTTCAATTCAGAAAAGTTCATGTACTTTTCCCGTTACCCCATCTTCCTGCAATTTTTCTTTTAACTGCTCTCTGGCTCTGAAAAGCTGTGTCATCACGGCGCTCTTGCTGATCTCCAGCTCATCCGCAATCTCCTGACAGCTGTATCCCATCACAACCTGCATCAGCAGTGGCTCTCTGTATTTCGGTGCAAGGTCGGCAATACCTTCCCGAAGCAACCGGACTTCTGTCCGGTCATCCGGTTGAAGCTCCTGCTCTTCCTCGACAACCACATGGTCAATGTCGCTAAATTTCGGGACTTTACGTTCGAATGTCCGAGCGTACTCCCGCCGCAGGATGGTGATCAACCAACTTTTTACCGCTCCGGTGTCTTTTAGTTTATCCAGAGCTTTCCAGGCTCGTAAGTATGTTTCCTGGACCAAATCCTTGGCTAGCGCATCGTTGCCGCATATCCACATGGCATAGCGGTAAAGGTCCAGCGCATATTTGCCGGCGAGGCGATTAAATCGCTCTTGCTTACCGGATTCATTGCTCATGACCGGATTATCCATTACTTGATTGCAGTAAAATCAAAAAAACACGTCCCCATGCGACCAACCGAATATGAGATGCAGAGCCACTTTCACGCTTTTTTGTACACTTCTGCGCCTTGTTTTATGAACTCTTCTGCTTTCTCTGCCATTCCGGTTGAAATGGCCGAGTTCTCATCGAGTCCTTTTTCACGCGCGTAGTCCCTGACATCCTGCGTGATCTTCATCGAACAGAAGTGCGGACCACACATTGAACAGAAGTGTGCCACTTTGTGCGCGTCCTTGGGAAGTGTTTCGTCATGAAAAGCGCGCGCTTTTTCCGGATCAAGGCTCAGATTGAACTGATCTTCCCACCGAAACTCGAACCTGGCCTTGCTCAGGGCGTTGTCCCTGACCTGTGCCCCGGGATGTCCTTTTGCAAGGTCTGCAGCGTGCGCTGCAAGCCGGTATGTGATGATGCCTTCGCGTACATCGTTCTTGTCCGGCAGGCCCAGGTGTTCCTTGGGCGTTACGTAGCAAAGCATCGCCGTTCCATACCAGCCGATCTGGGCAGCGCCGATGGCCGAGGTGATGTGGTCATAGCCGGGCGCGATATCGGTGGTCAGCGGGCCCAGCGTGTAAAAAGGCGCTTCATGGCAATCTGAAAGCTCCTTGGTCATGTTTTCCCTGATAAGCTGCATCGGCACATGGCCAGGGCCTTCAATCATGACCTGGACATCGTGCTCCCAGGCCGTTTTGGTCAGCTCACCCAGGGTTTCAAGCTCAGCAAACTGGGCGGCATCATTGGCGTCGGCGATGGAGCCCGGGCGAAGTCCGTCACCAAGTGAAAACGCCACGTCGTAGGCCTTCATGATTTCGCACATTTCCTCAAAATGGGTGTAGAGGAAGCTCTCTTCATGATGGGCGAGGCACCACTTGGCCATGATCGAACCGCCACGGGAAACGATCCCGGTGACGCGGCCGGCAGTCATCGGGATATACGGCAGGCGAACACCGGCATGAACAGTAAAATAGTCGACGCCCTGCTCAGCCTGCTCGATCAGCGTGTCGCGAAACATCTCCCAGGTGAGCTCCTCGGCCCGTCCATCCACTTTTTCCAGGGCCTGGTAGATGGGAACCGTTCCGATGGGAACAGGAGAGTTGCGAATAATCCATTCGCGGGTCTCATGAATATGCTTGCCGGTGGACAGGTCCATGACGGTGTCACCGCCCCAGCGCACAGCCCACACCATTTTCTCAACCTCTTCACCAATACCGGATGTCACAGCTGAATTACCGATATTGGCATTGATCTTCACCAGGAAATTCCGACCGATGATCATCGGCTCTGATTCGGGGTGATTAATGTTATTGGGAATGATGGCCCGCCCGAGCGCGACTTCCTGGCGCACGAACTCAGGGGTGATCAGTTCCGGGATGTTTGCCCCAAATGACTGGCCGGGATGCTGCTTCAGCAAAGCAGACTCCCGCATCTCCTCGCGCTGCAGGTTTTCACGAATGGCAATGAATTCCATCTCGGGTGTGATGACACCCTTGCGTGCATAGTGCATCTGCGTCACGTTGGCACCGCTAATCGCCCTGCGCGGATTTCGTGGCGCACTGAACCTCAGGTGGCTGGTTTTCTCATCAACCAGGCGGGCCTTTCCGAATTCAGAGCTTGGCCCATTGAGTTCTTCGGTGTCCCCACGCTCGTCGATCCATCTCGCACGCATTGCTGAAAGGCCGCTGACCAGGTCAATGCGGGCATCCGGATCGGTATAAGCCCCGGAAGTGTCGTAAACCGTAATCGCCGGGTTTTTCTCGGCGCCGAACATCGCGGGCGTGTCGTGCTGCGAAATTTCACGCATTGGAACCCTGATGTCTTCCCTGCTGCCACTCACATAGATTTTCTGTGAGCCGGGGAATGGTTTTGTTACTTCTGCACTCAGCCTGGTAGCTTCAAGCGCGAGGTCTTCAGGAACAGCAATCATGTCAAGGGGCTACCTGTTAGATTTGAATGTAGCTGCCGATGGCCATTTTTTTGACTGGCAAGGCGGAGTGAGCGTCGTGTAGTAACACTACTCAAGCTCATGACAACGCCGTCAGGCTCAAAAATGGCCTCGGCCCGGGTTGTTGTTTTTGATCGGGTTACGGCTGAATTGCCGCCACTCGGCGTTGCTCGTCGATCATTTGAAGTGATCAAACTTCTCTCCTTGCGCCTTGATTGGCACCATTTCAGTCGCAACAGCGACCATAAAAATCTGACAGGTAGCCCCTCATTTCCTTTCATCATGTTTGGGAGGCCACGTAACGTTTTTGGAATATGTGCGTCTAAGCTTATGTTATCAATATGGCCAAAGGCCCGTATATTCCAGAATTAGCGCAGGTTGTTGTGACTTATGGCACTTAATCGCTGTCAGTAATCACCGCAACCTTTGTATTGAAGCGCCGCGAGTGAGCGCTTAACCTTGGCGGTTCACTTTCCTAATGGTGCCACAGGCACAGCGATGGGTCCCTGCAGAATGGACCCCGGACAAAGAGCGTTGCTGAATGAATATGAATTTTGAGCGTGCCCGCTTCAACATGGTGGAACAACAGGTTCGGCCATGGGAAGTTATAGATGAACGGATACTTTCGCAAATGGAAGCCATCCAGCGCGAGGATTTTGTCCCGGTAAAACATCGTAAGCTGGCATTTGCCGACCTGAGCATTCCTTTGGCACACGGTGAATTCATGATGCGCCCTACGGTCGAGGGAAGAATGCTTCAGGCCATCGCGTTAGATGAAGATGACACCGCGCTTGAAATTGGAACCGGCAGCGGGTACGTCACGGCTTGTCTCGCCGGCCTTTGCAAGAGGGTTTGCAGCGTTGAGATTCATGAAGACCTGCATCAGGACGCATCGGCGAGGTTGCAGGAAAAGGGCATTGACAATGTTGAGCTTTTCCTTGGCGACGCCATGAGCGGATGGCAGCCAGAACAGGCTCATGATGTGGTTGTGGTGACCGGCTCAGTACCGGTTGTGCCTGAATCTTTCCTGGGCTGGGTGAACCCTGGCGGACGCTTGTTCGTTGTCACTGGTGACTCGCCAGCCATGGAAGCGCGCCTTCTGACCCGGCTGGGTGTCAGCGACTGGTCAGAAGAAAGTCTTTTTGAAACAGATTTACCGCGGCTGATCAATTCTGTGCCGCCACCTGTATTTGAGTTTTGAGTTGGAGTGCAATATGACCATCAAAAATAATTCGGCAAATAAGCTGGCAATGAAGATGATCACAGCAGGACTGGTGGCACCAGCACTTGTTATTTCATCCTCTGCGATGGCTGTTGACCTTGTCGGCGCTCGTGATCTGGCTCTCAAGAGCGATCCCACTTTGCAGGCCGCTGAGTACCGGCGCCTGGCAACCGATGAAAACAAAACACAGGCATGGTCCAACCTGCTTCCCCAGATTGACCTGAGTGGTTCAATGACCCGGGGTGACAGTGAAACATCAATTGCCAGCGAAACCGTTTCGGATGTCGACGTTGACAACGAAAACTACCGCCTGGAGTTACGCCAGGCCCTGTATAACCAGGGCAACTATGAACAGCTGGATATCGCACGCGGACAGATCACCCAGGCAGCAGCCGATTACGAGACTGCATTCCAGGATTTTCTGCTGCGGGTTTCTGATGCCTATTTCCTGGTGTTGACCAATATCGATGGCGTGACCTTCGCTGAAGCCGAGGAAGAAGCCTTACAACGCCAGTTTGAGCAGGCAGAGCAGCGCTTCGAGGTCGGTCTGACGGCTGTCACCGATGTTCACGAGGCCCGGGCAAGTTACGACAATGCGAGAGCGCGCGCCATCGTGGCTCGCAACCGCCTGGCCGATGCCAAAGAAGGTTTACGTGAGCTGACCGGCGTGTATTTTGATGAATACGATCGCCTCCAGGAAGTGTTACCACTGGTCGAGCCCGAGCCAAACAATTCTGATCATTGGGTCGAAGTCGCGCTGGCGGAAAATCCACTGGTACAGGCAGCCGCAGCATCGGTCGATGTCGCTGATGCCAGCATGCGTTTCGAGCGGTCCGGGCACTTTCCAACATTGAACTTTACAGCCTCGGTCAACGAATTCACCGACAATGAACGCCTCCTGCTTGATGACGACCTGAACCCGATTGGCACCACCAGTCTCGAGGCCGACGACACGCGATTTGTTCTCAGCCTGAACGTTCCGCTCTACTATGGCGGACGCGTCAGTTCACGCACCCGCCAGGCGCGCTACCTGATGGATGCCAGCACCTCGGACCTGGATTTCCAGCAACGGGCAGCGGTTCGAAACACGGAAAACAGCTACCGGGCTGTTCTTGCCGGTATCCAGGAAGTGCAGGCGTTTGACCAGGCCAGGATTTCAGCTGAAAGTGCGCTTGAAGCCACCCAGGCCGGTTTTGAGGTGGGTACCCGAACCATTGTTGACGTTTTGATTGCCAACCAGCGTTTGTACAACTCGCAGCGTGAGCTTTCGGTGTCACGCCACAACTACATCCTCAGCCATTTGCGCCTCAAGGCGAACGCAGGTCGACTGGGCGCTGAGGACCTGACGGTCGTCAACCAGTTACTGGAGTAACAGAGCCTTTACAGCTTCCAGGTTTTGTTTAAGCGCACCGCGCTGCTGTTGCACCAACTGGTGGGCAGCGCGGCCCATTTTTTTACGCCTTTCCTGATTGCTCTGTAAGTCCTTCCAGGCATTGAAGAGTGCTTCGGCATTTTCGGCCGTGATTGCAGCGTTCGCTTTCAGGAGTTGCTCTGCAGTCTGACGAATGTGCGCCGTGTTGGGCCCCATGATGATCGGTCGCCCCAGGGCAGCGGCTTCCAGGGGATTATGTCCGCCCACATCTGCAAGCGTGCCCCCCAAAAATGCGATATCGCAAGCCGCGTAGTATTCCAGCAGCACCCCCATTTCATCGACGACCAGGCATTGAATATCAGCCCCCGGATTTCTGCCATCACTTCGTCTGGCTGTTTTGAACCCGGCAGACGCTGATGATTGAGCGACTCGCTCAAAACGCTCGGGGTAACGTGGAACGAGCACCAGCAAAGCAGTTGGATCGACCCCGAGAAGGTTTCTGAATGCAACAAAAAGGGCAGTCTCATCATCCTCATGTGTGCTGCCAGCGACCATCACCAGTCGGTTGCTTCCCCACGAGTTCCTGATAGACCTGCCCCTGCGCGTCAAATCCGGAGCCAGGTCTATATCAAATTTCAGGTTACCAAACACGCGTGTTGTGTCCTGGTTGGCGCCCAGTGAAATAAAACGCTGCCTGTCTTCATTGGTCTGCGCCGCGATGAGGCGCGGGCATTGCAATGCGATTTTCGCCAGCCCGGCGAAACGGGACCAACCGCTGGCGGATCGTTCGGTGAGGCGTGCATTGGATACCAGGATGGGAATTCCGGCGTTGTTGCTCTTGTAGAACAGGTTCGGCCAGATCTCCGTTTCCATGATCACGAGAAGCCGGGGTTTCAGACCATTTAAAAACCTTCGAACGGACCCGGGCGTGTCAACCGGAGCGTAGAGGTGGTGAACCGAATCACCAAAGACAGCGTTGATGCGCCTTGAGCCTGTGGCGGTAAAACAGGTTACGGTCAGGGGGTAGTCAGGCCATCTTTCCTTAAGGGCCCGAATCAGTGGCGCAGCAGCATTGACCTCACCTACTGAAGCAGCGTGAACCACGATGCCTTGCATATGGCCGGTGGCGTCAAACTCGCCAAATCTTTCTGACCAGCGCTTAAGCCAGCCACGATCCGATGTTCCACGAATTGTGAAATACACCAGCAATGCGGGTGTCAGAAGATAAGTGAACAGGGAATAAAGGTGGCGCATCACGTTTTATCAGAATTCGTTGGGCTCATTGCAACACCAACAGGGATGTCGGTGCAATAATACGCGGCGATGATCAGTCAGGCTGGAAAACGACCAGGCTTTGCCCCCCGCAACTGGAGCGGCTGGGTGCTGGTGTCCCTGTTGTGGTGGCTTGGAAAATTCCCGGTGCGTGTCGGCCTGCTTTTTACAGCACCAATCGGCGCGCTTGCCTACCGGCTAATGGGGCGGCGGGTCGCTGTTGCAAAACGCAATATTGAACGTTGTTTTCCTGAACTCCCGGAGCCTGAGGTGGAAGAGCTGCTGAAAGCAAACTTCCGTTCACTGGCCCGAACGGTGTTTGAGACGGCCTGGTGCTGGGGCATGAGTCGCAAACGCTTTCAACCTATGGCAGAGATTGAAGGCCTGGAACATCTCCTGGAGGCGGAGGAAGCCGGTAAAGGCGTGTTGCTTGTCACCAACCACATGACCTGCCTTGAAATTGGTGGTCGGGTCAGCAGCGAGGCGGCACCGGTCACCGGTGTGTATCGGCCTTTGAAAAACGAAGTGGTCGAGTGGTATCAGAATCGTGGGCGCTTGCGCTATGCCCGGGCCATGGTGAGCAAGCGCGAAATGCGCTCAGTCATTCGTTACCTTCGGGATGGCGGCATTCTCTGGTATGCCCCAGACCAGGATTTCGGCCCCTCACAGAGCATTTTTGTCCCGTTCTTCGGCATTCAGACAGCAACGCTTGAGGCCACGTACAAGCTGGTGGCACTGACCGATTGCGCTGTTGTACCCATGTTTCCGGAATTTAATCCCACCACAAAAAAATACCTGCTGAGAATACTTCCGCCTCTCACGGATTTTGCGAGTGGTGATGCATATGCAGACCTGGCAAAACTGAACGCTGTCATGGAAGAGCAGATTCGGCGTGTGCCGGATCAATACTGGTGGATTCACCGGCGCTTCAAAACGCGGCCTCAGGGCGAAGAACCGTTTTACGATTAATGCAACAGCGCCGTGTCCTGTTATGCTTGGTTGAAAGCTGACTCAGAACCAGGAAGGGTCCGATAGGGTTGCTCTTTCCACCAGGTTTTTTGGCTGCCCAGGCAGGGAATTGAGAATTCTGTTTATGACGAAACACATCATTCGCATATTTTTTATCGTCACGGTGGCCATCATCACGATCGCCTATCTGCGCGCCTTTTCAGGGATTGCCTGAACGATTGCCCATCATTGCTGCCGCAAACAAACCGACAAGCACCCAACTCACCGACATCATGTAGACCCCGAAGAACGCAAAGTAGGAGTTGAGGGGAAACACGATCGCCAGAAGTGCAATTGCATATGGATAAGCCTGCTGCCTGTCATGATCTGTCAGGTTTCGCCTCCAGTATCGAAAACTGAAAACCAGCGCAGCGATAAAGCCCAGCAGCCCAATTGTCCCGGTATCAGCCATAAACTCCAGGACAAAATTGTGGGCCTGGTGGGCCCGGGTCTCGTTGCCGCCCGGAAGGTAGTGAGGGTCATCCGGCTCAGCATAGGTAACATAAGCCTTGCGAAAAGCTCGTACCCCAACCCCGTTGACGGGGTGGTCGCGGTACATGGCCAGTGCATTTGTGAATATGGGAACCCGGTACGAGCTGGCTTCATCGATGGCCTGTTCTGTGCCCACGACAGCCTGCGCGGTGAGTTTCAATCGCTCCTGCAACAGGGGTGATGCCACGAAGGCGGCAGCCAGGGTGAGCAACGAAACACCAAGCGCAATCAGTACAAGTTTTCGGCCGGATGGCTTTCGAAGCACGGGCAGCAGGTAAGCAGCCATTACCACCAGCATCATGATCCAGGCAGAACGCATTCCGGAAAGGAGCACCGCGCCCAGGATCATCGAAAAACCAATCAACCATGCCGGGGTGCTCCAATGACGGCGCATATGCTCCAGCGCCAGTGGCGACAGGATCGCCAGCGTCAGGCCGTAAGAAGCATATCGACTGTAAAACATGGCATTGAGACGGTCTTCATGCATTGGGACGCCAAAGACGTCAAAGCCAAATATCAGCTGAAAAAACCCATCCGCCGCCCAGAACAGCAGCAGCCAGCAACCAATGCGCAGGAACAGGTCGCGCGAATCATCGTTACGCAGGAGGACAGCAATGGCCAGGGCCGCAGCCAGAAAGCGCAGCGAGGGGATGGTCTGCATCCAGCTTTTCTGAGGATCCAGGGAGTCAAAGCTGGAAATCACCATTGGGACCCAGATACAAAGGAACAATGGCACAAGAAATCCGGCCGCTTGTCGGATTTCTGCACGCCTTTTGGGTTTTGTAGCCAGGAATGCCAGGCTGATTGCGAAAATGCTCAATGGCCACTCCATCTCACGACGAAGCGGAAGGACAGCGATAAACAGCAAAGCAAGCCATACCGGCCAATGATGAGAAAATGACTGGCGCAGTTCGTTCATACGCAGGGGTTTTTTACCAGGTGACTATGTGGCGTGATGATCTTGCCGGGATCAATCGATTAATCGGTAAATTGCGCCACAGTAGGGGCAGCGTTCCTTGCCGCTTTTGCCGATGGGCAAATAAACGCGTGGATGCGAGTTCCACAGTTTTTGATCCGGCATCGGGCAGGAAAGCGGAAGGTCTTCCCGAGTGACCTCGTATTCTTCCTTGGTGCTGGCCGTTTCGAGGTCAGGGTTTGTGGCGTCGGTTGGGTGCGACACGAAAATTCTCCAAAGTCTTTCCGGGCGCTATTCTACACGCATTCCCGTCTTAATCCTCATGGCTTTGCAGATCGTGTTCGCTCGCAAGCCGAACAAAAATTTCAGCAATGGTCGAACCGTTTTTACAAAGCCCCGGAGCATCTGGGGGTCGTTGATCCGGGGCCAACTCGTCAGAAAGGCGGATTTTCCTCAATTCTGCAAGGTGGGTCTCAATCAGGGCCCCTTGTTCATCATTGAGCCAGCCGCAGATCTGAAGCCGTTCAAGCTGTCCGGAAACGCTCGTTTCCTCGATGATTTGCGGTAACTCACGGGCGAGTGACAAGACACCCAGCTGGGCAAGGAAGCTGATGTCGACCATGCCGCCAGGGCTGTGCCGGGTGTCTGTCGCTGAACCAGACCTGGAAGGAAAACTCTCCCGGACACGTGCGCGCATGTCCATCAGGTCCTGGCCCAGTTCCTTGCGGTCACGTTTTCGGCAAAGGCATTCCCTGCGGATTTCACGAAACTCGGAAATCAGATCATGGTCTCCCGCCACCGCACGCGCCCGGGTCAGGGCCTGCGATTCCCAGGTCCATGCGTCCTGTCGCTGATAAGTCGAGTAGGCGTTGATGCTGCTTACAAGCAGTCCGGATTGACCATTTGGCCGTAAACGGGTGTCAATTTCATATAGCTTCCCCGAGGGAGTCAGGGCTGTCAGCAGGCCAACCATTCTCTGCGCGAGACGGGCGAACCATCGCTCCGGTGCAAGTGGGCGCTCCCCGTCCGATTCTCCATCACCAGCTCGGTACAGAAAAACCAGGTCCAGATCGGAACTGAAACCAAGCTCCCGGGCGCCCAGCGAGCCATAACCAATCACCGCAAGGGCTGAGTTTTCAATGATTCCATGACGACGCTCGAGTCGTCGGCGTGCAAGCTCCATGGTCATGCCAATCATGACCTCGGCCAGGTGCGAGAGCGCAAGCTGAACTTCAGTCTCATCAATTCTTCCTTCAAGCCAGGCAACTGCCAGGCGAAGCCCGGTTGCCTGCTTCAGGTAATTAAGGCCCGCCAGCGCTGATTCTTCATCTTCGGGTTTGTCTACAGGCCGGATTTTTCGAAGTGCGGCTTTTTCCAGTGCCACACGATCAGGTATGTGGTGCCCAAGTGCCGGGTCAATGAGTTCATCCAGCAGCGCCGGAAACCGAATCACCCGCCTGGCGACCCATTGGCTGCGCCCGAAGAGTTCAATGGCCCGATCCAGCGCCTGAGGGTTTTCTGCCAGTAGCGCCAGGTAGGCGCTTCTTTGCGAAACGGTCAGGACAAGGTCCAATAACTGGCCAACCACATCGTTAGACAAAGGGTGACTTTCGAAACGTTGCAGCAGGACGGGCATAAAGCTGTCCAGGCGACGCCCCGCGCTGGTCCCAAGAGGGCGCCTTGCCAAACCGGACAAGAATGAATTCAGCAAAGCCGCGCGATCATCATCTGTTTCGGTATCAACCTGACCTGATGACCGCCAGCGCAACCATCTGTGCTGCCAGGCGAGATCTTCGGCGGTGCTTGAGTCGGTCTCAGGCTTTGGATGTACCGAACCTGCCCAGGAATCATCGAACGCAGCTGAAACTTCAGCCCTGATCAGTGCAATTCGGGAAGTTAGTTGTTCGTCGCTTTTGATTCCCATGCCCTGTTTTAGTCGCTGAAAGTCCTCCCCTTTTCGCACTTTGTGGGTTTGCTGGTCCCTCATGGCCTGAATCCGGTTTTCAATAAATCGCAGGCTGGTGTAATGACTGGTTAAACGGTTGACCAGGTCTTCAGAGAGCAATTGAAGCCTGGTAATCGCCTCCATGGCCTCAGCCAGGCTGGGCGTCTGGAGTGTCGTTTCCTGGCCACCCCGAAGCAATTGATAGCCCTGCGCAAGAAACTCAATTTCACGAATCCCGCCGGGTCCGCGCTTAACATCAGAGACCCGCTCGGCGCGGATGGCTTCCGACTGAATGAGGGTCTGCATTTCACGCAGGGCTTCAATCGCTCCGAAATCGATATAGCGGCGGTAAACAAAAGGGCGCAGTATTTCAAGCAGGTGATTTCCGGCTTCAACATCACCGGCAACCGGGCGTGCCTTGATCAGTGCGTAGCGTTCCCAGTTTCTGCCCTCACGCTGGTAATACTGCTCCATGGCCGAAAAATGATTGGCGATTGACCCAACCTGACCATATGGCCGTAATCGTGTATCGACACGGAAACAGAAGCCGGCGGCGCGGACAGCACTCAGGGAAGATATAACTTCACGGCTTAATTTCGAGAAAAACTCATTGTTGGTCAGCGAACGCGGACCATCGCATTTACCATCGGACGGATAACAAAATATCAGGTCTATGTCCGAGGAAAGGTTAAGTTCTCCGCCACCGAGTTTTCCCAGTCCCAGGACAATCAGTTTTTGAGGGCGTCCCTTGGCATCCAGGGGCTGACCGAAACGCTCCTCGAGAAGGCCCTGGTGCGCATCGAGCGCCGCCTGGATACATATCCCGGCCAGTGTGGTCAGATCCGAGAGAACCTCGCCCAGGGTGGCAAGCCCGTTCAGATCGCGCCAGATGATGCGGAGCATTTCCTGGTTGCGGAACCCACGCAGTCCATCGTCCAGTCCATGCGCAGAAACCCATTCGCTGGCGCGGGTTGAATCCGGCGGCGAAATCTCGTCAAAACGGTGACTGGCACTGAGCTGTTCAATCCAGTCGGGGTGTCGGTCGATCAGGCTGGCCGCAAAAGGACTGCAAAACCGAATGTGTGCAAGCCGCGCCTCCGCCGGAACGGGTTCAATACAGGTCTGGTTCCAATGGGGTTTGGGCGACATTGATGCAGTATAACGGGGCGATTCGGGTATCGGATAAGCCTCAGTCAATTTACAATGTGTTCATGGAAACAGGCACCAAAACACCAGCAATCATTCTGATTGTCTCCGTCGCAATACTGGCCGGGGCTGTTGGCTTCTGGTTTGCGCAATCGTCCGGCAGATCAGAGGCTGCACAGCATGAGCAAACCCTGACCCAGATTGGGCCGTTGCTGGGCTTGCCCGAACCAAAGATCCTGGATGAATTTTCCCTTTATGACCATACCGGTGGCGAATTTAACCAGTCCTCGCTGCAGGGTTCCTGGACGCTGGTCTTCTTTGGCTTCACCTCGTGCCCTCACATCTGTCCGAACACGCTGTTCAAACTCAAAACTGTTGTTGAGCTACTTGAGGGCCAGTTGCCCGAAGAGCAGTTACCCCAGGTTATGCTGATCAGCGTGGATCCGGACCGCGATACAGCCGAGGTTCTTGATCAGTATCGTGAGCGATTCGGCGACACCATCATCACGGTAAGCGGAGAACACGAGCAGCTGAGGGCTGTTGCCATGGATTTCGGTGCACACTATGTCATCCCGGAGCACGAAGCCGGTGAGTGGTACAACGTTGACCACTCGATCAGTGTGCACCTGCTGAATCCTGATGCTGAGTGGGCTGGTTTGTTGTCGGCGCCGCATGAAGTTGAAGCCATGGCAGAGGCGTTAAAAACCTATATTGGCGATTCCTGATCTCAGCGTTGCGTGGAGCATCATGAACCTGAAACTCGTTCTGCTATTGCTCCTGTTCACCGACATCGTTGTGGCATCAGAGGCGCCTCTTTCAGCAGATGACCCCGATGCGTTTTTCGTTCCCAGCCCTTTTGAAGCTCAATCAGGGCAGGTGGATTGTCCAGTTGAAAGCCAGGTCGATTTGGCAGACCTGGCACCCGTCGTTGAACTGATGCAGGAAGGCCCTGAGCAGGCCGTGGCCTGCGTGAGGTTTTTGGATGAGCACTTCCCTGGCTGGACAAGCGTGGACAGCGCACAAGGCCTTGTGGGCCCATTTGTTTCTTACATGCTGGGTGATGGCACGACACGTGGTCTGCAACGACACGCAATCATCCTGGACCTGTTGGGCCCATTGCAGACAATCGCACCGGACTGGAGACGGAGGGATGAGGTGGATGAGCGGCTGAGCGAGGTTCTGCTTGGCAGCGTGGTTGAAGATCCGTTTGTTGCCAATTTCTGGCGTGAAACCGTTCAGGAGGCGGATTTGAACTGGAAATATTCTGTTGCAGCCAGGTCACTTGTCCCTGAACTCTATGACCTGGCTTTCGAGCAGGCTCAGCGACCGGCTGAGCGTCGCAACGAACGACCCAAAGCGTTGCTGAAGGAATTGTCCTGGGTGCAGCACGCCCGACTGGTGATGATGACGCGCGTTCTTGACTCCTGGCCCAAGAGACTCTTCTGGATATTTATACTGACCCTGGCCCTCGTGTTTCTGGGTCGCGGGTTCTATCGTCGTTGGGGAAGGTAAGTACAAACAGAGGCCAACTGGCCAAAGGAAAACCATTTCAATTTGCCGGATATTACTTTCGCTATATCGCGGCGCTTTACGATTGTGATATTTGCGTGATCTTTTCCAACTAGCCTGCGCTCGTCAAAAATCCCTGGAGGGCGCCTGTCATGCAGTTCCTGATTCGATTCGCTTTTCTGTTCAACATGCTATTTACTTCTGTCGTCTGGGCTGCAGCGCCGGCTACCGGGCTGGTTGTCGAAGGGGACCGGGTTCCCGGCATTGCCCTGGGAGACAGTCGTGCAGATGTCGTAGCCGCAATCGGGGCGCCGGACTTTTGCCAGAGTGCGGAAACTGCCGGCGACCGCGGATCCTGTAATTTCCCTGTTGAAGGTGGTGGTGCAGTCAGCGTTCGCTACCGAGGTGTCAATGGTGGAAACCCCGCCAACAGCCCGAATGATATTGTGCACGCACTTCGCTGGTATGAGGCAGTAAGCGGCTGGCAGACAACTGCCGGCATTGATACTGCGCTGGCGGCAGCGGAGCCGGACCAGGTCATTACCGCCTATCCCGATGCAGAGGTCACTTACAACATGTTTGGCGGTCTCTACAGCGTAGTGGATCATGCCCAGGGCTTCGAAGTAATCTGGGTTCCGGATTTTTATACCGGGCAAGTTCATGTCAACATGGCCATCTTCGCGCCGAGAACGCCACCTCCGCCGGTCTCACTGACAACGCGGGTTACCGACATCGAAATGAGTTCGAGTAAACGGCGGGGTAAACGTACTGTCCGGGCGCTTGTGCAGGTTCGAGACCAGGACGGCTCTTCCGCAGCCGGGGCCATCGTCACTGCGGCCTGGACGAATCCGGACGGGACCAGCGCCACTTTGCTGGATGTCACTTCAATGAGTGGATATGCCTACTTTGAGGTTACCGGTGCGAAACGCGGCAATCATGGCCTGACCATCGAACATGTAGACCTGGAGGATCATGATTTTGATACTGATGCCAGTGTGCTGGGCGCCAGCATCACGGTTCGGTAATGACCAGCACGAATCCGTTCACAACACCCCAAAAAGAAAGGCCTCGCTTTCGCGAGGTCTTTCTTATGACTCTTGGCCGTTTGTAACGGATTTAAGTGAAGACTTTTGATTTGTGCTCAGGCGCGAACCGGATAAAAAAAGGCCCCGCAATTGCAGGGCCTTCTTAGTCTTACCGTCTATGACGTTATTTGAGCTGCGCTCAAATCACATCATTCCTCCCATGCCTCCCATATCACCGCCCGGCGGCATTGCTGGCTCTTCCTTCGGAATCTCCGCAATCATCGCCTCGGTGGTGATCATGAGGCCGGCAATGGATGAAGCATTCTGCAATGCAGAACGGACAACCTTGGTCGGATCAAGAATACCGGCTTCGATCATATCGGTGAATTCACCGTTAGCCGCATTGAAGCCGTAGTTGCCTTCACCCGCCTTGACAGCGTTCAGGACAACAGAGCCTTCGGCGCCGGCATTGGTGACGATCTGGCGCAGAGGCTCTTCCATGGCACGACGCGCGATGGTGATGCCCATGTTCTGGTCTTCGTTGTCACCTCTCAGGTCTGCAATAGCACCCAGGGCGCGAACCAGAGCAACGCCACCACCGGGAACCACGCCTTCTTCCACAGCGGCGCGGGTCGCGTGCAGGGCATCTTCTACGCGAGCCTTCTTTTCTTTCATTTCGACTTCGGTCGCGGCGCCAACCTTGATGACGGCTACACCGCCAGCCAGCTTGGCAACACGTTCCTGCAGCTTCTCGCGATCGTAGTCAGAACTGGACTCTTCGATCTGGGCGCGGATCTGATGGACCCGGCCCTGGATGTCATCGTGAGAACCGGCCCCGTCGATGACGGTCGTGTTTTCCTTGGTGATCTGCACTTTCTTGGCAGAACCCAGGTCATCCAGTCCGGCTTTCTCGAGGCTGAGGCCTACTTCTTCAGAAATGACAGTACCGCCGGTCAGGATGGCGATGTCTTCCAGCATGGCCTTGCGACGGTCGCCGAAACCAGGCGCCTTCACGCCGGCAACCTTGACGATGCCGCGCAGGTTATTCACGACCAGCGTGGCCAGCGCTTCGCCTTCGATATCTTCAGCGATGATCAGCAGTGAGCGACCAGCCTTGGCAACATTTTCCAGAACCGGCAGCAGGTCACGAACGTTGCTGATCTTCTTGTCATGCAGCAGCACGTAAGGATCGTCCAGTTCAACGCTCATGGTCGACTGGTCGTTGATGAAGTAGGGTGACAGGTAGCCGCGGTCGAACTGCATGCCCTCGACCACGTCGAGTTCATTGGCCAGTCCGGAAGCATCTTCAACCGTGATCACGCCTTCCTTACCAACTTTCTCCATCGCCTGAGCAATGATTTCACCCACTTCGGTGTCGGAGTTGGCAGAGATTGAACCAACCTGTGCGATGGCACTGTTGTCTGTACACGGGGTGGAAAGGCTTTCCAGCGATTCAACCGCTTTAGAAACAGCCTTGTCGATGCCGCGCTTCAGGTCCATCGGGTTCATGCCGGCTGCAACGGCCTTGAGGCCCTCACGCAGCATGGCCTGGGCCAGCACGGTCGCAGTGGTGGTTCCGTCTCCGGCAACGTCAGAAGTCTTGGAAGCAACTTCCTTGACCATCTGCGCGCCCATGTTTTCAAATTTGCCCTCGAGTTCAACTTCTTTGGCAACCGAAACACCATCTTTGGTGACGGTTGGCGCGCCGAAGCTCTTGTCGAGAACCACGTTTCGGCCCTTGGGACCGAGTGTTACCTTGACCGCGTTGGCCAGGGTGTTAACGCCCGACATCATCTTGTTGCGGGCGTCTTCTCCAAATCGTACGTCTTTAGCACTCATTGTCTTGAATCCTCTTTAGCTTTAAGCAAGCCAATTAATCGTCAATTACAGCCATAATGTCGTCTTCGCGCATGACAAGCAGTTCCTCGCCATCCACTTTGACTTCGGTACCCGAATACTTTCCGAACAGAACCGTGTCGCCAGCCTTAACGTCAAGGCCGCGCTGGTCACCGGACTCGAGCACTTTGCCGTTACCCACGGCGATGATTTCTCCGCGAACGGGTTTTTCTGTCGCGTTGTCCGGAATAACAATGCCGCCGGAAGAAACGCGTTCTTCTTCCATGCGTCTTACGATCACGCGATCATGTAAAGGACGAAGTTTCATTGAAATCTCCCAAAACTCAAACTTGTTTGAATTAATATCCGGTCCAGGTTTCCCTGCCCGGTAGCACTTAGTGTCTGAAGGTGCGAACACCTTTTCAGCCTGACTCGGGAAGTGGTGTTGTAGGCCTGAAAATTCAAGTCAGGAACGCGATTTCAGCCCATTTGGCGTACATTTAAAGAAACAAAACCACCCAAAGAGTAGTATTTGGACAGAAGATACCAGCGAAGGTCGTGCCATTGGCTGAAGGTCATTCGAACTCAGCGGAACGCTCAGAAGAGGGCGTCATCGCCTATTCTTTCGGGTTATTTCGGCTCGATTTAACCCGTGGTGCGTTGTTTCGGAGCGAGGAACCTGTTCCTGTTCGCCCCAAGTCGTTTGAGGTGCTTCATCAGCTCGTTTTGCATGCCGGCCAACTGCTCAGTCGTGAAGAGTTGCTGGGAGCAGTCTGGCCTGGTCTTGTCGTCACCGATGATTCTCTTACACAGTGCCTGATTGAAATCAGAAGGGCGCTGGGTGATGACGGCAGGGAAATCATTCGAACCGTTCCCCGGCGTGGCTATCGATTTGAGGCCGAGGTCAAGGTTCACTATTCTCATGAAAACGAAGACAATCCAGAACCAAAGGCACTGCAAAAACAGAGCCGGCTTCCGTCAAGGTGGACCCTCGCTGCACTGGTTTTCCTGGCCCTTGCCATAGCGGCCACCTGGTGGCGCGCCGGGTCCGACGTTGTCACGGTGATACCTCAGGCAGGTGACTGGGAACCACCACCCTCTTCAATTGCTGTACTGCCGTTTGCCGATATGAGCGAGTCGGGGAACCAGGAATTTCTGGCCGATGGGATTGCCGAGGAAATCCTGAATCTGCTCGCGCAAACACAGGAATTAATCGTGATTGCCAGAACCTCCTCGTTCTCTTTCAAGCCAGAAGCCCCGGATGTCAGGATCATCGCAAGACAACTCAATGTTGCGCATGTGCTGGAAGGCAGTGTTCGCAGGTCGGGCGAGCGGGTGCGGGTGACCGCTCAGCTGGTCGATGGCCAAACCGGCGCCCATGTCTGGTCAGAAACTTATGAGGAGCAGATGGGCGACATTTTCGAGATGCAGGATCGAATTGCGCGGGAATTGGCAAATGTGCTGCATGTGCAATTGGTGGGTGATGGGGATCAGGGTGATTACCGTGCTGTGAACACACCGGCGCCAGAGGCCTGGGAGGCCTATTCACGTGGACGTTTGTTCTACGGCCGTCGCAGCGAGGGTGACATCCTTCGGGCGCAGACCAGTTTCGAAAGCGCACTGGAGATCGATCCGGGGTTCGCCGATGCATGGGCGTCCCTGGCGGCCACAATCAATCTGCGAATGAGCGCCCGGAACCTCTCACCAGAGGTGCGTCTTGGTCCGGACGAAGCCACTGTATTGATCCAGAATGCCCTGAATCAGGCCCTGTTGCATGATCCAGAAAACCCGGAAGCATTGTGGCGGATGGCGTACATAAAGCTGGAGGTTGGCAATACGATTGAAGCCATGAATTTTATTGAGCGAGCCATGCCGCTGGGACATAACCATGCGGTGGTCCAGGCGATGATGGCCGGGGTTGCTTTCGAATCAGGAGAGGCGACGCTTGCCCTGCCGTTTATGAGGCGAGCTGTCGCCCTCGACCCTCTGAGCGCCTCTCTTCGAGCCAATCTTGCAATCTTTCTCTTCAGCATGAATCACCTTGAAGCAGCGGAGGATGTCCTGACGCAAACAATTGACCTGATCCCGGATCCAGGGAGGCGGGAGAGCCGGACGCTTGCATGGATCAGGATCATCCAGGGAGACCTCGAATCAGCCAGGGAGTTGATGGCCGCAATAAAGCCGGGACCGGACCTGGATTTAACGCTTGCCATTCAGGGTCACATGCAGGGTGATTACGAATCTGCCGAAAAGGCGCTACAGCGGCTTGTGTCTTTGCCAGCCGAGGTGGGGGCCTTCCGCCTGGCCACCGTGTACGCCATGCGCGGTGATCTCGACGCTGCTTTTGAATCGCTGGATCTGGCAATACAAACCTTGCCGGAGCAACCGCTCAACTGGTCCTTGCGGTCAGAACTGGCGGGTCTGAGAAACACACCACTGTTAAAAAACTTACATGCCGATAAGCGCTGGCCTCCATTTTTGGAGGCCACTGAAGAACTTCTGAAGGATGATTTTAACCGACAGGTTGTGGCCAGGTTGCGTGATCATCTGGAACGACATCCGGAGCTCTACCGATTCGACTCAACGAGCCAGGGCCCGCTTGCGCGGACCCTATGACGACACGTGAGAGTTAACCAGGTTGCGCTGAACCGGTACACCATGATCAGGGCATGTGAATTGATACAATTGTAGTTGAGCACTCTCCTGCCTCATCCGGCACATCTTCCGGACCAAGAGCAAACCCGGCTGCGTCCCCCAGGAAAACCGTGCAACCGCCAAAATAGGATGAAATCTGGTCACCCAGGTCAGTACCACTGCTGGCGGGGCCATGGCTGTGAAGCAGCAAGTGAACTTCTGCATTTTCCGGATCCGTCAGGCCCAGCGCGAATTCGGGGAAGCCAAATTCGATCCAGCCCGAACCTGATGAGTCACCCGTTGCGAGGCTGCCGGCGAACTCTGCCTTATTGTCGTTGGTGATCGTGCCTCCACCGTAAAGGAAATCCCCTGCTGCTTCCGGGTTTTCAAGGTCAGCTGCGCCACATGGGTTTGTCAGGCAACCTTGCGGTGTGTTGAACACCACGATCCAGAGCGTCAGGACCTGGCCGTTGTAGCTTGCATTTGTGTTCAGTTTGAAGCTTGCTTTGAGTCCCTCAGGGCTGCGATCCAAAGTGGTTTGCCCGACAACCGCATTTGGGTCCCAGAGGTAGTGAGCATTGGCCTTGCTTGAGTGTTGTGCCAGCACTGTCGTGGAAGCGCCTGCAAGCACAATGCTGATGAGTATGCATTGCCAGAAATCAAGTTTGTTCGACATATGTTGCTCCTTACTGCGAGTAAAATTTTTGCGGCTGGTGTCAGTAAAAAGACTAGGTGTGGTCATGAAAACTCTCTACGCGGGGCAGACTAAATTGATACGAAAATATTCCGAAACGTTTTGTCGCAGGCTGAATTGCAGCCCTTTTCAACTAAATTTTTCCTAACTGATCTCAGCAGCACCTGAACGCGCGTAGCACGCCCACCCGGAACATCTCGCTGTAACAAAATCTTACTTCATGCGTATATGCTCATGAGATGAGTAAGCAGTTTCGTCAATGGGTAGAGGAATACCAGGATCAGGCATGGACGCTGGCGCGTTACATGTTGCGTGATCATGCTGAAGCCGAGGACGTCTGCCAGGAATCTTTCGTAAAGCTTTGGCATCACCAGGACCGTATCGACCAGGAGAAAGCCAAACCCTGGTTGATGAGAGTGATACGCAACGGGTGCCTTGACCGAATCCGACGCCGGAAGCCGGAAGGCGATTTGCAGGGCCAGGCTGAGGCAAGCGATGCACCTGGACCGATGGAGGACCTCGAGCAGCGTGATACCGGAAGACGTCTCAAGGCTGCCATAGAGGCACTGAATGAGCCGTATCGCTCACTGGTGGTTCTCAGGGACGTCCAGCAACACAGTTATGCCGAGGTAGCAGGCACGCTGGACCTGAGCATGTCGCAGGTAAAAGTCTACCTGCACCGGGCGAGAAAGCAGCTACGAGAAGAGCTCGCACCATTGCGGGCCTGATCCCGGATAGCGCTAAAGCGCTTCCGGGATGACGATGGGGCGCTAAACGCTTCCGGGATGACGATGGGGCGCAAAAGCGCTTCCGGGATGACAAGGAAACAATGATTGTTTGGATAGAAGAACTGAAAGCAGGAAAAGTTAAATGACTGATCACAACAACATCAATGAAACCTGGGAAGCACGGATCAACGATCTGCTCGATGGCGAACTTGGTGAAGACGAAGTCGCCGAGCTGAAACGTGAAGCCGAGACTAACGCTGCTCTGGCACAGGCCATTATCGATGCCCATGCCTTGCAGGCCCGCCTGGATGATCTTCAGATCGAGCGTGCACCGGAATCTCTCCGGACCCGGCTGGCCGAGATCCCTGATACAGAACGGCCGCTACCGGAACCACGCAAAGCCGGAAGCTGGTTTGGTCTGCCGCGCTGGATTCCGGCAGGCGCGCTGGCAGCGATTCCGGTACTCGTTATCGCGATGACCATGATGCGGTCACAACCACAGGGACCCGAATACACAGAGGCGGAAATTCTGAAGGCCCAACAGGAGGTGGCCATTGCATTCGCCTATCTCGACCGTATCGGCCAACGAGCCGGTCAACAAATTGAATCTGAACTGGCAAAGGAACTGAGCAGTGGCATCACTGAAAACGTTTCCCGCTATATGCCTTACACAAACCATACTGAGCAGGAGGAAAGCTCATGAAGAAATTTATTATCACGATGGCAGGTATTGCCTGCCTCACACTGGCGGCCAGCACAGCCTGGGCCCAGGAAGACGAACTCAAGGCTTTTCCTGGCTATGTTGATTTTGGACAGCTCAGTGATATTTTCGGAGAGCCCAATGTCGAAATAGCCGTTGGTAAAGGGTTGCTCAGTTTTGTCAGCGCATTCACAACGAATGAAGATCCTGAAGTTGCCAACCTGTTCAGCCGTCTTGACGGTGTTCGGGTGCGGGTGTTTGAAACGGATCAACTGGCAGATGGAGCGATTGATCTCGTCAGGAACGTGTCTTCCAGCTTGTCCGGCAGTGGCTGGGAGTCGGTTGTCAGCGTCAACTCCACGGACGAGCAGGTCAGGATTTTCATGAAACTCAATGACGACCTGATTGAAGGAATCACCGTGATGGCTGTTGAGCCGGACGAGGCGGTGTTTATCAACGTCATCGGTTTTCTTGACCCGGCTGAGCTTGCCCGCCTGATGGACCATTTTGAAGTCGATGTGAACGACATTCAGATCAATGGTGTGGAAATCAATGGCGATGATTAAGCTCATGAATGCCTGCAAAACTTCCTGCGTCCTCGCGATGATGCTGGCGGTCACGGCTTGTGGGCTTACCGCGCCACGCGGGGAGCCCGGGTTTGCGAATTTTGAGTCCCCGGGAGTATGGGATACCGACCGGGAGTTCGCTTTTTCAATGGGTCCAACCCTGCTTCGGTTTGCCGCCAGGCACATCGAGGACGATCCGGAGACTGTGGCGCTGTTGCGCTCTCTGGACGGTGTCCGGATCAGGGTTTATGAAATCGATGGTGACTCCTCGAAAGTCGCCATCAAGATGGACCGTATGAAAGAGAACCTAGAAGTGGATGGCTGGCAATCAGTCATGCTTGTTCAGCAGGAAAACGAACGGACGCACCTGATGCTAAAGTCATCCGGCAGTGAAGTGCATGGGATGACCCTGCTGACCAGTGACGGTGAATCCGAAGCGGTGGTGATTAACCTGATTGGCGATATTCAGCCGGAGCTGTTCAGCGACGCGATGATCGCATTAGATATTAATGAGGGCGGCGCGCAGGATGTGGAAGTGAAAGCGCTGGCAGAAAACGAAGACAAGTCTTCAAACAACAGC
>DATFLY010000046.1:0-10388 GCA_035267185.1 Lysobacterales bacterium | reverse complement strand
TGATCGTGGTGGTGGCGCTGGGCGAACCCGGTTCGCCTGTGGTTTCGACAGCCGCCAGGGGCGCAGTGCCCGCGATGACGACCGTCATGACCGCAAATATTCCGGCCAATGTTTGCCTGACTTTCATGGGTTTTCTCCCTGCTGGTTTGCGACCGGCTCTCGAGCACTGGTTTGGTGTAAACATGGCCGGCTTGTTGTTTAGCTTCTGATGATTTTCAGAATCCAGTGGTCCTTATATTGATCATACTCTTTTCGGGCAAATTGAAAAGACTGGCGGACAATCCCGGGATTTGAGCGTAATCCCAGACACCCATGTGAACAGAAACGAGACGTTTTATCATGGAGGTTCGTTTATTCGGCCAGCTTGAATAGTTAATTTTGGTTGCTAAAATTGGCTTTTAATATGTTGTTAAGCTGTAATATTTTCTTAAGAGCCTCTATTTCACATCAGAAAGAGGCGCTGGGGCAGGGTATTGGAGGCGTAATGGGTTTTTTAACTAATAGATACAAGGCTATACGCTGCTCCGAACTCTTTCTCCTGATTCACCGCATGACAGGTTCGGGCCACCACGGTGCGACAAGATTCAAGTTGATGGCGGTCGCCAAGTTCAGGCTGCTCTGCCTCACATTGATAATGCCAGTCCTGCCAGCCTTGCTGGCGTGCGCTCAAGAAAGTGCTAGCGCTGACTTCAACCGGTTCCAGGACATTATCGACGAACAGGTGGAGGCAGGCATGCCAGGTGTGACTGCATATGTCCGCGTTGGCGATGATGTCTGGACCGGTACGGCCGGTCTTGCCAGCATCGAGACGGGTAAGGCCATGACAACCGATACGGCTATCCGAATGGCTTCAATCACCAAGATTTTCACCCTGGCCGTGCTCTACCAGATGATCGAGGAAGGGCACTTCACCCGCGATACCGTATTGGAGGACCTACTACCGAAAGCGGTTCTCGAGGGTTTGCCAAACACGGACCGAATCACCATTGGCCAGCTGATGGATCATCGGGCCGGACTGGTCAATTTCACCGGGCTCGATAGCTATTCCGAATTTCGCTGGCGGACTCCGGAAAACCGGGCTCGCATGATCGACCCATTGGAACTGATCGATCTTGTCCGTGGCTTGCCGGCTGGTTTTGAACCTGGCACGCAGGAAGAGTATTGCAATACTTGCTACTTCCTTTTGGGCCTGATTATCGAAGAGATCGATGCTCGCCCACTGCACGCAAGCTATCGCGCCCGGATTTTCGATCCATATGGGTTTAGACACGTCTATATGGAGGGTTATGAGGTGCCGCGCGGCCCCGTGGCCGGCAGTTATGCCACCATATTCCCGCCCGGCCTGGAAATGGGGCTGGTCACGGAAGACATGAAATTCCTTAGAGAAGGCGACCTGAAAGTGGTCAATATGGCGGCTGAAGCGCCAGATACCTATAACTCTTGGGCCTATTCTGCTGGCGCGTTGAACGGCACGGCCCGCGATGGCGGCCACCTTGTGAATTTGGCAATGTCCGGCGATTTGACCGTCTGGACAGACGAACAAGCAGACTCGTTGCTTGACCCGGATGGCACCGCGATTTTCGGATGGTCAGGTGGCTCGCATGGAATAGCTGCAGATCTGGTGGGCATTCCGACCGCGGACATCACCATTGCCATGTTCTACAATGGCAATGTCGGCAATTGGGACCGCAACGCCGCAATGGACCTGATGATTGCGGCTGCAACCAGAAAGTCAGATTAATCCGGACTAATGGTTTCAGGAAACCCCGCGTAGGACGGGGTTTCCGTTGGTTGGTAGAAAGAGGAGGTCAGCGCCCCGCCTTGTTTGGTTATTACTCAATATCAATCAAGGTGACCTCGTCACCGACAATGTCACCGTAAGTGGCACTTTCATGGACTCTAAGCTCGACTGCGTGTTCGAATACCAGGTTACCGTGAACCTGGACGTCCTGACCGATTTCTACTTTCACGGGCTTACTACGCTTGTTGTTCCAGCCCCAGTTGTTTGGCTTCCTAACTTTGACATTGCCGGCAATGACGGTGCCATCCAATAGCCGGATGCCCCCGTTAATGGTGTCGATGTCACCTGCGACATGGGTTCCCTGTAGCTCAATTGTGCCATTGACGGATTCAACGCCTTCACCAACCTGGCTTC
Source organism: Lysobacterales bacterium (assembly GCA_035267185.1). Classification (GTDB taxonomy): domain Bacteria; phylum Pseudomonadota; class Gammaproteobacteria; order Xanthomonadales; family SZUA-36; genus JAUIBE01. Next base: position 8,233 of record DATFLY010000046.1, on the reverse strand, counting down.
CGGAATCCAGGGAAATGGCGCCATTAACTGCTTCAATGCGGCGTTCGACAGTGACTCCCCGTCCAATTTTGATGGAGCCATTGACCGAATTGACCGAACGTACCACGGCTTCATCTCCAATGCGGATGGAGCCGTTCACGGACTGGACATTATCTGCAGAAGAACCTGCACCGACACGCACGTCACTGTTAATCGAGGTGTAGTCTCCGGCTATTACCGGGAAAGCCATACCGGCCGCGATGGTCAGTACGGCCAGTTTTTTAATTGAAACCCACATTGGATGCTCCTGTTTTGAAAAGCCATGCAGAATTTGATGAACAAAGATCTTGAAAGGTTTAAAGAAGTAATGACTGAATTGCGTGATGTCGAAGTTGGCCTACTTTCAGATCAGTTTTGTGTGGCAAACTGATTTCCTGGAAACAGTTCAATCCTGAGTGACTTCAGGGTGAGCGACACAGTTTTTCTTTTATTGGATGATCAGGCACACAAATGAGTGATTTTGACCGCGCTGTTCTCTCGTCCTCGATCAGTTGGGGCCGACTCCGCACCGCCGCTGTACTTACGCTTGGTGTGCTGGTTCTTTACGGTGGATTGTTGCTGATCCTGGCCGCCCTGAGTTCGGGCGATGCAGTCAGGTGCTTCCTGGTAACCAACTTTGTTGGCGTTGTCGGTGTGCCATCCGCCATTATCGCTTCACTGGGAATTGTTGCCTTACTCTCCTCCAGTATTGGAGGAGAATTCAGGATCCAGCTATGGGGCCTGAAGCTTGAAGGTCCCAGCGCTCCGATCACCATGTGGGCCGTGTGCTTCCTGGTCATGGTTCTTGCCATTCACATGCTGTTTCCTGCACAAGTCACGGCCGATGCTCTTGCTCCGGTATTTCATGCTTATTGTGAGGGCGGGAATTAGCGGCATATGTAATGCATGTATCCAGCCCTTTTTCGTACAATTCGGCCACCTATTAGTAAAAACCAATTTTCGGAGTTCCAATGAATTTTCGTCTCATCGCATACATCGTGCTGACATTCGCAACGACTGCGGCCCCTGGCCAGGACCTGACCCTTGAACAGATCATGGCAGACCCGGATTGGCTGGGTAATCAGCCCGAGAACGCTTTCTGGGGCGATGACAATCGCACGGTTTTCTTTGAGCAAAAGCGCAGCGGCTCAAAACTGAAAGATTTGTATTCAGTGGACAGCAGAAATGGCACCACAACAAAGGTGGCGGAGGCGGATTGGTCGAAGTCGTTCAAATCATCAACCGTTTACAACGCCGATGGCACACAGCATGTGTGGACGTATGCGGGTGATATTTTCCTGAGCGGTCGAGATGGTCCCAGACAGGTTACTCGCACCACCGCAGTCGAGTCAGACCCGATGTTTATGGCTGATGGTCGCCGCATCGCTTTCCATCGGGAAGGACAGGTCTTTGTGTATGAACCGGCAAATGGGATCATCGAACAAGTGACCGATATTCGATTCGAAAAAGACCCTGCCGATGAAGAAGAATTCGACGTCCTGCGAATGCACCAGGAACGACTGTACGACCAGGTTCGTGAGTCGAAGGAAGACGAAGCCGCAGCACGCGAACGTAAGAAATCGCTATTCGCGGTTGATGCAGCGCTTGGTGCGCCGCCGATCTTCATGGGCACCGGACTTGAGTCTCAGGGCTTCTCAATGTCGCCCAAAGGTGACTTGTACATCGTCATTACAACCAGCGATTCCTTTGATGTCGGCAAGCCCGGCAGCATGCCGAATTATGTAACGGCCAGTGGTTATGTCGAGCACCAGGAAACACGCACCAGGGTTGGCCGCAATGGCGATGCACCACACACGGCCTGGTTGGTCGATCTCGAGAGCGGCGAGAAATTTGAACTGGATGCATCTGGCCTTCCCCGTATCCAGGACGACCCGCTTGCAGACCTTCGTGCAAGCGCCATTGAACACCACGTGGCGCTCGGGGAAAACCGGGAGGCCGCCGAGAAACGGCTCAAGGCGCCGGAAACACGTGATTTTGAGATCTACTCTATTCAATGGTCTCCGGATGGATCTGGGGTAGTGCTTTATGTGCATGCGAATGACAACAAGGACCGCTGGATAGCGACGGTCGACTTCGAGACAAAAAAGCTGGTGAGCCAGCATCACCTGAGTGACGAAGCCTGGGTCAACAACTACCACACCGAGCATGGTTGGCTTAACGACAACCGAACTTTATGGTTTCTCTCTGAAGATCACGGCTATCTCGGCATCTACACCAAGGACATCGCTGCCACGCAAAGCACTCCACTGGTCGCAGGTGAACATGTCGTTTTCGATCCCCGACCCGGACCGTCCGGTCAGTATCTCTACTACCAGGCCAATGTCGATCACCCGGGTGTTTATGAAATCTGGAGAGTCGATGTCGACTCGCGTGAAGCGGAGCAGCTGACCAGTCTTGGCGGGCTCAATCAGGTGTCGGTCTCGCCGGATGAGTCGCAGCTATTAATCACGCATTCGACGATCAATCGCCATCCCGAGTTGTATGTGCAAAAAAACAAACCAGGAGCGAGTGCTACAGCGATCACGGATACGATGAGCGATGCGTACAAGGCCATCGAATGGCAGCAGCCGGAGATTGTTGCGGTGCCGTCCTCACATACCGACGCACCAATCTATACGAAGATCTATCTGCCGGCGGACCATGATCCGGCACGCCAATACCCGGCTGTCATGTTTGTTCATGGCGCGGGCTATACCCAAAACTCCGACTTTGGCTGGCCCTACTACTTTCGAGAAGGCATGTTCCACAACCTGTTAACGCAGCAGGGCTATGTCGTTATTGATATGGATTTCCGAGCTTCAGAGGGATACGGTCGCGACTGGCGTACTTCGATCTACCGACAAATGGGAGTGCCGGAACTTCAGGACCTGCACGACGGCGTCGATTTCATTGTCGAAAACCATGGTGTCGACCGTGAACGCATCGGTGTCTACGGTGGTTCTTATGGCGGGTTTATGACCCTGGTAGCGATGTTCCGTGCGCCTGATTTGTTCAAAGCGGGCGCCGCACTGCGGCCAGTATCAGACTGGTCTCACTACAATCATGGTTATACCTCGAACATTCTTAACACACCAAGCATTGATCCGGAAGCTTACCGAATCAGCTCACCGATTGAGCATGTTGCAGGGCTTAAGAATCCCCTGTTAATTGCCGCCGGCATGCAGGATAACAACGTTTTCTTTCAGGATGCGGTGCTGGTGGTGCAACGTCTTCTCGAACTTAAGAAAGAAAATTTTGAGATCGCTATCTACCCAAGAGACCCACATGGTTTCGTTCACCCGGAAAGCTGGCTGGACGAGTATCGACGGATTTACAAGCTGTTCGAAATGAATTTGAAGTAAAGCGGCTGACCACAGCCATGTTCCAAGTCGCTGGGAAGGCCTCGTGGCCCGTGCAAGACGAACCGGTCATCGACAGCAGTCGATCAAAAAAAGCGCTAATCGGTACTAAACAACTCCTCGCGCAGTAGCGCTGGAGGAATTGAACCGATATACAGCAACTTGTCGTAGAACTCACTGGGGGGCTCGGGTTGCCCATGTTTCGCGATGTATTCGGCCCGAATGGATTCAATTTCCTGCATTCCGATCAGGTAACCCAGAACATAGGTTGGTCTACGGATGTACATGCCCACTTCCAGCTCTGCCGCATAGGGTTCAAACCGGACTTTCTCCACCAGGAAAGCCACAGCCTCATCGAATGTCATTTTGCCGGTGTGCAGGCTGACATCCAGAATCACGCGTGCCGCACGCCACAGGCGATTGCGCAGCTGGGTCAGGCGGACATCGTTGCCCTGCAGGAAACCCAATTCAAACATCAGTTCCTCGGTGAACAATCCCCAGCCTTCTGAAAAAATCGATTCGCGAATGACCCGTCTTAACAGGTTGGGGTTTTCGTTAACCTTGAGGGCCTGCGCGTGGTGGCCAGGGTAGGCCTCGTGTACCGCAATCACAGGTATCCAGGCAGTGTGGTGGGACCGCAAACGCTCAGCCTGTTGTTCAGCTGGCATCCAATCCTCGATGGGAGTCAAAATCAGTCGACCCTCCAGCCCGCCATCGAACGGACTGGCCGTTTCAAATGTCCCGAAAGGCGAGGAGCGACGCATTGCAGGCGGTGTATCAAGGGTGATCACGCGTTCGCCCTCCGGCAGCGTCAGGATGGCGTTTTCCAACACAAAGACCTGTGCGGCATCCATTTGCTGCTGATAGGCCTGTTTGATGGACAAGGCTGGTGGGTGGTCGTCTTTTAACGTTTCATAAACCTCGGTCCAGTGTTTTCCGGGCTCGATTTGTGCGGCAACTTCCTGCGCAAGAGCTTCGGTTTCCTCAAAAGCCTCCAGTCCGCGCGCCAGGATCTGCTCGGCATCGGAGTCCATGTACCAACGCTCATTCAGGATGAAGTCGTACGCTTCGCGCCCCAGCGCCCAGCTTCCATCGGAGCGTTGCAGAACATCTTCCTGGAGGAAAACCAGGTAATCATTCAGCGCTGTCATGCCACGCTCAGTGACTGCTCTTTGCTCTTCGTTAAGCCCTGAGAGAAGTTCTGTTCCATCTTCCAATGTACTGATAGTGCGCTGAGCCTGAAAAATGGCCGCTTCTGTAAATCGCTTCGGCGGTCTTTTCAGATTTCTGCGGCCAGCCTCCAGACGCTCCGGCAATGATTCCATCAGGCTGGTTAGTTGTTGGAGGCGCTCATCTTCCGCGCCTGCAAACTGGGGTTCTAGCAACTGTCCCAGGCGAAAACCTGGTACGTACAAAGCCGGATCGTTTTCCCAGCGGCGCAGTGTTTGCGCAGTATTGATATCTGAACGCTCAATGCCAATCAGCAGGCGCCGGTCAATGTCCTGCTGGATGGTAAGGCCCTCCGGATTGATGGCCAGCAGCTTTTCCAGGTTTTGTTTCTGATCTTCGATCTCGCGCTCGAACGATGCTGCTGAGTAATCAGTACGCGTCGCTTTGGGCGCACCGGGACGACGCTCATCCACGTACTGTGATGTCAGTCGCTCAAGTTGCTCAGTGTTGCTTGAACTGGCACTTGCAGTCTCAACAAACGCCAAAACCAGCGACAAAGAGATGGTGAAAAATCCAGTGACATATTTCATGGGTTGAGAGCACTCACTCATTACAGGTTGACGGCAAAAACCAGCGCAATGGCAGCAGGTACGACAAATCTGACCAGCAGGTGCCACAGGCCGAACAGGGTGGATTCTCGCACACCCAATTCATCCAGGGTTGCCTGCCTGCTCAAGCCCCAGCCAGCCAGCATGGCGATCAGCACGCCACCCAATGGCATCATGAAGTTGGAAACGATGTAGTCCAGTGATTCGAATATGTTTCGTGATTCGAACGCCGGCAGGAATGCCAGCGGGTAGAAATCAGCCAGTGAAGAGAATGAAAAAACCGTTCCCAGGCCCGCGATGAACAGGAGCGTTGAAACCAGGAGCACAATCGATCTGCGTGACATCCTGGTGTAATCCTCGAATGTCGCCACCACCGTTTCCATGATGGTGATGGCTGAGGTCAGGGCAGCGATGGCCATCAGCAAAAAGAACATCGGCCCAAGCACTGAGCCGCCAGGCATCTGGCCAAATGCAACCGGCAGGGTCGCAAAGATCAATCCAGGCCCCTCAGCGGGTGACAGCCCATTGGCAAACACGATTGGGAAAATGGCCAGGCCAGCCATGATGGCCACCCCGGCATCGGCAGCAGCCACAACAATGCTGGCACGAACGACGGATGATTTGTGGTCCATGTAGGCGCCAATGGTGAACAGCACACCCAGCCCGATGCCCAATGAAAAGAAGGCCTGACCAACAGCCAGTAAAACAGTCTGGCCGTTCATTTGCGAGAAATCAGGCACAAACAGGAACCTGGCACCGGCTGCAAAATCACCGGCAATCACGGCGTAAACCAAAAGCACCAGGAGGATCACGAATAACGAGGGCGTTAGCCAACGAAGCACACGCTCCAACCCTCCTTTAATTCCGGCTGCGACGGTGAGGGATGTCAGGCCCAGGAATACCAGTTGCGAACCGATCATCCGCCCGGGGCTTGCCATTAACTCATCAAGGTTGGCGCCGGATCCTTCAGCACTGATTCCGCTGAATCCACCAAGGATGGCCTGGACAAAGTAATCGACCGTCCAGCCCGCCACAACGGCATAGAAACTCAATGCGATAAATGCACCCAGGGCGGCCATCTGGCCGTAATAACGCCAGATGGGGCTGATGCCGTCGCGGATGGCCAGCTGATCCATGCTTTTAACGACACTGGCACCACCACGTCTGCCGACCAGGAACTCGGCGATCAGTGCTGGCAAAGCCACCAGGGCAATCGCGCCCACATACACCAGTACAAATGCACCACCACCATTTTCGCCAGCAACGTAGGTGAATTTCCAGACATTGGATATACCCACCGCACTGCCAATGGCTGCGGCCAGGAATATAAAAGGCGAGGACCACCTGCGGCCGGTTGGTGTGGTCAATGTTTGACCTGCTGCAGATCGGTTTTCATGATGTTGGCATGTGGGCCACCCTCGACACGTTCGAGGTCAAACATGTCCCCGGCAGGGATGACCTGCTGGTCGAGATAAGACCGAATCGATTGTCGATCTTCTTCATCCAGTTCAAGACCTGCCAGTTTCAGATTTTCAGTCACCCTGGAGCGACCGCCTGTCCCAAGGATGATGGCGCCAACGCACTCCTGGTCCAGCAACCAACGGGCGGCCACAATAGACAAAGGTACAGCATGCTTGTTGGCAATGTCCGCCAGGATCTGCAACAGATCCTGGTAGCTGCTCCAACCACCAGTTTCTTCAATCATCAGGCGGTACTTGGTGAGTGAACGGTTCATTTCGGCCGGTGGTCGAGCCCCCAGATATTTTTCAGAGAGGAAACCGCCTGCCAACACACCGTATGGAAGCAATTGAACCTTGCTTTCGGCTGCCAGACCGGTCATTTTCTTTTCAGGTCGCCGGTCAAGCAGGGAATACTGTGTTTGCAGGCAGACCAGCGGCAGGCCCTGCCCAACCATCTGTTGTATGTGTTCCGTGTTGAAGTTGGTCGCGCCCAGTAGCCGGATTTTTCCATCCTGCTGAGCCCTCAACAGGCGTTCGGTGAGCAACTCGAGCCCGGAAACCTGGTAGTCCCACCAGTGAAATTGCACCAGGTCCAGTTGTTCGACGCCCAGCCTTTGCAATGAGCGATGAATGACATTATCAACCTGGCTTGCGGTCAATTGATGCAGCGTTGCCTTGTCCGGCACCAGCTTGGTGTGAATCTGGATTCGATCGGGATCAGGCAGGCTGCGTCGAAAGCGTCCCAGCAGCTGCTCAACGCCAGTGTAGATATCCGCGCAATCAAACGTGGTGAAGCCATGTTCCACCGCCTCTGAGAACATCCGCAGTGTTTTTGCCTCCGTGGGCGGACCGCCGCCGTGATCCGGGGACAGTTGCCAGCAGCCATTGATCACCCGGGAAATGGAATAGCCCGGTGCAAGCTCAGTCCGAATCATTCTATTTTTCGGGTTGTGCTGGTAGCGGTACCACGGTCGTATCACTGTGCCGAAATTTGGTCTTTCCGGTACGTGTAATTCGAAATCGCGCGCCGCAATTTGGATCAGGGCAGGCAATCTCGGCATCGGTGGTCATCCAGTCATTGGCGTGAGTCTCACGCTGCTTTGCGGGCAGTAAAGGCAGGATCGCTGCCAGCGCATAGACTGAAAACGGACGCCCGGTCGGGAAGCTCAGGTTTTCGCCCGACAATTCGAAGTAGTCACCCACGGTGTGGTCACAGACCATATCGTGCTGATTGCCTGTCACTTCGATACGCAGGTCCCACAAATCAAATTCGTCATTTGGCATTGGATTACCCGTGATGATTAGCCGTTGCCTAATTCTATCGGCACTTTTTGAATGATGCGGATAAATCTCGTGCTGTCGATTTCTTGACGTCGACGGCCCAGAATTTCGGCAAATCGAACTCTGAGCAAATCTGCATTAAAGGGCCCCTTCACTGCTTCTCTGACCGCGCTACTACACTTGCTGAACTCGCGCAGATGGCGTAAAACGTCATCAAAGGGACGTTATTTTCCCAGTCGTCCCCTGTCCAGAATCCGCCCTGCAATTCAGCACCTGCCAGTGCAACCATGAACAGGGACAGAGTAAAGCGCAGGCGTGTTACTCCGGGGTGCTTATC
>DATFLY010000045.1:0-40641 GCA_035267185.1 Lysobacterales bacterium | reverse complement strand
AGCCTGCTTTGAAAAATGCCTCGAGCTGGATCCAAAGAATGAATTTGCTCTGGCCCGGCTGGGTGATGCACACAAGTTTGAAGGTGCAGATGATCCCATGATTTCCAGGTTGGCCGAACACGCACCCCAAAGCAAGAACCCTGATCTGCACTTCACCCTGGGACGTGCTTATGACCAGGTCGGCCAATACGATGAGGCGTGGGCAAGCTTTAAGAAAGGCAATGACCTTGATCGCCCGGTGCAGCCGGAATACCGTCAGTCACGCGCTGAGGCGCTTTTTGACAGGATATCTTCACGCTTTACATCAGACTGGCTGTCCCAATTCGGTGGCGACTCACATGACCCCGTATTCATTTGTGGAATATTTCGTAGTGGGTCAACCCTGCTTGAGCAGATGTTGGGCGCTCATCCGCGATTTACGGCAGGCGGAGAATTGGAATTCTTTCCACGACTGGTGACAAAAAGTTTTCCGGGGTTTCCCGAGAAGCTGGATGGGCTCAATGCAGAGTCTATCGAGGAATGGAAATCTCAACATGCTGCCTTCTGCGCTCAGCGAGCGGATGAAAACACTCGCCTTACAGACAAGCGCCCGGACAATTTCCTCTACATTGGCCTGATCAAGGCAATGATTCCCAATGCGAAATTCATAATCACAGAGCGTGACTGGCACGATATTGCCGTATCCGTATTCAGCACCAGGCTGGGTGCCAGTCAGGGCTATGCTTTGCGTCTGCAGGATATTCGTCATTACCTGGGATTACATCGAAAACTGATTGATCACTGGCAGGAATTGTTGGGTGACGATCTGATTCGTATCTCCTATGAAGACATGGTGGACAACCCACGCGAGACCATTGGTGGATTACTCGAAAACCTTGGCGAAGATTGGGATGATGTCGTTCTTGAGTTTGACAAGCAGGAGTCAACGGTAGGGACTGCCAGCGTCTGGCAGGTTCGCCAGCCACTCACCAGGAAATCAATCGGTCGCTGGAAGAATTACGAGAAACATTTCAAAGAAGCATTTGGGGAATAAAAAAAGGCCTCGCATCGCGAGGCCCTTTCAATTGCCTTAAGTGGCCTTGTTAATCCTGTTCTGAACCCTCCGAATCACCCCCATCCTCCGGTTCTGTCGGAACGGTTCCCATTTCCTCAACAGTGACGGAACTGTCTTTTTGCATGTTGGCTTCCTGTTCCTTGGTTTTGAGCTCAACCAGGTGTTCCAAAACCTGGGGATCAAAGCGAAATGCGTCAGGTGTTTTGGACTGAACCATTGACGATGCCTCGGAAAAACTGGCAGATATCTGCTCGGACGCTCCACCGTCTGGTCCTTGCTGAAGCGTCACTACCGAATTCAACATTGCAGCCTTACTTGACGCGAAACTGCCGCCAATGTCCTGCATCGTGCCGTAAACGTCCGTGATCGTCCAATCATTGATCTTTGGTTTAAAAGTCGATGCGGACTGAAGAGCGGTGCGCTCGTAGCCTTCAATATACCGATTCAGGTGCTGTTTGAGGTCTTCATCAAAATCAGGAAAGTACTGACTGTTACGATCGTAGAGACTGGATACTTCAAAAACATCATCTTCAGCCTGGGTACCGCGGTTTGAGTTGATGAATTCTTCAGCGTTGTCCTGCAGGTAGCGTCTTACATTCTCACCGGTATAAGCCGAATCGCGTATGTTGGGTCCACCGATAATTCCCTGGTAGAGGCCATACATAATCAATGGGTCGTTACCGTAATTTCCCGCCAGGATGGTGTACTGGATATCATCCAGGCTTAGAGGGATGCCCGCTATATTCAGGATCTTGGGTTTGAGAATGGATTTCTTACCCGTGATTTCTTTCTTGAGATCTCTCTCCGGGTAAATTTTGACAAGCTCGTCAAGCAAGGTGATGTTGTAAAGATTCAGCCAGTAAGCCAGTTGCTCATTCCGGTTGAAATCCGCCAGGCTGACCTGGTCAGGAACACTCTCAAGGCTCAGGCGGACGTTGTGCAGCGCTGTCTTGAATTCCTCGTTCTCCCGGAATGCTTCAAAAAAGAATCGATTTCCTTCGGTTGCTGTTTCGCGTTTGACCTTGGTTTTCATCCTGGTTCCGGTCTGGGCCCTGGTTGCCGGAGCTTTTTCCCGGGAAGATCGGCCGACATCGATAACCATGTTCTTCAGTATTGCATCGACGTCTTCGTACTTGATCCTGAATCCGGAATCCGGGTCATACCCCTGGAATGGTTCGGGTACAGCATTTGTATTTGCAACACTGGTGGCTGCCATCAGCAACCCGATGGCGAGAGCAGAAATAATGGTCATGACTTTATTCACAAAGACTCCTCAGGATTTCATGTAATCAGAATTGGGTGTATCAGAAATTAGATGCGATTTGACCGTCGATTTTCAAGTGCGTTCTTTTCTGATTGATTCCATTTTTCCGAAGGAATTCCTCGATAAATTTTGTCGCTTCCGGCCCGAAACGCTCCCTGGGTGACATGGTGGCCACTCTGCCGGACGCCCGCGAACCCCTGGTGGAAACGATGTTGGCCAGCCAAACATCGTCAATTGCTGGAGCAGAGCCCATAACAGCTGCGGGGTTGCGTGCAAAACTCTCACTTATCTTCGTGCCTGTACCGTAAACATCTGTGATGGTCCAGTCTTCCAGGTTCGGAACCAGGTGTTTAGCATCGAGTAATTCATGCTCCTGGACCCCTTCGATATAACGCAACAGGTGTGCCTTAAGGTGGGAATCAAGGTTGTCAAAATAACCGAGATTGCGAGCGTAGTAACCCGACACACGGAAGCTCTCTCCAGCTGCCGGATAAGTGCCCCGGTTTGAATTGATGAACTCAATTGCGTTGTCGGTGAGAAGCCGATAGACGTTTTCACCTGTATACGCTTTATTGCGAATGTTAGGACCTCCGACGACGCCCTGGTACAAACCGTAGATCACGAGTGGATTGCTGTCGTAATTCCAGCGAAGAATCGTATGTTGGATGTCGTCGAGACTCAGCGGGATTCCCGAGACATTCAGAATTTTCTCATCCAGGATGGATTTGCGCCCCACCAGTTCCTGTTTGAGATTCCGCTCGGGGTAGATCTCAACCAGCTTTTCCAGCAATGAAATATTGTAGAGGTTCAGCCAGTAGGCCAGTTGTTCGTCACGATTGAAGTGCTCAAGTGGAATCTGATCAGGAATGGCTTCGAGATCTGAACGGATGCCGCGCAGGATCTGTTGGTAAAGTTCGTTATCTTCGAATTCCTCAAATCGAAAGCGATTGCCTTCATTCGAGGTGGTTCTCTTGACGTTGGCTTTCAGGCGAGTGCCGGTTTGGGCAGTGGCTGGCTGAATTATCTGACGGGAAGATCGCCCGACATCGATCACCATGGCGCTGAGGATGCCATCAACATCCGAGTAGTTAATGGTGAACTCCGATTTGGGATCGAAATCCCAGAATGGTTCCGGGACATCCGAACTGACAACATCGCCACGTGGTGTCGGTTCAGGGGCAGGGGCTGGTGTGCTGCAACCAGAAGCCATAATGAAGACAGTCCCTGTTGCAAGCAGGTAGAGTAATCGACGGGTCACAAGATGATTCATTGCCTGCCTATCGTGTGATTACTTACCGCCCTGGTCGGAGTTGGAGACGTCATGTGAGCCGCTGGGGTCGCTTTCAGAATCGTTGTTTCCGGACCCTTCTTCACCACCGGCCTCAGGGTTGTTTCCTGCTTTCTTCTCTGTTCCCTTCAGCTCCACGGCTCGTTCGTCAGCAGCAATTTTGGGCAAGTCCAACCCATCCGCGCGTTTGAAGCGCGAAAACCTTGGATCCTCCTTGATGGTGGAGTAGGTGTGATAGGTTGAGCCGCTGGATATTGTATTTGAAGTCGCACTGACTGCTGGCCCGGTATTTCCGACTACACCTGTTCCCGCGCCACGCTCGGCGTTGTTGGCAATACCCGTGGACACGACCGCCCCCTGCATGGCGGCGCCGCTATGAACCAGGCTTCCACCCACTCTCTGGGTTTGTGAGCTGCCGTAAACGTCTGTGATGGTCCAGTCATCAATGTCTGCGACGATGCGCCCCGCATTTTCCAGTTGTGCAACCTGCGGCCCTTCCAGGTATCTCAGGATATGCGCCCGCAGCGTTGAAGCCCGATTGTCAAAGTAACCCAGGTTGCGCGCGTAGAAGCTGGATACATGAAATTCGTCACCGGAGCCTGAATAGTAGGTTCCACGATTGGAATTGACGAATTCCTTTGCGTTGGCCACCAGGTCCTTCTGGACACTTTCCCCGGTGTAAGCCCAGCGGCGAATGTTGGGTCCGCCAATATTGCCCTGGTAGAGTCCGTAAATGACCAACGGATTGTCATCGTAATTCCAGCGCAGAATGGTGTTCTGAATGTCGTGGAGGCTTAATGGCACCCCGGAAACATTGATGAACTTTTCTTCAAGTATTGACCGGTTTCCAAGAAGTTCCTGCTTGAGGTTTCGTTCCGGATAGATGTCTACCAGTTTGGTCAGAATTGCAATGTTGTAGAGATTCAGCCAGTAAGCAAGCTGCTCGTCCCTGTTGAACTGGTCCAGGGGGATTTCGTCCGGAATAGACTCCAGGCTTGCAAGCAGTTCCTCGAGCATTTCCGTATATTCTTCATTTTCAGAAAACTCTTCGAAATAAAAACGGTTGGCTTCATTGGCCGTCGTGCGCTTCACCTTGGTCTGAAGACGCGTGCCCGTTGACGCCCTTTGCGGGGGCAGCTTCTCCCGGGTTGAGCGCCCGGTATCCACCACCATCGCCCCTAGAATGGCATCAACGTCGGCATAGTTGATGGTGAAATTGGAATCAGGGTCAAAGTCCCAGAACGGGTCTGGAATTTCTGAGCTGGCCACCTCATCCGGTGCGCTTTGTGGCATGGGAGTCGGTGCTGCGCACGCCGCGACCAAAACGGCGCACAGAGCCATTGAAACTGATACTGATTTGTTAATCACGAACACTCCTCCGGGAATTGATGTGCCGATCAGGAGGTGTCTTTTCCCATGAGCAATTCCAGCTTGCGGCTGTATCGCTTTTTGTCCTTCGTTGCCCTCGCAACCTCCTGCGCTTCTTTCATCCAACGCTGAGCCTCTTGCTTGTCACCAGCCATCAAATAACTAAGGCTCAACAGGTAGTAGAACTGATCTTCGTCGTTTTTCTGACGAATTGCGTACTTCAGATTTTTTATAGCCGACTTGTAGTCACCGTCATTGAAGGCAATATCTGCCAGCCGAAAGCGGTAGAAAGGGTTGCTCATGCGGTGTTCGCGCACCCTTGAGAGGTAACGCTTGGCTTCTTCTTCCCGGCCCTCTTGCTGATACAGATCGGCGAGATTGCTCATCGCCATCAGGTTGCCGCGGTCGTGCCTGATTGCTTCGAGATAGGCCGCCTCTGCATAGTCCTCAAAGCCCTCGCGCCGATGGAGGATTCCCATGTTGACCCATGAAGAAGCAAAAGTGGGGTCTTCCGAGATGCTGTGCTGCAGGTTTGCGTACGCAAGCCCCACCTGGTTATCGAGCATTCGTTCCACACCGATGTTGTTGAAATAGTGAGCCCTTGCCCTGGCATCCGATACCACCCGGCTCTGGGTCTCGACATCGACGATGGTGCTGTAAGAGTTGAAATCGACCACGCGGCTAAGCGCATTTTTTACATCAACCAGTACATTGATATGTTCGCTGATCAGCCAGGTATTCCCTGAAACCGTCCAGTCCGGTGGAATCTCGACTTCCTGGTAGCTGGCATCGAGGCCCAGGTTTCGTGCCATGGCAATGAACATGTTTGTGAAGGAAATACAGTTGCCGCCACCATGATTAAAGGTGCTGATCGCAGTGCCCGTGGTGTCGTCATACTCAAGCTGGAAGCGATCACCGCCCAAAACGGCATACAGTAGCTGAGCCAAACGTTCTGATTCCCCGACATCACGCTCAACATATTCATCAATGAATGCCAGCATTTCCGGACTCAGGGCCAGCATGTCGACTTCGAACAGACCCTCTTCCAAGCCCGCCTGTTGCAGGGGGCTGGAAGTGATCACGGCTTTTGCGCTGATCTGGCCGCTGGCAACGGGTGTTGTTGTCGCAGCAGGCTGCGGTGCCGGGGTGGTGGCACATGCAACCAGCCCGCTGCCAATGGCAGCGAGAATGGCTGTGCAAATCAACCTGCCCAGGCTTGTTGGGATTGCCTTATTCGTCGTCTTGTTCCGTTGTGTTGTCGTCGGTATTAACCGGTACCGTGCCCATTTCTTCAACCGTTACACGGCCTTCCTTCAGCAGCCTGGTTGCATCTTCCTTGGCCTTGATGGTCAGAAGCTGATCCAGCACGCTCGGATCAAATTTCGGGGCAACCTCTGTCTTGGCCATGTAGGCAGACCCGGCAACAGAAGCGTTGGTTGTGACCGTTCCGCCCGCTCCATCCGGCTGAATTGCAACCACGGCATCCATCATCGCCGCTGCACTATTTGAAAAGCTCCCGCCAATTTCGCGATCTGTACCGTAAAGATCGGTGATGTCCCAGTCGTCAATGTCAGCATACAGGCGGTCTGTTTGCTTCAGCTCGGTCCGTTCCGGCCCCTCGATAAAACGCATCAGGTGCTGTTTCAGGTCATCGTTAAAATTCGGGAAATACTGGCTGTTTCGCTCATAAAGCGTGGATACTTCGAAATCGCCGTTGCGGGTGTATGTTCCACGGTTTGAATTAACAAACTCCTCGGCATTGTCCTGCAGAGACCGATAAACACTTTCCCCGGTGTAAGCACGTTTGCGGATATTGGGCCCGCCAATATTGCCCTGGTAAAGGCCATACATGATCAGCGGGTTGTTCTCGTAATTTCCCGCCAGGATCTTGTACTGGATGTCGTTGAGGCTAAGCTCGATTCCGGCAACATTGAGTAGTTTCTGATCCAGGATGGACTTCCTGCCAACCAACTCTTTCTTCAGGTTCTTTTCGGGGTACATCTGTACCAGCTCGTCAAGAACCGTGACGTTGTAAAGGTTCAGCCAGTAGGCAAGTTGCTCGTTACGTGAGAAGTTCTCCAGCGCCATTTGCTCCGGAATCCCTTCGATGCTGTCGCGAACGAGACGAAGCGCCTCCTGGAACTCATCGTTTTCCTCGAATTCTTCAAAATAAAAGCGATTGCCTTCGGAGGATGTTGCGCGACCACTGCTGGTCTTTGCTTTCATGCGGGTGCCGGTTTTGGGTTGTGTGGTCCTGGCAACTTTTCTGGTGGATCGGCCAACATCAACCACCATGGTCCTTAAAATGGCGTCAAAATCGGAATAGCTGATGGTGAACACAGAATCCGGGTCGTGACCCTGAAATGGCTCGGGCACCTGGGCGCTGACATTTCCAACGCCGACCATCAGGAACATAAGAATAGAGATTCGATACATATTGAAACGCTTAAACATGATTTTCCCTCAAAAACTAATTTTCACGCTGGATCAATGTCACAGGGGACCGTCATACGGGGCTCTTCGCTTTCAAACGGATAGGTTCCGTGCCAGAAATAACTGGGGAAGAACACCAGGTTGCCGGGTTTTGGTTCAATCGCGGCCGCCACGTTCTCACGTTTTCCAAGCTGCAGAGAGGTCTCTCCGAATTTGATCCAGCCAGCACGATCGCGTCGCGCTTTCCCTTTGAGTTTGGGCGTTGCGATGTAATTGCAACATGACAGCCAGCCAAAAGGATGAATGTGGTTGGTGTGGTATCCGCCTGAACGAAGAATGATCGACCAGTTACCCGTAAAGCGGGTTGCCGGCCTGATACGGGAATAAAAGGGATGCTTCGAATCGCGCGGCATCGAGCCAAGGTAATCGGCCAGCATGGCTTCAACCGCTCTTTTCAGCGACCTGATCAACGGATGCGGATTGTCGAATAAAAACTCGAAAGTCTGGGTACCATTTCGAACACTCTGATCCAGTGGCTGACGGGTTGCCGTGTGCAATGTCGGAAGCAATTCTTCCAATGCGGCCATGAATGCCTGTGTGTTTTCGAATTCCTGTGGGTGGGGCAATTCATAGACTTTAAGCAAGCGATCATAGTCATTGAGCCACTCGTGCCTTTCATCCCCGGTCAATCGCCAGACTATCCCCTTGTAGGCCCATAGTTCCTGGTTGTAGGGATAAATTCGAAGGGCATGATCCAGGTGCTTCTCAGCCCGCTCGTAGCGCTCATTAATAATGTCGATGTTGGCACAATCAATCAGAAACGTGCGGTTGTCAGGGTCGGCCTGTAAAGCTTCAAACAACAGCTGTTCTGCTGTATCAAGTTCGCCTTTCTTGAGTTTCTGAACAGCCAGCCCATGAACCAGGTGTTGTTGTCGCCCGGCACGTGACAAAGCCTCGATCAGCACATCCTCAGCCCCCTTGTTATCTTCGGAGGAAATCAGTGCTGCGGCCAGGTTGTGGTAGAGCGGCGGTGAGGTGGGATTGGTTTCAATCGCATCCCGGTAAGACTTCAGGAACCGGTCGTCCTCCTGCTGCCAGTAAATTTCATTCAGTGAGCGGTGCGCTTCTATCATCTCCGGTCGCTCGCGCACCGCGGCTTCAAAATGATTGATCGCCTCATCAAGATTTTTCTGGTTGGAGTGGACCAGCCCAAGTTCATAGTGGATGGCGGCCGGGTCAGCCGTGCGATCCAGTTCATTCTTCAGAAGATCCAGCGCGGCGTCCGGATCACTTTTTCTGCGGGTGGACGCCACCGCCGCAACCGCACGAACATCCGATGGAAAGCGTTGCAGCAGGTTATCGGCCAGCGTCTGTGCCTCTTCCAGGTGGCCTGCCTCTCTGTGAGCACTGATCAAGGCCAGTTCAGTGTTCATCGACACGCCCTGGGATTTTGCTTTTTCCAGGTATTCAATGGCCTTTTCCCACCGGCCCTGGTCAATTGCCATTAGTCCCCGGTTGTACCAGGCATCGGTCAGACCTGGCATCCACCTGAGCGCGCGCTCATAGGCCTTGTCAGCCTCGGTGAAGCGCTTGTTCTGTTTCAGCAGGTTGCCCAGGTTGGAAAGTACCGCTGGTTGTTTTGGTTTGGATTTCAGGCTGGCCCGGAAGTTTTTCTCGGCGTCGTGTATTTTGCCCTGACGCTTGGAAACCAGGGCCATGAGATGTAAAACATCAGGGTGTCCCGGCGAGTGTTTGATCATATCGTCACACACACGCGATGCTGTCCAGAGGTCGCCCGTCTGGAAAGCATTCTGGGCTTGTTCAAAGTTTTGTGCGAGGTTCATGTCAATTCGGCTGAACGATCTAATCGTGCAATCTTTTCGGTTTTGGGAGAGTATTATACTTTCTGGGTGCGCCTTGGCGCAGTGAATAACAGGGATTTTTAAGCTTGAAAACATTCTTTTTGTCTTATTTTGTGATTTTCGTGGCCCTGGTGGCCGTTCCGCTTATCGCTGACGATAAAGACGAGACGCCACCTGACGTGGAAAGCCTGATGACGCCTGAGGATTTCGTGCTATCGGGCCTGGACAAACTCAACCAGGTTGAGCGCGCACATCTGAGCGAATGGCTGGAAAAATACCGTGATGGCGCCGTGAAAGTGGTCCAGGTACAGAAACCCCGCTCGCAGATGACGGAAGAGGAAAGACAGGCAGAAAAGGATCTTGCCATTGCCGCTAAAGTCATCCCTTCATTCCGTGGCTGGCGTGGCAAAACCATCTTCAGGCTCGACAATGGCACGGTCTGGCAGCAAAGGATGCCAGGGACCATGTATTACACAGGAACCAGTTCTGACGTCGTCATCACAAAGAACATCATGGGTCGGTTTGTGCTCCAGCATGTAGAGTCAGAGCGTCAGGTTCTGGTCAAGCGCGTCGAATGATCAGGAGTCCCGCTACCCTCTGAATCTCCAGGACCAGTGAATTCCTTAAGGCCACACCTCTGGTTTTGCTGCGTGGTCTTGTGGGGTTTTCCTCTGCTGGCCTGTGCCTCTGAAATCAGGGTGGCTGTGGCCAGTAATTTCAAACCCGCGATGGTGCCGCTGGTGAATATGTTCGAATCTCTTTCCGAGCATGAAGTGACAGTCAGTTATGCCTCGACCGGAAAACACTTCGCACAGATAAGCAACGGTGCGCCTTTCGACCTGTTCCTGGCAGCAGATGTACAAAGCCCCAGATTGCTGGAAGATTCCGGTCACGCGGTCTCCGGGTCCCGGTTTACATATGCCACAGGCAGGCTGGTGTTGTGGAGCAGGAGCACCAACACTGAGGCAGATGTGACAAAAATATTGCGAAACAGAGACTTTCGATTCCTGTCGATTGCCAACCCACGAACCGCCCCTTACGGGCGTGCTGCTAAACAGCTTTTACAAAACCTTGATCTGTGGGATCAACTGGAAGGGCAGATCGTTCGCGGAGAAAACGTGGCGCAGGCCTATGCTTTTGTGAGTACGGGAAATGCGGAATATGGGTTGCTGTCATTGTCGCAGGTCAGCTCGCCGGCGGGTGAGGCACCTGGCCAGGCCTGGCTGATCCCGGAAGACCTGTATGAACCAATCGATCAACAGGCAGCCGTGATCACGAACAATCCGTCCACGCTTGAGTTTGCAGAATTTCTGCGTGGGTCGAAAGCGGTCCGGATCATCGAAAAATTCGGATACTCCGCCCCATGACTGCTTTCGAAGCGGATCTCGCCGCCCTGGCCATTACATTCAAGCTGGCAACAATCAGTACCCTGGTGCTGCTTCTCGCAGGCACGCCGTTGGCCTGGTGGCTTGCACGTTCCCGGTGGCGCTACAAATTTTTGCTCGAAGCCCTGGTGGCGCTTCCATTGGTCCTGCCGCCGACCGTTCTGGGCTTTTACCTGCTGATCATGCTTGGTCCGGATGGTCCGCTGGGACAACTGGTGCAGGCGTTCGGTGGTGAATCGCTGGCATTTACCTTCACCGGACTGGTGATTGGGTCTGTGGTCTATTCGCTTCCCTTTGTTGTTCAGCCTTTGCAAAATGCTTTTTCAGCCATTGGGAAGCGTCCGCTCGAAGTTGCCGCCACTTTGAGGGCATCACCAGGTGATCGCTTTCTGACCGTCGCATTGCCGCTGGCAAGGCCAGGCTTCTTAACCGCTGCAGTTCTGGGTTTCGCACACACAGTTGGTGAATTCGGTGTGGTGTTGATGATTGGCGGAAATATCGCGGGACAAACCCAGGTGGTTTCCATCGCAATCTACGACCATGTTGAAAGCCTGCAATACGCGCACGCGCATTGGCTCTCGCTGGGCCTGGTTGCACTGTCGTTCGTGATGCTGATTGTGGTTTACTCTGCCAACCGACGGCTCCGGATTCTCCCTGCATGAGCATTGAGGCCAGAATCGTTGCACAACACGAGGCATTCAGGCTGGATGCAGAACTGCATGTTCCGGGGCCAGGGGTCACGGCATTGTTCGGTCCTTCAGGCTCAGGCAAGACAAGCATACTGCGGGCCATCGCAGGGCTTGACTGTCACCAGGGCAGCCGACTGACTGTCGATGGTGAAACCTGGCAGGATGAGAAGACATTTCTTCCGCCCCACCAACGGCCCGTGGGATACGTTTTCCAGGAACCCAGCCTGTTTGACCACCTGGATGTGCGCGGTAACATCAATTACGGCTTTCGTCGTGTAGCGGAAAATTCACGGCAAATCGGGTTTGATGAGTCGGTAGATCTGTTTGACCTTTCCAATCTGCTGAATCGAAAAACCCCGGGCTTGTCGGGTGGTGAAAAGCAGCGAGTCGCCATGGCCCGGGCGCTGGCGGTCAGCCCGGGATTGCTGCTGATGGATGAACCACTGGCAGCCCTCGATGCAGATCGAAAAGAAGAGATCCTGCCCTACCTGGAAGCGCTGGTTGGCAAGCTGCAAATTCCATTGATTTATGTCAGTCATTCTGCGGATGAAGTCTCGCGCCTGGCCGATCACCTGGTATTGCTTGATCGTGGCACCGTGGCGGCCAGCGGGCCAATCACGGAGTTATTGACGAAGGAAGGCCTGTCTTTGTCTCATGGCAACCAGGCAGAGGCGCTGGTAGAGGCCAGGGTTGGTGGGTTCGATGATCGATATTCGCTGAACCTGCTTGATTTCCCCGGTGGCCGTTTCATGGTTCCGGGAAGGCGGCTTGAAGCAGGCAGAAAAGTCCGCTTGCGAGTGGCGGCAAGGGATGTCAGCCTTACGCTGGAATCTCAACAGGGCACCAGCATTTTGAATATTTTCAGTGCAACCGTGAGTAGCCTGGCACCTGAGGGAGAGGCCCAGATGGTGGTTCATCTTGATGTTGCAGGCGTGCCGATGCTGGCGCATGTCACGCGAAAATCCTCGGAAGCACTGGGTCTTGAGGCAGGCAAGTCCGTACATGCACAGGTTAAGAGTGTGGCGGTGTTGTCATGAAGCGGCGACTTTCAGCATCCCAAGCCCTTCAGAAACTCAAGCTGGGCAACAGGCGATTCGTGACCGGGCATGGTGGTCACAAGGGGCATGTCGGACCGCCACAGGGTGACGGCTCCATCAGGCAGCAACACCCGATCGCAATTGTGCTGGGATGTTCGGATTCGCGCGTTCCTGCAGAAATGGTGTTTGATCTGGGATTTGGCGATTTGTTTGTGATTCGCGTGGCAGGGAACATCGTCGCGCCATCTCAAATCGCAAGTGTCGAGTTTGCAGCATCCCGGTTTGGCGTCAGGTTGGCACTGGTTTTAGGCCACACCGAGTGTGGCGCTGTGCAGGCAACCATTGATGAAATACAAAAAGAATCGCCGGAAAAAGACGGCAGCCTGAGATCAATTGTCGATCGGGTGCGCCCTGCAGTTGAGAATCTGTTGTCGAACAGAACCGGGATTGATCAGGAAACATTAATCAGAGATGCTGTGCGGGCAAATATTCATGCATCTGTGTCCCAGCTCAGTCACGGTTCACAGGTCATTCGTCATCTTATTGAAAATGGCGAATTGCAGGTCAACGGTGCGGAATACTCACTGGATACCGGTGAAGTTGAATTTTTCGATTAACAAACCATAGGAGCAGCCAAATGGCAAATGAGGGCTATCACGAACCGATTGAAGAGCTCACTGACGAGACTCGCGACATGCATCGTGCGATCACATCACTGATGGAAGAACTGGAGGCGGTTGACTGGTACAACCAAAGGGTTGATGCCTGCAAAGATGATGAGCTGAAATCCATTCTTGCTCACAATCGTGACGAGGAAAAAGAACACGCGGCCATGGTGCTGGAGTGGATCAGGCGGCGCGATCCGAAACTTGACGAGGAACTCAGGGATTATCTGTTCACCGAAGGTGAAATTGGCCACCATCATTAGGGTTGGTGTTTAAACCCGGCTTTCAGTCACCGGCGTTGATGCCGGGTTGGAACTGCATTGAGTAAGTGGCTGATTGACTACTGCTATTCACAGGATGGCCTGTTTGTCATTCCGATCGAGGCACTTTCTTCGTCCGGTATAACATCCGGATTCGGTGAACAACTCCGGGAACAATCCGGTGTCAGTTCGAACTGGATCAGCCAGTTCAATCGGGCGTATTCCATCTACTGGAACCGTGCCAGAGCGCTTCATGCCCGGGCGCCAGGCTACTGGTTTCCACCCAGGCCGCAGCACATCGCGATCATTACCCGGCCTGCGAAAATTCGTCCCTATTTTCAGCCGTTTCATCAGAACTCATGGCTGCTTTACCAGCATGACTTTGATTCTGATTACGCCACGCCGGAGTTTTCGGTGTTCCAGTTTTTTCAGGCGGAACGCATGGGGCTGATGGCTGCCATCGTTCCGGCAATGCATGCCAACCTGCCTTATTTTCTGACGCTTTCAGGCAGTGAACGAAAGGGATTCACCCGCGGCTGCAAGCTCACCGACCGACCCGATGCTGCTGCTTATCGGGAACTCGGCGCAGCCCAATCATGGCTAAAGTTGCTTTTTCATGAAGACCTTAAGCCCCCCAGGGTCGCGATCCCGGGAATGCGGATTCATCGTGAAAATGGATTGATCGTTCCACCAGAGCAAGGAATGAAACTTGCCGCACTGCAGGATGCCTGGGGCGCAGTCGCTCAGGATGTTTTTTCAGGCTACCGGGCCGGCCATGAGAATGATTCCTCCCATGCTTCCGGAGGCTTGTCTGATTGGTTGTCTCAGCAAAGACCGCAGGCATTGATCACGGGTGCAGAGGGTCAAATCCTGTGGGATCCGGATGACCCGGATCACCACGAAACACTCGAACCAGCACTGGCTGCTCTTACAGAAACCGGCGATCACCGTATTCGGCAGGACCTGTTGGTGGTTGATGGCCATTCACGGCGCTTCCTTTCTTCATTGCGCAACCCGGAAGCGCTGGTCAGGCCTGCCCCGTACATGACAGAAGGCGGGCTCAGTTACATCCATCCTGAGCGCCGACTGATGGCCTACGATATTGGCCCGGGACGCAATGAAAATCGCCTCTGGGAGCCATCGCCACCATTTGAGAGGTGGATGCTGGGGGCCAGGACGATTCATGAGTGGGGCCACCTTGCGGCTGAATCAGGCTGGGTCAAGATTCCCGACGATCGACTTCAGCAACGGCAAGCCATGACAGAGCAACTGGCCGGGCTTTTTGATGAAATTCCCGCGAGCGCCTCCCCTCGAATCCGAAAACGGGTAGCGAAGGAAGAACAACGCCTGGCAGACAAACATGGCAGCTTTGGAAAGGGCCTGCTGGCTGCCATGCTTCGCCGGATTGAAGATTACATGGCCAACCTGGTCGCACAGCGCTATCTCAGCAGCGATGAGATGGATACCTATGTTCGAAACAATGTTGCCAGCCGGGTTACCGAGTACACACCTGCAAAAGTTTATCTGCAGCTGATTCGCCTGGTGTATGAATACCAGTACCTGTCACTCAGCAGAATCGAAAGCCCACTGAAGTGGCTTTACAAGAGCACCTGGGTTGGGCCGATGTTTGTCGAGCGCGGGGTGATCACGCGGCAACAGTTCGAGAAAATAGTGGAAACAGTTTCAGGCATTTGCGATTGTTACGAGGTTGACCAATCCCGGTTTGCATGGTTGGAAACCGGGACAGTTGGGCAGCGCGACTAGTCCTGCGGCGCCAGGAAACGGTCAAGAAACATCAGCATTACCTGTTGGTATATATCGAAGTTTTCCTTGCGCTCGTAGCCATGTCCTTCATTCAGGGCATTCATGTACCAGACCGGGACGTTCCGTTCGCGCAGCGCTTTGACAATCTGGGTCGATTGTCTGACGGGCACACGCGGGTCGTTTTCTCCCTGCACCACCAATAGCGGAATGTTGATCTTATCGACGTTGTTGATCGGGCTGATTGATTCGAGGAAGACCCGCATCTCGGGATCGCGCTCATCGCCGTATTCGGCCCTGCGAAGGTCACGGCGGTAGCTCTGGGTATTTTCAAGGAAAGTCACAAAATTGCTGATGCCAACGGTGTCGACGCCACCGCTGAGCCGCTCGCTGTAGTGCACTGCCGATGCCAACACCATGTAACCGCCATAGCTGCTGCCCGTGATCACGACACGGTTTTCATCCAGCTCGGGCTGTTCTTTGATCCAGTCGAGCAGCGCGCCAATGTCCTTGACCGCGTCCTCGCGCTTGTAGCCGTTGTCAAGCGAGAGATATTCAAAGCCATTTCCAAGAGAGCCCCTGATGTTGGGTGCAATCACGGCTGCTCCCAGTTCTGCCAGCCACATCTGGAAAGTGCTGTTAAAAAATGGTCGGTATTGAATTTCCGGTCCTCCGTGGACATGAATCACCACCGGGTGAGGCCCTCTTGCCCTGGGCCTGTATACGAAAGCCGGGACCTGGCGGGGCTCCTCGCCATCCATATCGAATGTCGGGTACTGGATCAGCTGCGGCTGAACGAAATCCTCGGTGTCGAGGCCGCCAACTTCACTGAAAGTCCAGCGGGTTAACGTGCCGGCCCGCGTGGCGCGTCTGCCCAGGTCCATCACGAACACGTCGCTGGGTGTCTGTGGCGTGTTCATTGTAAGCGCCAGCCGACGGTTGTCCGGATTAAACGAGAGTCCGAAAATCACGCCCACTGGCAGATTGTCAACGGCTTTGAATTTATGCGTGACAGTGTCGAGCAGGTAAAGACGACTGACACCCCATTCGTTGGTCACGAAAGCGCCCCGCTTTCCGTCATCGCTGAGCGCAAATTCGGTGACATCCCAGGGAATGTCAGTGGTGATGTAGTCAGTTTTACGATCACGGGCCAGGGGACGCCATGCCAGTTCGGCGGCGCGACCGCGATCGTTTGTAATGAAGTAGAGCCCTGCTTCAGTCTTGCTGAAACTGACCACCCGGTTGGCCGATGGATTGTTTTTATCGCCGGCAACGGTTCGCATGTAGTCCGACTCCAGGTCAACGACGTGAATTCGGGAATCTTCCACGCTGATGAATTGTTGCAACAGCATGTAGCGACCATCTTCGCTGAAATCTCCCGGACCCCACCAGGATCCGTCGTTAGATTCATAGATCGGCCTGGCGGCTTCCGGGTTATCGGCCGGCATGATCCAGACATCGTTGTCCTTCCCGTTTCGACGGGTTGTCTGGAAGGCCAGCTGTTTCCCTTGCTTGTCCCAGAGAACCACGCGGTTTCGGGATTTTCCGTCGGTCAGCAGACTGCTTTCGCCAGTCTTTGGATCAAGGAGAAAAATCTGGGCAAATTCGCTGCCACCCTTGTCCATGGTGAACGCCACCGCAGGCCCTTGAGGCTGGGCCTCAACTTCACCCACTGGTTCCTTGAAAAATGTCAGTTGGTTGCGGGTGCCGCCGGGCTGGCGCACACGGTGAATCTGCTGTGTATTGCCAATGCGTGTCTTGATATAGATGCCTTGTCCGTCTTCTGTCCAGCCCTGGAAAGAAGCGGATCGAACATTCTGGTATTGCTGAACGCGATCAGCCAGCCACAGGGGAATCTCAGGGATATCCTGCAGGATCAGCTGTCCGTTATTAAGCGTTCTTTCCTCTACTTCCGCTAAAAGTGGCGAAGCGAAGGCAATCAGGAGGACAAACCCTGGCTTTGCACCAAGGCGGATCGCAAAGCGGTTAAGAGTCCTTGAAAATAGGGTTTTGTAATTATGAAAGAGAGGCAATTTTCACCCGTCGTATTTTTGTCCTATTCGGGTTCAGGCCGAATCCCTGGCGCAAAGTCGGGGTTAACGCGGTCTTCATGGGCGCCATACCGACATGGTGTATCAGATCACTCGATTCCTGGTTTTCTTTCAAATATGGTACCACTGGCCTTGTGAAAACGAGATCACAGGCATGCCGGTTAACCCGATCTGGCGCTATACTGCATCGTTGAATCAGGGAGCTACAGCAACCGCTGAACACCATGAGCCAAAATCTGCATATTGTCATACTTGCCGCAGGCGAGGGAACACGCATGAAGTCGCATGTCCCCAAGGTGCTACATCGCATTGGTGGGCGTCCGATGATCACTCACCTGCTGGACACGGCCGCACAACTTGAGCCGGCGGCGGTTCACGTGGTGGTCGGCAGCGGGGCTGATCAGGTAAAGGCGGCCTGCGCGGACCGGCAGGTCAACTGGGTTTTACAGGCCGAGCGTAAAGGCACCGGTCACGCGGTGATGCAGGTGATACCGGATATTCCGGACGATGCGGTGGTCATGGTTCTGCTCGGAGATCATCCGCTGATACCGCTTGCCGTACTTCAAGAAATGAAGTCTCACAGCGATGCGCCACTGGCCATTCTCACCATGGAGCTGGAGAAGCCACGGGGCTACGGCCGGGTTGAACGTGATCGTACCGGCAGGGTTTCGAGCATTGTTGAAGACAAGGATGCCACCCCTGCCCAGTGGAAAATCCGGGAAGTGAACACCGGCATTATCATGGCGCAGGCTGTTGAATTGCGACACTGGTTGGACCGTTTGGGCTGCAACAACCAGAACCAGGAGTATTACCTCACCGACATCTTTGCCATGGCACACAGTGACAGCAAGGAGATTCGAAGTGTTCTGGCCCCTGATTCAAGGGATTTGCAGGGTGCCAATGATCGCTTGCAACTGGCCGAGCTGGAGCGCCGCTATCGACATCACTCCGCGAAAAGACTGATGAAAGATGGGGTGCAGCTGATTGATCCATCGCGGGTTGACATACGCGGTGATGTAGAGGCCGAGAGCGATGTTGTCATAGACATCAACGTGGTACTGGAAGGCAGCAACCGGCTGGGTGAAAGTGTTGTCCTTGGGCCAGGCGTGGTGATCAAAGACTGCGACCTTGCTGCCGGAACACGGGTTCATGCCTACAGCGTTCTGGAAGGGGTGCGCACCACAGGCGCCTGCGATATCGGCCCCTTTGCGCGGGTTCGGCCCGGCACCCGTTTGTCTGAAGGAACAAAGGTCGGAAATTTTGTCGAGGTGAAAAACAGCAGCCTGGGACAGGGCAGCAAGGCCAGTCATCTCTCGTATGTTGGTGATTCCGAAGTCGGTGAACGGGTCAATATCGGTGCCGGGACCATCACCTGCAATTATGACGGCGTCAATAAACACAAGACCGAGATCGGCGATGATGTGTTCATTGGTTCGGGTACTGAACTGGTGGCACCGGTCAAAGTCGGTGCAGGCGCAACCATCGGAGCGGGCACCACAGTCAGCAAGAATGCGCCTGCCGGCGAGTTAACCGTCTCGAGGTCACGCCAGGTGTCGGTGAAAGGCTGGAAGCGACCGGTTAAGAAAGCCACTCGTGACGAACCAGGAGGGGAGGGCTAAAAATGTGCGGCATCGTTGCAGCTTCAGCTCACCGTGACATTGGCGAAATACTGATCAACGGCCTGCATGCCCTGGAATACAGGGGATATGACTCTGCCGGAATCGCAGTGCTGGATCAGGGGAAATTGAAACGCGTCCGAACAGCCGGCAAGGTTCGTGACCTTGAAGCCCTGCTGGCGAAGAATCCTGTCGATGGCCATTGCGGTATCGCCCACACTCGCTGGGCTACCCATGGTGCACCGGTCGATGTAAACGCGCATCCTCACGTCTCCCGAAGTGATGATAACGAGCTCGCATTGGTGCACAACGGCATCATCGAAAACCACGAAGAACTCAGAACTGAATTGCTAGAGGCTGGCTACAGATTCGATTCAGAGACTGATACTGAAGTCATGGTCCACATGGTGCATCTGTTGATGAAACGTGGAGATGACCTGTTTGGTGCATTACAAAAACTGGTCAAACGACTCAATGGCAGCTTCGGTATCACCCTGGTCAGCTCAGCAGAGCCAGGTGTGATTGTCGGCGCACGAAAAGGTAATCCACTGGTGGTAGGCATCGGTTTTCAAGAGCACTTCCTGGCCTCAGATATTCATCCCCTGTTGCCGGTTACCAATCGCTTTGTCTACCTGGAAGAAGGCGATGTGGTCAGGATCGATACCGAGGGATATGAAATTCGAGACCAGCATGGCAACAGGGCCGATCGCCCTGTCAAGGAAGCAGACCTGGCTGCTGATGCAACCCATCGTGGCAATTATCGACACTACATGCAGAAAGAAATCTTTGAGCAACCGCGTGCGGTGGCCGCGACGCTCGAAGGCAGGATTGGTGACGATCACGTTTATGAGAACATTTTTGGCGTCGGTGCTGATGAAGTCCTGAAAAAGGTACGCGGTGTGCACATCGTGGCCTGCGGCACCAGCTATCATGCAGGCCTGGTCGCTCGTTATCAGCTCGAGCAGCTTGCCGGAATTCCCTGCAATGCGGAGGTTGCCAGCGAATATCGTTACCGCAACCCGGTTGTGCCCAAAGACACATTGTTCGTGGCCGTCACCCAGTCAGGTGAAACCGCGGATACCCTTGCCGCGATGCGCCATGCCAAGGAGTCCGGTTACCTTGCAACCCTGGCAATCTGCAATGTTCCGGAAAGCTCGATCGTGCGTGAGGCAGATTTTGTCCTGATGACCTACGCGGGCACAGAAATTGGTGTCGCTTCGACCAAGGCTTTCACCACACAACTGGTGGCCCTGCAGTTGCTGGTCCTGGAGCTGGCGCAGCTCAGCGGATTCGATCCCAAACAAATCGCTGACTGGGTTTCCGAGCTCAACACGCTTCCGGACCTGATCGAAAAGGCACTGGCCCTTGATGAGCGAATCGAGGACCTGGCTGAGGAGTTTGTCGAGAAGCACCATGCCTTGTTCCTGGGCAGGGGCAGTCATTACCCTATTGCCATGGAGGGGGCACTGAAACTAAAGGAAATTTCCTATATTCATGCCGAGGCTTATCCGGCAGGCGAACTGAAGCACGGCCCCCTGGCACTGGTTGACCACGACATGCCCGTTGTTGCGGTTGCTCCAAACAACAGCCTTCTGAAAAAACTGATCAGCAATATTGAAGAAGTGCGAGCGCGAGGTGGTGAAATGTTTGTCTTTGCTGATGAGCATGCTGGCGCCAGCCTGAGTGAACGACATGGAGAAGTGATTCATGTGCAGACGGGCGGTGAGTTGCTGGAGCCGGTGGTGCTGACCATTCCGCTACAGTTGCTTGCTTATCACGTGGCCGTTTTGCGCGGCACGGACGTCGACCAACCCAGGAACCTGGCCAAGTCAGTTACCGTTGAATAATTCCGGTTTGAATGAGTTCACCAATAAAGAATTACCCGCAAAAGCGCTGATCGCAATGATTGCCCTCAGGGCCCTGCCCGGTGCGCCATTGTACGACGGTGATGATCAGCGGATCATTGATGCCGCCCTTTCTGATCTTGACCATTACAAGCGCGCTGGCGTCGATGCTGTTTTGCTGGAAAACGATTTCGATCTGCCTTACGCCAAAGGCCCTATGTCTCCCGAAGCGGTGAAAGTTGCAAAAGAGGTCTGCGATGCTGTTCGAGCAGAATGGTCCGGGCCGATGGGTTTACAATTTCTCGAGGCTGCCAATGAAGATGCGCTGGTGGTCGCCAATGACTGCGGCCTCGACTTCATCCGGGTGGAAGGTTTCGTTTACGCCCACGTGGGCGGGGCAGGATTTATCGATGCCTGCGCCGGGTCCCTGCTTCGAAAGCGGGCCGAACTCGGGTGCACTCACATCAGGGTGTTCCCCGATATCAACAAGAAACATTGTGCTCACGCCATGACCGCCGACCTGGATATCGCCCTTGAAGCCCGCCAGGCTGAGCTCTTTATGGCGGATGGGCTGGTGGTCACGGGTAAATTTACGGGAGAGTCTGCAGACACTTCCGACCTGGAGATGGTGAGGAAAGCAACGACACTTCCGATCCTGATCGGATCAGGCATGACACCCGAAAATGTTGATCAGATGGTGCCAATGGCTGATGCCTTTATTGTGGGGTCAACTTTTCGAAATGATGGTCAGTACCTCGAAAAACTCAATCCCGGACGTTTGCAACGGTTTGTTGATGCGTTCAATGCCGCCCGATCCTGATTGATGCTGAACCAGCGCTATACCAGGAAAGAATCAGGGATCAACTTTACTGCGGTGATGGACATCGCTTTTGTCGTTATGATGCTGTTTTTTGGCGCTGCTTTTCTTGTCGCGGAGTCCGCCAATCTGGACGACAATACTTTGGCTGATTCCAGCCAGAGTCTAAGTGCTGCAAAACCGATTATTGTTCAGATTGATGCAACCGGCCTGCTCTCGATTGACGGACGACTGGTCGAGCGGGCCATTTTTGAGGAGAAGCTTTTGAGTATCAGGGAACAAAGGCCTGGATCAAAGATTGTCATCGAGGCGCACCCGGAAGCAGATAAAGAAACCTCTGTCCTCGTGCTCGATGCTGCACGTGCTGCCGGAATTGAGTTTATTGAAGTGGTCATTTTTCAAGAATCCCTATGAAGCCACTAACACGAGGTGTGTTTCTCGATATTGCTACTGTCGACAGCGGCGATCTCGACCGCAGCCGACTGCTAGGCTCACTCGATCACTGGGACTGGTTCCAGCTCACAAAGCCTGAGCAAATCGCTGAGAGATCAGCCGATGTCAATGCGCTTTTGACCAATAAGTGCCGCATCAGCCGATCAGTAATCGAATCATCACCTGGATTGAAATTGATCGCGCTTTCTGCCACGGGAACGGACAACGTCGACTTGAATGCAGCTTCAGATCATGGCGTTGCTGTGTGCAATATTCGCGATTATTGCACCGGGTCGGTTGCACAGCACGTGATCACCCTGACACTCAATCTGCTCACCGGATTGCCCTGGTATATCGACGATGTGCGCCGTGGTGAATGGAGCAAGGCTGTACAGTTTTGCCTCAAGGACCGACCCATCCGCGAGGCATGCGGCCTGACTTTCGGTGTGATTGGCTATGGCACGCTGGGTCGGCAATCAGCGGTTCTTGCAAAAGCCCTGGGGATGAATGTGCTGGTAGCCGAGCGCAAGGGTGCCCAGCCACGCGGGGGGCGTGTTGCATTTGATGAAGTCGTCGAACGTTCAGATGTCCTGAGCATTCATTGTCCGCTCACCGATGAAACCCGCGGAATGATCAACGCCGATGTATTCAGGGCAATGAAACAGGATGCTTACCTGATTAACACGGCAAGAGGCGCTGTGATTGCAGCGGAAGACCTTGCCGATGCGCTTCGTGCCGGTGAAATTGCAGGTGCCGGGGTGGATACGTTGGATGTTGAGCCACCGCCAGCGGATCACCCGCTGCTGGCCAGTGACATTCCCAACCTGATCGTGACGCCACACAATGCATGGGGCAGCAAGACAGCCAGGCAGGCGGCGCTTGATCACCTGGCAAATATTGTGAATGCATTTCAGGCGGGCAAGCCGATCAATGTCGTCAACAATTTGAATTGACGGTGGTATTTTCAGCAACTGGTGTGTCAATGCACTACCCTTAGTTTAAAGGGGATGACTTCAAGCGGAGGATGCCGAAATGAGATCGAAAATTGCAGTTATCTTGATAATTGCCATGCTGTTGGGCGGCTGTGTAACAACTGACAAAAACCTTGTTTCGTTACCGAAAACCTGGGCGCCTACTGTTCTGACCATCAATGCCGAGGTTCAAACCGTGAGTGGCAAAGATGAAATCGTCATCCTGACCCAGTCAGAATGTCCGGACTTTCCGTCAGAAATGGGTTGTATTGAGGTCAAAGCCGGTGAAATCGGAATCATTCAATTCGTTCTTGATGGCGGCACCGCGAAGAGCTGCGAAGGCCAGCCCGGGGAAACATGGGTGTGGGATGAAATTCAGCTCACCGCCATGAGCAATGTCGATAGCGCGGGTAGCGACGTGGTCAAGAAGGTAGGAAATATTTCCCAGACCGCACAGGCTGATTTTGGTGCCAACAGCAAGGGCGATATCAACGCAGCGACCATCAGTGGGCAATACATGTTTGTGCGTGATATGAACACAGCTGAATACGACATCTGGTATACGCTTTATGCGCACCAGTGTGGTGACGCGACCAAGATGGCCACAAGCGATCCCAGGGTCAGGAATCACGGTGACTCTGACTCTTTTTAACACTACCTTCGGGTCGCATTAAGTTACAATCCGCAGATCAGCAGCACTGGTTTTCAGAGGGCTTTGATGAGCGAAACAGGTATTCGTTACAAGGCCTTTATCAGCTATAGCCATAACGACGAGGAATGGGGCCGATGGCTCCAGAAGTCTCTCGAGTCCTACCGTATTCCGCGGCGACTTGTCGGGAGCCCGGGCAAGCACGGAAAAGTCCCCGCACGTGTAGCTCCCGTTTTTCGCGATCGCGAAGACCTGTCTTCAGCCGCAGACCTGACTACCAGTGTGCGGGCCGAATTGACGGCTTCCGAGACTCTGATCGTCATTTGTTCACCTGCAGCAGCAGCCTCACCCTGGGTCAACGAGGAGATCCGTTTCTTCAAAGAGCTCGGGCGCGGAAATCGAATCCTGGCCCTGATTGTTGAGGGCGACCCAAATTCAACAGAATCAGAAACCCGTTGTTTTCCTCCTGCAATGGTCGAAGCAGGAGATGGTGGAATTCAGGAGCCACTTGGTGCCGATGCCCGCAAGTGGGCTGATGGTAAGTCACTGGCACGCCTCAAACTGGTTGCCGGGATTCTGGGAATCAGGCTTGACGATCTTCGCCAGCGAGACATGCAGCGCAAGCATAGGTTGTGGATGGTGGCGGGAAGTGGCGCCATTGCCATTGCTTTGATCACGAGTATTTTGGCCATTGTCGCCATAACAGCCCGTGACCAGGCTGAGACCCGGCGCCAGCATGCCGAGGATCTGGTTGATTACATGGTCGATGACTTAAAGGAAAAGCTTGATGAAGTCGGCCAACTCGACATCCTTGAAGACGTCGGCGGTGCGGTTCAGCAATACCTGGATACGCTGAATCCACAGGAAGAGAGTGACGGATCCCTGTTGCAGAAGGCCAAGGTCTTGCGTCAGTTGGGTGAGGTCGCAATGGAACAGGGCAAGTTGGAAGATGCGATGGTCGCGTTTGAAAAGTCCAGGGAAGTCACTCACGAACTTCACCTTCGCGAACCTCAGAATATCGAGCGGATCTACGAACTGGGCCAGGATGAGTTTTGGGTGGGGTACGTTTACCTGGAGCTGGGGGAGTTTGAGGCTGCTCAAGAGTCATTTGAACGTTATCTGCAATACTCTGATCGTCTTACCGAACTCGATCCGTCGAATCCCGAATGGATCATGGAGCAGTCATATGCTCAAGGCAATATTGCTGCTCTGGTTAATCGCAGAGAAAGCGGTGATATTGCACTTGCCCTGGAGCGAATCACATCATCGGTTGAGTTGAATCGTAAGGCAATTGAACTGGATCCGGGGAATCACGGATACACCAGTGAGTATGGGGAAGCATTGGCCTGGCAGGCCGATACTCAGCTTTTGCTTTGTGACCTGGGGGGTGCACTTAAATCCAGGCAGGAAAGCCTGCGGATTGCTCGCGAAACCATGGAAGAAGAGCCTGCAAACATGAACAGGAAACAGCGGTATGCCTATGCAAACCGGGGGTTGGCATACATCTCAAGGCAGGTTGGCCTGACCGGGCAGGCAATGGAACAATACAAGGAGGCCACCAGGGTAGTTGCTGACCTCTATTTAGCCGAGCCAAGTAATATGCACTTCCTCTGGGATGAGCTTCTTGGCCGGGTATATATTGCCGTCATGAAAGCTGAATTGGGTCAGTTCGAAGAAGCTCTTATAGATCTGCAGGAAGTATATGAACCGATGCGACAAGTTCTGCAGGCCGGGGGTGATGAAGATCATCGTCGGCGCTCGGGGTGGATTGATTATTTGCTAAGATTTTCCGATATCGCCTGGATGGCCGGGCATGACGATCATGCAGAGAAAGCATGGTCTGAGGTCGTGCGACAAATGGATGACTGGATAGAGGCAGGTGCAGACCCGAAGTTATGGCTTGGGGATATCAGCTTTGCCAGATTCCTGATCTGGCACTATGGAAGTGATATCGAAATAACGCGTTCGATGGCAGACACACTGCCTGAAATTAAAATAGACGATTCTCAGCCCTACCTGAGTTGCATTGAAAGACATCTGCTGGTTTTGCAGGAACTGCGTGATGAAAACGTTTCGAGCGCCAGGGCACATGCCAAAGAGCTGTTAAGCAAGGGCTATTTTGAACCGGGGTTTGTCAGGATTTGTAATCACTATGATTTATGCCAGGGGAGCGGTTGATCTCAAACGTTCAGGCAGCGCAATTCGATAAGGAAATCTCCACCAATACCAATGAGAAAATGGAGAGCGGAATGGGTTTGAGGACAGTGAGTGTTTGTGTGCTTCTGGTGAGCAGCATCTTGTCTGGAGGTGTATTTGCCAAAGAAATCATAGATTTCCAGGTTATGGTCGTGCCAGACGGCAGAGATGCCATGGGTGGCAATAATAAGGTCGATGTATATGAACCCGGCAGCAGGGCTTCAAACTGCATGACAAAATCGCATGCCGGATGCTATGACGTGCCAACCGGAGAAGAGGCCGAAATTCGAGTCAGCCTTACCAATGGCAACTACGACTGTACGCACGAAGGCAGCTGGCGCCTCAAAGATATAGTCCTGGGTGGAGAAGGTGACGTGAACAATCCGCCTGACAAACCCGGACCGGACGGTTGGGGTAACCTGTCGGATCAGGCAGCGAAGGATTTTGATGCAGACCCGATCACCGGGGTTGCAAATGTCGAGACCCAGGGAAACATGATGGTTGTTCAAAATCTTAATACCGCCCCTTATTCGATCTGGTACAAGGTCCGGGTCGAGAGTTGTGCAACTAACGGGCGTGGCGCGCGGAATGTTATTGAGTTTGATCCTCGGGTCGATAATCGGGGTCGACCCTCAGGGTGATGCGGCTCACCGTAGGCATCACCGGCCACCGGGACATAGCGCCCGGTGAGAAGGTGCGCCTGCGGAAAGAAGTTCGCGCATTTTTCGAATCTCTCCAGGCTCGTTTTCCAAATTTACCTCTTGAGCTTCTTGGTGCGCTCGCTGAGGGCGCTGATTCGCTTGTTGCAGAAGTGGCTGTTGAGATGGGTATTCCCTTCACGGCTGTATTGCCCATGGCCAGGGAGGAATACCTGGTTGATTACGATTCAGAATCGGCGGCCAGGGAATTTGAAGGCCTCCTGGCAAAAGCCGAACGCATCATTACACTGCCTTCGCGCCCAGGCGCTGATCTGAAAGACCAGGACACCCGCAGCTGGCACTATGCCCAGCTTGGTGTATTTCTTTCCAATCACTGCCAGATTCTGCTGGCGCTGTGGGACGGAAAAGATAATGCCGCCCTGGGTGGCACATCTTCGGTTGTTCGCTATCACCTGACCGCCGTGATGCCTGGCTTTGAGGACGAGATGTCTGCGGCCAGCCTGCTTGCCGACAACGAAAATGACCTTGCATTTCACATTGTCACCGGTCGTGACCGGCCGGGTGGTGCCCCGGCCGATGGCCTGGAAGCAGGCAAAGATCGATGGATGACCTCGCATTTTCACCAGGCTGAAGGCGATGATATTCCGACAGAGTACGGCGCCATGCTTGATCGCCTCAGCGAGTTCGACCAGGACACCAGGCGGTATTCCAATTCGATCAACAAGGAGGCATATCCGCTCCTGGAAAATCCTCCCGACTCTCCGATCCCGCCGGGTGCCTCGATGGTTGAACATCTGTTCATGGCAAGTGACTGGCTGGCCATTCATTTCCAGAAACGCGTCAACAGCAGCCTGAATGCCATGTATTCACTGGCTGTCATCATGGGCTTGTTGTTCATTGTCTACTCAGAAAGAACCAGTCTCACCTGGCTGCTGGCGACTTTCCTTGCATTGTTTTTCGGCGGCGTGATTCTGCACCTGGTGGGCGACCGTCGGCAATGGCATCGAAAGTACCTGGATTACCGTGCCCTGGCCGAAGCGCTACGGGTACAGTTTTACTGGAATGTTTCCGGTGTGGTTGATCCCCATTCCCCGGGCTTTGCCTACGACACGTTTTTGCATAAACAGGATGTGGAACTGGGCTGGATTCGCCATGTGATGCGCACCGCCAGCGCCCATCGGGAGCGAGGCGTCGAGCCGTCACGGGAATGGCTGACATGGACCATTGACAGCTGGATAGGCGACCAGCAAAACAGGACGGGTCAATTGGGATACTACTCGGTAAAGTCGACCCGGAACGAGGTCACGTATCGCAAAACTCAGCGACTGGGAGCAGCTTGTTTGTGGACAGGCATCTCGCTGGCAGTTGCACTGTTGGTGCTGGGTGACAAACTCAGTGATGAACAAAGGGAAGTCGTCCTGATCCTGATGGGTTTGCTGCCCCTGATTGCCGGCGTCAGGGAAGCAATGTCCAACAAGAAGGCGGAAAAGGAACTCATCAAGCAATATCAGTTCATGGAAAAGATTTTCGGCAATGCCCGACAACTGACAGAAGAGCGGAGCGATCCCGAATTTCAACGTCGTGTGCTGAAAGCGCTCGGAGAAGCTGCTTTGGGCGAAGGGGCAGAGTGGATCCTGATGCATCGCGAGCGACCTATTGAGCATGGTGGATTGTAAGTCCGTTGTTGTTGGTGCAACGGGGGTACAATTGATGCAGGAACACCTGACAAACAAAAATATCTGAGGAGAGAGAAATGGGATTTCTGGACAGCCTGAAGAATGCATTGGGCGGAAAAAAAGAACCTGAGCCTGATGTCACAATCAGTCCCAGCCAGGTGCTGAGGGACAATGGAATCGACCCTTCCGGCCTGAAAATGAGTTTTGCTGCTGATGGAAATGTAACAGTCAGCGGCACCGTGGCCAGCGTTGAAGACCGTCAACGCATCCCGGAAATCCTCAAGGGCATCGACGGCATCAATGGGGTCCACGATCATATGAATGTCGAAGCCCCGGTGGCTGAAGAGCCCGTGGTGGTTGAACCGGTGGAAGTAAAGCCGGTGAAGGTCGAGCCTGTTGAAATACCAAGCGCTGAGCCAGATTCGCAGGTCGGATCGGTCGATGCGCCCGGAGGCGCAAGCGAAGTTGAAGGTGGTGCGCCGGCCGGTGCGAAGACCTACACGGTTCAGTCGGGTGATACGCTCTGGAAAATTTCTGAAGAGCACTATGGAAATGGCTCGAAATACATGAAAATTTTCGAGGCCAACAAGGATCTTCTGGACGATCCGGACAAGATTTTCCCCGGGCAGGAACTGACCATTCCCGACCTGGAGGACTGATCCTTTTGAATGAATGATTGCGGACCCGGGTATTGCCCGGGTCCGTGTTCATCATCAGCTAAATATTCTTGCGACCCTCTATCAGGCGATCCACAACGTCTGGTTCAGCCAGGGTCGAGGTGTCACCCAGGTTCTCGGTATCGTTGCCAGCGATTTTGCGCAGGATTCTGCGCATGATTTTTCCGGAACGAGTCTTTGGCAGCGCATTGGTGAAATGTATGATGTCGGGGGTCGCGATCGGACCTATTTCGCTACGCACCTGCAAGCGCAGCTGGTTGTGTAATTCATCGCTGGGCTCCTGCCCTTTCACCGGTGTCACAAAAGCGTAGATCCCCTCGCCCTTGATCTCGTGGGGGTAGCCAACCACTGCTGCTTCGGCGACGCCCTGGTGGGCCACCAGGGCGCTTTCAACTTCGGCTGTGCCGAGCCGATGCCCGGAAACATTCAATACATCATCCACGCGCCCGGTGATCCAGTAATAGCCGTCCTCATCACGGCGCGCGCCATCGCCGGTGAAATAGCGGTTGTCGATGGTTGAGAAATAAGTATCGACGAATCTCTGGTGATCACCGTAAACCGTGCGCATTTGCCCGGGCCAGCTGTCTTTGATCACCAGTAATCCCTCGGCTGCGCCCTCCTTTTCATTGCCTTTTTCATCAACAATCGCAGGCTGAATGCCAGGCAATGGCGTTGATGCTGAGCCGGGTTTGAGCGCGGTTGCGCCTGCCAGTGGAGAGATCAGGATTCCGCCCGTTTCAGTCTGCCACCAGGTGTCGACAATGGGGCAACGGCCCTCGCCCACCACGTTGTAATACCAGGACCAGGCTTCCGGGTTAATCGGTTCGCCCACGGTGCCCAGCAAACGCAGTGATGCCCTGGATGTTGATTTCACCGGTCCTTCGCCTTCACGCATTAGCGCGCGGATGGCAGTCGGTGCGGTGTAGCAGATATTCACTTTGTGCTTATCGCAGACCTGCCAGAACCGACTGGCGTCCGGGTAGTTGGGGACGCCTTCAAACATCAGGGTGGTTGCGCCATTGGCCAGGGGGCCGTAGACGATGTAGCTGTGTCCTGTGACCCAGCCAACATCGGCAGTACACCAGTAGATATCTCCGTCGTGATAATCGAAGACGATTTCGTGAGTGTAGGCGGCGTAAACCATGTAACCACCCGTGGTGTGCAATACGCCCTTGGGCTTGCCGGTTGATCCTGAGGTATAGAGGATGAACAGCGGGTCTTCAGCGCTCATCTCTTCGCAGGGGCAATCACTGTCAACCTTTTCTGATGCTTCGTGGTACCAGTGATCAATTCCTGGCTCCCAGGAAATCCCGTTTCCGGTATTGCGAACCACCAACACCGATTCCAGGTGGTCTGAAACACCATCCACCTGACGTGCAGCATCGACATTTTTCTTTAGCGGTACAATCTTCCCGCCGCGTAGTCCTTCATCAGCTGTAATCAGCAATGTTGATTCACAATCGATGATTCGGCCTGCCAGTGCTTCAGGTGAAAAACCACCAAAAACCACCGAGTGAACAGCGCCAATCCTTGCGCAGGCGAGCATGGCAAAGGCTGCTTCGGGAATCATCGGCATATAGATGGTGATGCGATCACCGCGATTTGCACCCAGGGATTTCAATACATTCGCCATTTGACAAACCTGGTCATGCAATTCCCGGTAGCTGATGTGTTTGTCGCGTGCGGGGTCATCGCCCTCCCAGATAATCGCTGTCTGATCGCCCCTTTTTTCCAGGTGACGGTCGACGCAGTTGTAGCAGGCATTCAGCACGCCGTCCTCAAACCACCTGATGTGCAAATCGTCGCGCCTGTACGAAACATCCTTTATGCGTTGGGGGAATCGATTCCAGTCGAGACGTTCAGCAACCCTGGCCCAGAATCCTTCGTTGTCATCTACCGACTGTTGATAAGCATCGGCATAGGATTTGCGCGTCATCCAGGCGCGTTGTTCTACTTCAGGCCGGACGGGGTACTGCTGGGTCATGGCTCACCTGTGCTTTGTTCAGTTCAAGGGGTACATATTGTAGCCGTTTCAATGGGATTGTCGGTGTGCGACCATTGTGGCCTGTCCCGGGGTGCAGTTTTTACCTCCTGGAAATCTTCACAAGGGACTGGTTCAAAGGAGATGCAGATGTATCGATGGTTGATCGTGACGGTGTTTGTTTTTGTGGCAGGACCGGTTTTGCCTGGCACCGATGATTCACAGGAACGCCTGAAAATTGGACTGGCTCTGAGTGGCGGAGGCGCGCGCGGTGGTGCGCATATCGGTGTGCTCAAAAGGTTGGAAGAGCTCCAGGTGCCGATTGACTACATTGCAGGCACCAGCATGGGCGCCATCATTGGAGCGCTTTATTCGGCCGGGTATTCTGCAGATGAAATTGAAGCCCTTCTCAAGGCCGCAGACTGGACAACTGCTCTGCGCGATCGGCCAAATCGCAAAGATTCCACCATGCGGCAGAAGGATCTCGAACGGCGGGTTCTTATTCCATACCGGGTTGGTTTTAATCACGGAGATTTTCAGTTCCCCATGGGTGCTGTTGAAGGACAACACCTGGATCAGATGTTCAACCGATTCCTCATAGGTGTAGCTGATACGCAGAATTTTGATGACCTGGCGATTCCTTTCCGTGCAGTCGCCACTGATCTTGGCACGGGACATGAGATCATTCTGAGCGAAGGAAGCCTGCCCGATGCAATCAGGGCAAGCATGTCAATTCCCGGTTATTTCGCACCGGTTCCGCTTGATGGGCACCTGCTGGTTGATGGCGGTATGGCCAATAACCTGCCGGTATCTGTTGCACGTGAAATGGGCGCAGACATCGTGATTGCCGTCGATGTGAGTTCGCCATTACTGACAGAGGATGAGCTGGTCTCGGTGTTGAGTGTTTCCGAACAACTCACCAACTTCCTGACTCGCAGAAACACGGAGCAGGCAATCCAGTCCCTTGGCCAGGGCGACATCCTGCTGGTGCCGGACCTCACCGGGGTTTCTTCTGCTGATTTCAGTCAGGCTGCCGCAAATGCACAACTTGGCTACGATGTCGCCCTGGAAAATCAGCAGCTTCTGTCGGCGCTGGCTCAGCCTGGTGGTGTGGTCAGAGATACAAGCCTGTTGGCCCAGATGGCAGATGATCAAATCATCATCCAGTCGATCAGCCTGAGCAACCAGTCAGAACTTGATGATGAAATAATCCTGTCCCGGATCGAGGCAGTTCCCGGCGAGCCGCTTGATCTGGCACAGCTGGAACGCAACATTGACCAGATTTATTCGCTAGATGTGTTTCAGTCTGTCACTTACAGCCTGATCAAGGACCCGGCCGGTCAGCGTGGTCTTCATATTGATGCGCTGCCACGAAGCTGGGGCCCCAACTATCTCCAGCTTGGGCTGGAATTCTCTGATGATTTTTCAGGCGACTCTGACTTCAAGGTGAGTGCGGCTTATACCCGAAATGCGCTCAATCCCTACGGAGGGGAGCTGCGGGTGTTCGGGTCTTTTGGCAGAGAGGATGAGCTGGAATTTAATTTCTACCAGCCAATTGACAAGGCGGCCAACTGGTTCACCGAAAGTGATGTGGCTTATCGTCGTGAGAACTATTCACTCTACTTCGAAAATGAGCTGATTTCCGTACTGGAAATCACTGGCGCAGGCGCGTCCGTGGCGTTGGGAAAGAACTTCAATTCGAACAATCGAATGAGCCTTACATACAACTACTTCAGGGGTGATGCAGACGAAAAAATCGGGCCTTTTGCATTCCTGGTTGATGATGACGTCAGGGTGGGTGAGCTGATACTCACTCATCAACACGATTCCCTGGACAACATCTATTTCCCAACCGAGGGGTATTCGACATTGTTGGCCTACAGTTTTGCTGACAAAGCGCTGGGTGCAAGTGGCCAGTACGAGCAGGCATTCTTCCAGGGCACGGGTGCCTGGACGTTTGGACGCAACAGCCTGACCGCGCGGACACAGGTAGGCTACAGCTTTGATGACAAGGCGCCGCTTGAACGCTGGTTTCGACTGGGTGGGCTGGGGCGTCTTTCCGGCCTGATTCCAGACCAGCTTATCGGGCGTCAAATGGGATTGTTCTCGCTGACTTATATGCGCAACCTGGTCGATATCGATATCGCGCCGGTCTGGGCAGGGGTGACCGCAGAAGCTGGAAATGTCTGGGAGTTTGCTGACGATATGTCTTTTAGTGGATTGCAGTATTCAGGCAGCCTGTTTGCCGGCATTCGAACACCAATCGGGCCTCTATACCTGGCGTGGGGTTATCATGAGACAGGTGACTCAGCGGTCTACTTCTACCTGGGAAATCCGTTTAACTTCCGGGGATTTTAGGACCCCTGATACAATCAGTGAGTTCGACCAGTTTATTCGCCAACGCCGGATATCAATGGTGTTGGTTTCATCATTAAGGAGT
Organism: Lysobacterales bacterium; assembly: GCA_035267185.1. Lineage (GTDB taxonomy): Bacteria > Pseudomonadota > Gammaproteobacteria > Xanthomonadales > SZUA-36 > JAUIBE01. The sequence goes on along the minus strand of DATFLY010000045.1, from coordinate 7,566 downwards.
TAAAAAAATATGTCAGTTGCAAGAGTTACAGAAATCATTTCCTCGTCAAATCATTCATTCGAAGATGCAGTAAAACAAGGTGTCAAGCGGGCATGCTCAACCCTCAAGAATGTCCGCGGCGCCTGGGTCGAAGGCCAGAAAGTCACCTGTAACAGTGATGGAGATATCACTGAGTATCGAGCCATACTCAAGGTAACGTTCGTACTCGAAGACTGATCTGAATGCGGTATTGGGCTAACGGCGCCAGGTCATTCCTGGTCGCCAACCCCAGCGGTACAGAAGAATCGCACCGAAAAGCATGCCACCAAGGTGTGCAAAGTGTGCGATGCCGGGCATTGTTCGCGTGACACCGAACAACAGTTCAACTGCGCCGTAAATCAGCACAAACCATCGTGCTTCAATGGGCACAGGCAGGAAAATCAGGAAAATCTTGTTTTTTGGCCACATGGCGCCGTAAGCCAGCAGCAGGCCGAACACACCACCTGATGCACCAATGGTTGGATAGATGCCGCCTTCAAACTGCTGGACGATGATTTGCACGATGGCAGCGCCGACCACGCAGGTTGCGTAATAAACAGCAAAGCGGTTGGAGCCCCAGGTGCGCTCCAGTTGCGTTCCGAACATCCAGACCGCAAACATGTTGAAGAACAGGTGCGAGAAACTACCGTGCAGGAATCCGTATGTCAGCACCTGCCATGGATAGAACATCCCACTTTCCAGCGGCCACAGTGCAAGGCCGGCGGAAAGGTTTCCGAGCAGGAATACAGCGGCACATCCAATGATGATGCCCAGGGCAATTGGCGTAATAGAGGTTGGCATTTGCGTATGGTATTACAATTATAGTTTTGCGGAGGGGCCTGATGGATCAGGAAACCCGATCACGAGACAAAGCGATCTCCTGGGCGACGGTTTATGCCTCCAGCAGCAATGCTTTGCACGAAGATTATTATCGTCATGCCAGCCAGGTGGGTGAAATTCTGGGCAAAGCCGGAATTTCAATTCGCTACGGTGGTGGCGGTGTCGGGTTAATGCGTGCCATGGCGGATTCGGCCATGTCCAAAGGCGGGTATGTGCATGGTGTGATTCCTGACTTTCTCAATACCGTGGAGCACGGCCACAAATCACTCCCGGGCCTTGACGTGGTCAGCAGCATGGCCGAGCGCAAGCAGAAAATGCTGGAAAACTCCGATGCTGTTGTTGCCCTTCCCGGTGGTTCCGGAACACTGGAAGAACTTTTTGAAGTGCTCACACTGAAGCGGCTGGGAAAGTTCCTGGGGCCGATCGTGCTGGTTAATACCCGTGGTTACTATGACCGTCTGTCTGATCTGCTCAACCACATCGTGGGAGAGCGTTTCATGGCGAAAGGGCACCTTGAAATGTGGTCAATCATTAATAGTCCGTCAGAATTGCTGGCTGCTTTTAACGCTGCTCCTGAGTGGAGCAGCGACGCGCGGAAATTTGCCGCGGTGCGATCAAGCTAGATGGATAAGGACTCGAGGCCTCCATTCAGAGTGGTACCAGCCAGCAGGGGGCTGGCCTGGCTGATTACGGCAGCCAATCTTCTGCGCCAGCAGACGTGGCGTCTGTTAACGGTTGCGGTGCTGGTGCAGCTTGCAATGACCCTGACCCGCCTGCCGGTAATCGGGCTGATCGTGGCGCTTGGGCTACCGATTCTAACCGCCGGCATGCTGCACTGTTTTGACCAGGTTCGTCGTGGTTTACCGTTGTCTCCTGTGGCTTTGTTCGCTCCTTTGGGTAACAGGCGCCTGGCCATGAGACTGTTCCTTTTGGGTGGGTTAATTGGCCTGATCGCAATCATCCTGATTTCATGGTTACTCTCTGGTATCCAGGAGCTCCAGGACCCTGAACTGCTGGCCCGAATTGAACAGGGTGATATCGAAGCAGTACTGGCGCTTGACCCTGCTGTCGTGCAAAGGGCCTTTTTTGCCATCGTGATTGGCGTCTCGGTCAGTGGAACGCTGGGCTACTTCTCTGTTCCGTTGATCTGGTTTGGCGAGATGCGGATGGGCCAGGCGATTACCACCGGTATCAAGGCCCTGGTTAAAAACTGGCTGGCTTTCCTGCTTCTTGGTGTGATCCTGGTCGCTTTATCGCTGCCGATTTTCCTGGTTCTTGGCTTGTTGATGGGTGTAACTGCAGTGGCCGGTGGCCCGGGTATTATTCAGTACGTTTTGATCCTGTTTGCAGTTTTGCTGATTCAGCTACTGATGTTCGGAACGCAATACTGTGCCTATGCGGAAATATTTGAACTGGGCGATGGTGAAGGTAATGGACCAGTTGATGATTCCGAGGCCAGGGAAGACCAGTTTGTAGCCTGACCTCTTAATTCCACAAAGATCTGGTGGGTCCCGGACAGCACGTGCTGCGGGAAATATGCAGCCACTTCTTTCGATAAAGCCGAAAACCGTAGCTACTTATTTCCCGGCACTACTCGCGCATCCGGGATGACGGTTCTCACATCCCGGTTTCGCCTTCATGCGTCGTGCTTCGTATTTTGGGGGATGAAGCAGATTTGAAGGTGTTGTTTACCCTGCGGGTTTTTCCTGTTGTTCTGATTTATCGTTTGCTTTTTCCGGCAGCAGAATTTTGCACATGACCAGGCCGACTTCAAACAAGAGCCACATCGGCAGGGCCAGCAGGGTCTGGGAGATGATGTCGGGTGGAGTCAGCAACATTCCCGCCGCGAAAGCCCCTACAACCACGAAAGCACGAATCTTCTTCAGCTTCTCGATGGTGGTGACCCCGGTGGCCACCAGGATGATCGTGGCAATGGGAACTTCAAAAGCGATCCCGAATGCCAGGAACAGCATCATGACGAAATCCAGGTACCGGCTGATGTCGGTCATCACCGAAACACCCTCAGGTGCCACGCTGGTGAAAAACCCGAACACCAGCGGGAAAACCACGAAATAGGCAAATGCACAGCCCACGTAAAACAGGCCTACGGCGGAATACAGGAGTGGACGCGCCAGGCGTTTTTCATGTTTGTATAACGCAGGCGCCACAAATGCCCAGATCTGGTACAGCACCACAGGAATGGCGATGATCAGCGCCAGCAGCAAAGCCAGTTTGAATGGCGTCAGGAAAGGCGACGCCACGTCAATGGCAATCATGCTGCTGCCTTCGGGGAGGTGCTTGGTCAGCGGCTCTGAGAGCAGCGTGTAAAGACGGCGAGAAAACGGAAGAAGTACGACCAGCACCACCAGTATGGCCAGGCAGGCCTTCAGGAGACGGCCGCGCAGCTCAACCAGGTGCTCCATGAAAGTCAGCTCGCGATCGTCAATATCGTCGGGAGCCGCGTCCGCTGCTTCGTCTTTTGGGCTCTTACTCTCCATCTGACCTGGAATCCTTCGAGTCAGATTTTGAGCCGGTTACAGCCTTGCCTGTTTCACCGATTGAGTTTTTAACATCGTCCACTGACGATTTAAAATCGTCGACCGTGGATTTGAAGTCCTTGCGCATCTTGTCGACAGGTTCTTTCAGTTCCTGCTGGCGAATCTCCTCATCGATAGAACGCTTGAGGCTTAACCAGCTGCTGCGGGCCTTGCGTGACAAACCGCCAAGTGTTTTAGCCACGCGCGGCAGGCGCTCAGGTCCGAGCACCAGCAATGCGATGAGTGAAAGGAGCAGGAGTTCGGCGAAACCTACGTCAAACATTCAAGGAGACTCGCTTCCCTGCTTCGCAGTGTGCTATGAGGACTCTGCGGGTTTAGAAGGCTTGACTTCTTCTTCTTTCTCACGGAATTCTGCATCAGCCTGGGTTTGAGCCTGGGCAGTTTCTTCTGCCAGCTTATCCGGCTCTTCCTTGTCGGACTTTTCGTCCTCCATGCCTTTTCTGAATCCCTTGATCGCTGCACCAAGGTCGCCGCCCATGTTGCGCAGCCGCTTGGTGCCGAAGACCAGCACGACGATAACCAGCAGGATGATTAACTGCCAGACACTGATACCACCAATTCCCATGGCGTTACTCCGAGAATGTAATGAAATAGATTCTAACTTAAAGCAGCCGAGGGTGTATCGGTGCAGTCGCGGCGAGGACGCCGCTCCTACAGGATTCGTCTGATGTTGAACAACCCCAGGGACAGCATGATCAAAACCAGCAGAGACTTGCCGAAGGTATCCAGCGTTGGAATACCTGCGTAAAGTCTTGTGTTGATCACTGTGCATGCCGCACCCGTACCTGGCGATACCATCAAACCCTGGCACTCGCTGGCATCTGATTCAACATCACTGTCGAAGCCGGGGAAGTCTTCAGTCACCGAGCAGACTGTTGGCTGTGCGGGGTCGAAATTGGGGTAAACGCTAAACGGTACGGTCTCTTCCTGGAGGAAAAACTGCAGATCGCCTGTTTCGGTGCCGATCGTGAGGTCGTCGCCACTGCTGCGAGCATTGACACAAGCCCAGGACATTTCTGCAATGGTCGGTCCCTCGAACTCTTCGTTCACATCAATCCAGAGTTTCGTGACATCCACGTCGACTGGTGCGATGTAGTTCCGAATAAAGCAGACGTTTTCATCACCCGTTTCGACATCGGTAAAACTGCAAGGCCCCTGGAAGTTATCATCCAGCGCAGAGGGATCGCCGGCCGAGCAGGCAGACTCGCCGTCACAGTCGTAGGTACCCTGGTAGCCGGCCGGAGCCTGTTCGCTGAGTTGGCAATCTAATTCGCCGCTTTCAAAGTCGGTGACCACGAAAGTCACCTCAAGATCCTGATTGAGGCCGCCTGAAGGCTCGACAGAAATCGACTGCTCGAGGGGCAAGCCTGTGTTGCAACTCAGGTCAAAAGTGACTGGCTGCTGGTTATTGGAATCCATGAAACGCTTTGAGACTGCGAATCGGGCTGTCTCGCCATTTCCGCCACCGAAACAACCACGAGGTGGACTGATTGCCAGACTTTCATAGCCGTTTTGTGAGGTGCTTGTGATGGCCGAAGCTCGCCCATTGCTTCCATCCAGGCGCAGTATCTGGCTTGGGACTGGAAACCCGATCTGGTCCCGACGATCAGTCAGTGCCCAAAGTTCACCGTCTTCATCGAAAGCCAATCCGGCCTGGTCGTATTTCAGTGCTTCTGAGCCGATGGTGCCGACCTCGGTGGCCGCACCCGTCTGGATGTCCAGTGACCATAGTTTTCTGATGCTGGCAGGATCCTGGTTTTGATCGCCATTGCTCAGTCCAAACAGCTGAACCGGATTGCCATATGCCGCTATTGCACTGATCCCAACGCCAAGATTGCCCAGTCCGCCAACCGGAGTAGCCACCCCGTCCAGCTGCATCCTGTAAAGCGTTTGAGTCGTCACGGAAGTGATATAAAGGTTGCCATCACAACCGAAGGTCATACCGAAATCATTGCCGCCGCCGGTTGGAACACCATCAATGAACACTTCCTGGGCGGTGATGACTGCGCCTGTCGCCTTGTTGATTGGGAACAACGTCAGGAAATCTTCATCGACGCCATACAGCGTTCCGTCCGGAGCGATGGCTAGCCCTTCTACGTCTGAGCGAAATTGGTTGAATGCCCTGACGCTGCCGATCCGGGTCTCAGACCCGGTTGCCAGGTCGATCAAATAGAGGCTGTCGCGGGTGAGGTCATTGTCGCTGTCGGAATTGATGCTGTAGCCGTTGGGGGCAGCAAATGCTGTACCTCCAACGAAACACGCGAGCGCGGTGAAAAATCCCACCCTGCACCAGTAAAAAAGCATGCTAGAGTGGCGGTTTTTGTGGCGCGAATTTTTATTCTGCTTTGCCATTTTTCGGGTCATCATTTAGCGTGGGCAACCATCACCCTCGCTGATCAAGCGACGGACGGCCATGCTAGCAGAAAAAATAAATAAAACAAAACGTTAAAGCGAATTTTGCGGTTTCACGACTGGCGCTTGAAGTGGATGTTGCAGATCAGCAACATTCATTCATGGCAGGATCCTTAAACAGGATGGTAAACAGAGACAAAAATTGACTATGAATGAGGGGTTTATGGCTGTTGCTGTTTTGAAACCTTGTATATCCACGTGTCAACAACTGGTTATTTATTGAGCAATAGAGTTTTGTATCATTCTTACAACAACATGAATTTTTTGCAGTTATCATGACAGAATCACCCAAAACTGAACGACCAGTAACCCCTGCAAAGAAGCAGGGTGTTTTGTTGTTCAACCTGGGTACGCCGGATGCACCGACGCGTTCTGCAGTTGCCAGGTACCTTCGTGAATTCCTTTCAGACGAACGTGTGGTTGACCTGCCGCGCTGGTTTTGGCTGCCGTTGCTTAACCTCGTGATCGTGCCTCTTCGGGCAGGTCGATCGGCCCGTGCATATGCCAAGGTCTGGATGACTGAAGGATCGCCGCTTCTTCATTTCAGCAAAAAACTCAGGAACAGGCTCCAGAAAAATTCGGAATCCAGGCAGGTGTTTGCGCTTGGAATGCGATACGGCACGCCATCGATACTGCAGGCACTGGAGGAATTGAAATCCGCCGGTGTTGAGTCACTTACAGTATTGCCAATGTATCCCCAGTTTTCATACACCACGACTGCGACGGGTTACGATGCGATCGATATGGCGCTGGAGAAGCTGAACTGGAAGCCGGATCGGCATGACATTGATGAGTACCACACCGATCCGCGCTGGGTCAGGGCAGTTGCCGGGAAAATCAGGGCCTACTGGGATTCTCATGGTCGGGGTGAACGATTGTTGTTTTCCATGCATGGCATTCCGCAACGCTATATCGAGGCCGGGGATCCGTACCAAAGCCAGTGTCAAAACAGCATCGCAGCCCTGGTTAAGGAGCTTGAACTGGAGGACGATGAGTGGCTGCTGACGTACCAGTCGCGTCTTGGACGTGAGCCCTGGCTGCAGCCGTACACTGACATGACACTTGAGGCCCTCGGCGAAGAGGGCGTGAAGCATGTGCAGGTTGTGTGCCCGGGCTTCGCGGTTGACTGCCTTGAAACCCTTGAAGAGATCGCGATGGAAAATGCCGAGGGGTTTGAGGAAGCCGGCGGGGAAAAACTTGAATACATCCCGGCGCTGAACGATTCATCAGAACACGCCGAGGCGTTGGCTGCCATCATTGCTGATGCGGGCCAATAGCGGTTCGCTGATCTCCTATTAGTCATCCCGGCCCGCGGGCGGAGATCCACCAGGTGAAACACTTTGGCCGCGACGTGGGTCCCGGACAGCGCTACTCGCGCTTCCGGGATGACGTTATTCGCAGGGCGGTTCGGACAGCGCTACTCGCGCTTCCGGGATGACGTTAGCGGAGTTCAGGGAATCAGAGTGACTAAGCTGGATTTTTTGCCTGCCAGGCGACCAGACCCTGGGTGTTCAGATCCAGGTCCATTGCCACGAATTCTTCCATTTTCTCTCGTGGCCAGTTGATCCCATGATCGATCATCTTCGTTAAATACCTGTCCAGCAGGCGCCTGCGTATTTCGGATTCAGGATCGGCGCAGTTCCGGGTTTCAGCGGCAATGTCGTGGTGCAAGCGGATGTCCTCCCTCAGTTCTTCCATCAGCCGAGATATCTCTGTCACCGGGCCAAAGTGGGTCAGG